>CP043652.1:612563-918845 GCA_014218215.1 Geodermatophilaceae bacterium NBWT11
CCGGCGCGACGGTCCACGTGCGACTGCGTCCAGACCGGGTCGTGCTCGTCGGGCTCCTGCCCGGCGAGGACGTCGACGTTGGCACCGACGACGTGGGACAGCAGGTCCCGCACGGTCCAGTCCGGGCACGCCGGGACGGCGGTGCCCGCCTGCTCGGTGCCGAGCCCCCGGACCAGCCCGACGACTCGCGCCTGGGCCTGCGTCCACTCCTCGATCGCGTCCATGCCGGGGTGCATCCCCGCGCGGGGGGCCTCACAACCCCATGGACCGCCCGATGATCTCCTTCATGATCTCGTTGGTGCCGCCGTAGATGGACTGCACGCGGGCGTCGCGCCAGGCCTTGGACACCGGGTACTCGTCCATGTAGCCGTAGCCGCCGTGCAGCTGCAGGCACCGGTCGGCCGTCTTGTTCTGCAGCTCGGTGGTCCACCACTTGGCCATCGCGGCGTCGGTGGCGGTGAGCTCCCCGGCGTTGAGCTGGCGCACGCACTCGTCGACGAAGGCCCGGGCGATGGTGGCCTCGGTCTGCAGCTCGGCCAGGACGAAACGGCTGTTCTGGAAGCTGCCGACGGGCCTGCCGAACGCCGTCCGACCGGTCACGTACTCCACCGTCTGGGCCAGCACGGTCTCCACCGCCGCGACCGCGCCGGCGGCGATCGAGAGGCGCTCCTGGGGCAGGTTCTCCATCAGGTGCAGGAAGCCCCGGTTCTCGGTGCCCAGCAGGTTCTCCGCCGGCACCCGGACGTCGGTGAAGAACAGCTCCGCGGTGTCCTGGGCCTTGAGACCCACCTTGTCCAGGTTGCGACCCCGGGCGAAGCCGGGCATGTCCCGCTCGACGACGAGCAGGCTGATGCCCTTGGAGGCCGGGGCGTCGGGGTCGGTGCGGGCGACGACGATCACCAGGTCGGCGTTGATCCCGTTGGTGATGAACGTCTTGGACCCGTTCAGCACCCACCCGTCGCCGTCCTTGCGTCCGGTCGTGGTGATGCCCTGCAGGTCGCTGCCGGTGCCCGGCTCGGTCATCGCGATCGCGCTGACCAGCTGGCCGCTGCAGAACCGCGGCAGCCAGCGCTCCTGCTGCTCGGGGGTCGCCAGGTCGCGCAGGTAGGGCCCGGTGACGTCGTTGTGCAGGGTGAAGCCGACACCGGAGGCACCGATGCGCATCAGCTCCTCGCCGAGCACGGTGTTGTACCGGAAGTCGCGCACCCCGCCGCCGCCGTGCGCCTCCGGGAGGTCCATCCCGAGCAGGCCCTGCGCGCCCCCGGCGGTCCACACCTCGCGCGGCACGATGCCCTCGCGCTCCCACTGGCCGTGGAACGGCGCGACGTTCTTCTCCAGGAACGTCCGGGCGGTGTCCCGGAAGGCGTCGTGGTCGGCCTCGTACAGGTGGGAGCGCATGCGGCGAGTGTGACCGACAGCGCTGACTGTTTCCAGGGGCCGGACGGCGGCCGTCGCCGGGGGCGAACTGTCGTACCCCTGTGGACACTGGGGACGTGCCCACCGCCCCGTCCGCCCTCGACCGGTTCTCCGAGCCCACCCGGGCCTGGTTCACCGGCGCGTTCGACCGTCCGACGACGGCCCAGGAGGGCGCCTGGACGGCGATCAGCAGCGGCGAGCACGCCCTGGTGGTCGCCCCCACCGGCTCGGGGAAGACCCTGGCGGCGTTCCTGTGGTCGCTGGACCGGCTGGCCACCACCGCCCCGGCGGACGAGAAGTCCCGGTGCCGGGTGCTCTACGTGTCCCCGCTCAAGGCGCTGGCCGTCGACGTCGAGCGCAACCTGCGGGCGCCGCTGACCGGCATCGGCCAGGCCGCGGCCCGGCTGGGGCTCCCCCGCCCGGAGATCAGCGTGGGCATCCGGTCCGGTGACACCCCGGCCGACGAGCGCCGGGCCTTCGCCCGCCGGCCCACCGACATCCTCATCACCACCCCGGAGTCGCTGTTCCTGCTGATGACCAGCCAGGCGCGGGAGGCGCTGCGCGGGGTCGAGACGGTGATCATCGACGAGGTGCACGCGGTCTGCGGGAGCAAGCGCGGCGCCCACATGGCCGTCACGCTCGACCGGCTGGACACGATCCTCGACAAGCCCGCGCAGCGGATCGGGCTGTCGGCCACCGTGCGCCCCATCGACGAGGTCTCCACCTTCCTGGCCGGAGGCCGGCCGGTGCAGGTCGTCGCGCCGCCGTCGACCAAGAAGTGGGACCTGTCGGTCGTCGTCCCGGTGGAGGACATGAGCCAGCTCGGTCAGCCGACCGGGGAGATGGACGGCTCGGCCGCCGGTTCGCAGCCACGGACGTCGATCTGGCCCGCGGTCGAGGAACGGGTGCTGGACCTCATCGAGGAGCACCGCTCCACCATCGTGTTCGCCAACTCCCGTCGGTTGGCCGAGCGGCTCACCAGCCGGCTGAACGAGCTGGCCTACGAGCGCGCCACCGGCGACACCGTGCCCGCCGGGGCCGACGCCGCCCAGCTGATGGCCCAGGCCGGCGCCGGCGGGGGCCTCCCGGCGGACGCCAAGCCGGTCGCCTCGGCGCACCACGGGTCGGTCTCCCGCGAGCAGCGGGCCGTGGTCGAGGAGGCGCTGAAGTCCGGCCAGCTGCCGGCCGTGGTCGCCACCTCCTCCCTCGAGCTGGGCATCGACATGGGCGCGGTCGACCTGGTCATCCAGGTCGAGTCACCGCCGAACGTCGCCGCCGGTCTGCAGCGGGTCGGCCGGGCCGGGCACCAGGTCGGCGCGGTCAGCCGCGGGGTGCTCTTCCCGAAGTTCCGCGGCGACCTGGTGCAGTCGGCGGTGGTCGCCGAGCGGATGAAGTCCGGTGAGATCGAGTCGATCCGCTACCTGCGCAACCCCCTCGACGTGCTCGCCCAGCAGATCGTGGCCATCGTCGCGGTGCCCCCGGAGGCCGGCGGCGGGGTCACCGTCGACGAGCTGGCCGGGGTTCTGCGCCGGTCGGCGGCCTTCGCCTCGCTGCCGGACTCGGCGCTGCACGCCGTGCTGGACATGCTGGCCGGGCGCTACCCCTCCGACGCCTTCGCCGAGCTGCGCCCGCGGCTGACCTGGGACCGGATCACCGACACCCTCACCGCGCGCCAGGGCGCCCAGCGGCTGGCCGTGACCAGCGGCGGCACCATCCCCGACCGCGGTCTGTTCGGGGTCTTCATCGTCTCCGGCGGCGGGGAGACCGGCGGGCGACGGGTCGGCGAGCTCGACGAGGAGATGGTCTACGAGTCCCGGGTGGGCGACGTCTTCCTGCTCGTTCCTCCTCCTGGCGGATCGAGGAGATCACCCACGACCGGGTGCTGGTCACCCCGGCTCCCGGGCAGCCCGGGAAGATGCCGTTCTGGCACGGGGACACGCTGGGCCGCCCGCTGGAGCTGGGCCGGGCGCTGGGTGCCTTCCTCCGCGAGGTCGGCGGCGCCACCCCGGCCGCGGGCCTGGCACGGGCCAAGGCGGCCGGGCTCGACGACTGGGGTGCGGCGAACCTGCAGGCCTACCTGACCGAGCAGAAGGCGGCCACCGGGCACCTGCCCGACGACCGCACGCTGCTGGTCGAGCGGTTCCGGGACGAGCTGGGTGACTGGCGGATCGTCGTGCACTCCCCGTTCGGCGCGCAGGTCAACGCCCCCTGGGCGCTGGTGCTGGCCGCCCGGCTGCGGGAGAAGTACGGCGTGGACGTCGCCTCCATGCACGCCGACGACGGCATCGTGCTGCGGCTGCCCGACACGACCGGGGAGCCACCCGAGGCCGACCTGGTCCTGCTCGACCCCGACGACGTGGAGCGCGAGGTCACCGAGGAGGTCGGCAACTCCGCGCTGTTCGCCAGCCGCTTCCGGGAGTGTGCGGCGCGCGCCCTGCTGCTCCCCCGACGCGACCCCCGGCGGCGCACCCCGCTGTGGCAGCAGCGCCAGCGCGCGGCCCAGCTGCTCAGCGTGGCGAGCGAGTTCTCCTCCTTCCCGATCACCCTCGAGGCGGTCCGGGAGGTGCTGCAGGACGTCTACGACGTGCCGGGACTGGTCGAGCTGATGAGCGACGTCCGTTCCCGGCGGGTGCGGATGGCCGACGTGCAGACCCAGTCCGCGTCGCCGTTCGCCCAGTCCCTGCTCTTCGGCTACGTGGGCCAGTTCATCTACGAGGGCGACGCCCCGCTGGCCGAGCGCCGGGCCCAGGCCCTGGCGCTGGACACCGGGCTGCTGGCCGAGCTGCTCGGCCGCTCCGAGCTGCGCGAGCTGCTCGACGGCGATGCGCTCACCGAGATCGAGGCCGAGCTGCAGCGGCTGCCCACCGACCGGCACCCCCGCGACGTGGACACCGCGGCGGACCTGCTGCGGGTGGTCGGGGACCTGAGTGCCGCCGAGGCAGCCCCGCGCGGGGTCTCCCAGGAGTGGCTGGACGAGCTGGTCGCCTCCCGCCGGGCGCTGCGGGTCAGGATCGCCGGGGCCGACCGGTTCATCGCGATCGAGGACGCCGGGCGGTTCCGCGATGCCCTGGGCACCGCCCTCCCGGTCGGGGTGCCCGAGGTGTTCACCGAGCCGGTGGCCGACCCGCTGGGCGACCTCGTGGGTCGCTACGCCCGCACCCACGGGCCCTTCGTCCCCGGCGAGGTGGCCGACCGGCTCGGGCTGGGTGTGGCCGTGGTGACCACGACCATCCAGCGGCTGGTCGGCACCGGCCGGGTGGTGACCGGTGAGTTCCGGCCCGGCGGGGTCGGCCAGGAGTGGTGCGACGCCGAGGTGCTGCGCTCGATCCGCCGGCGCAGCCTGGCCAAGCTGCGCCAGGAGGTCGAGCCGGTCCCGATCGAGACGCTGGCCCGGTACACCCCGTCCTGGCAGTCGGTCGGCAGCCGGATGCGCGGGGTGGATGGCGTGCTGGCGGTGGTCGAGCAGCTCGCCGGGGCACTGGTGCCCGCCTCGGCGCTGGAGTCCCTGGTGTTGCCCTCGCGGGTGCAGGGCTACCAGCCGGGGATGCTCGACGAGCTGACCAGCGCGGGGGAGGTCCTCTGGGCCGGTGCGGGCGGGTTGGCCGCCGGGGACGGCTGGATCACCCTGGTGCCGGCCGACCTCGCGTCGCTGCTGCTGCCCGAGCCCCCGCTGGGCGCCCAGGACGAGGGCGGGGTGGGCTGGCAGGTGCTGGAGGAGCTCGCCGGCGGCCAGGCGCTGTTCTTCCGCGGGCTCGCCGACCGGGTGGGCGCCACCGACGACCAGGCCTTCGCCGAGGTCGTGTGGGACCTGGTGTGGTCCGGCGGGCTGACCAACGACACGCTGGCCCCGCTGCGGGCCCGCCTCGCCGGGGGCGGTGCGCACAAGAAGGCGGCCGCTCCCCCACGACCGCGGCTGGACCGCACCCGGTACGGCCGCACCCGCGTCGGTCGCCCGGCCATGCCCACCCGCAGCGGGCCGCCCATGGTGGCCGGCCGCTGGTCCCGGCTGCCCGACCTGGAGACGAACTCCACCAAGCGCAACAACGCCCGCACCGAGTCGCTGCTGGAACGGCACGGCGTGCTCACCCGCGGCGCGGTGATGGCCGAGCAGGTGCTCGGCGGCTTCAGCGCGGTCTACCCGATCCTGCGGGCCTACGAGGAGAACGGCCGGGCCCGCCGCGGGTACTTCGTGGAGACGCTCGGGGCCGCGCAGTTCGGCACCCCGGGCTCGATCGACCGGCTGCGCAGCTTCGCCACCCCCGACCGCACCCCCACCCCGGCGGTGGTGCTCGCCGCCACCGACCCGGCCAACGTCTACGGCGCGGCTCTGCCCTGGCCCGAGCGGACCGTGGGAGGTGCCCCGGGCGAGGCACCCTCCGGTGACGGTGCCGACGAGGCCGTCGACCTCGGCGAGGGCGCTCCGGCCGGGAAGAAGCGCGGCCAGACCGGTCACCGGGCGGGTCGCAAGGCCGGCGCGCTGGTGGTCCTGGTCGACGGGGAGCTGGTGCTCTACGTCGAGCGCGGCGGGAAGACGCTGCTGTCGTGGACCGAGGACGAGGTGGCCCTCAAGGAGGCGGCCACGGCGCTGTCCAACGCCGCCGCGGCCGGGGCGCTGGGCCGCATGGTCGTGCAGAAGGCCGACGGCGCCTCGGTGCACGAGCCGACCCCGCTGTCGGCGGCGCTGCAGGCCGCCGGGTTCTCCGCCACCCCCCGCGGGCTGCGGCTGCGCGGCTGAGTCGACGAGTCGGCATGTCGACTCGTCGACTCACCTGCCGCGGGGCCGCAACCAGCGGGCCAGCCGCCGGGTGAGGAACGGCATGCACACGTACCCCAGGGCCAGCACCAGCACGACGGCGTAGAACAGCGCCCGCAGCATTAACGGCCAGTGCGCCACCAGCGGGGCGACCACGGCCTGCACCACCAGCTGCAGCGCGAGCACCACGGCCACCGTCAGCAGGGTCAGCCGCAGCCGGGAGGGACCGTCGGCCCGGTCGGGGGCGGTGAAGAAGCTCTCCAGGCCGCTCACCCTGCTGTAGCGCGACCGGTCCACCATGGCCCCGGCCCGACCCAGCGCCTCGTGCCGCTGCGGCGAGCGCTCCCAACCGGCGAGCGCCTCGCGGTCGTGGAACCGGTAGACCAGGTGGTACTCCGAGCTGCCCGGCCCCGGGCGCAACAGGGTCGAGCCCAGGTGGCCGGGGAACGTGGCGGCCAGGGCCATGATCTCCGCGGCCCAGGCCTCGAACTCCTGGACCTGCTCCGGGCGCACCTGGCGCGCCGCGGTGACGGTGACCGGGTGGGTGTCCGGAGCGGGCGGACGACGGCGGGGCACGTCTCCAGCCTCCCCCAGCCGACCGGACGCCGTCAGCTGGGCCGCAGCCAGCCCGCCGTGACCCGGGTGAGCGCCGGCATGACGACGAAGCGCAGCCCGGTGACCACGATGACCGCGGAGATCAGCAGCCGGAGCGGCCAGGGCCAGTCCGCCACCAGGGGCTGGACCAGCAGGTGGAAGGTCGACGTCAGCAGGAAGACCCCGAGCACGGTCAGCAGCACCAGCTTCCAGGCCGGTGCGGGCTGCGGGGGCCGGGCGAAGAAGCCGTGCAGGCCCTCGACCCGGGCGAACTGCTCGTCCACCACGAGGTCGTGCACCCGCTGCAGCTGGGCGGCCCGCTCCGGGGACTCCTCCCAGCCGGCGAGCGAGGCGGCATCGGCGAACCGGTAGACCAGGTGGTACTCGTCGCCCGCGTCGCCGGGCCGCAGGGTGGAGGAGCCCAGGAACCCCGGGAACGTGGCCGCCAGTTCCTGCACGTCGCTCGCCCAGGCCTCGAACGCCTCCCGGCGGTCGGGGCGGACGGTGCGGGCAGCCGTCACGGTCACCGGCTCGGGGAGCCCGGCCACCGCGTTGCCCTGGAATCGTGTGCGCACGAGATGCCTCAGCGTTGAGAGACCTCGTCTCCTTCCCCGGTGTCAGGGGGCTCACAGCGTCCGCAACCGCGATCATGGACGACGTGCCCGAAGGAGACACCGTCTGGCTGGCGGCGAAGCGGATGCACGCCGCCCTGCACGGGGCCACGCTCGTCCGGGGCGAGCTGCGGGTGCCCCAGCTGGCCGAGATCGACCTGGCCGGGGCCACGGTCACCGAGGTGGTGCCGCGCGGCAAGCACATGCTCATCCGCTTCGCCGACGGCCGGACGCTGCGCACGCACTACCGGATGGACGGCAGCTGGCACGTCTACCGGCCGGGCGCCCGGTGGCGGGGCGGGCCGGCGTTCAGCATCCGGGCGGTCTTCACCACCCCCGAGTGGGAGTGCGTGGGCTACCGGCTGCACGACATGGCGATGGTGCGCACCAGCGACGAGGCCTCGGTCGTCGGTCACCTCGGGCCCGACGTGCTCGGCCCGGACTGGGACCTCGAGGAGGCGCTGCGCCGGTTGCGAGCACAGCCCGACGAGCAGATCGGCGTCGCGATCCTCGACCAGCGCAACCTCGCCGGGCTGGGCAACCTCTACAAGGTCGAGACGCTCTTCCTGTGCGGGGTGAACCCCTGGGCGCGGGTGGCCGACGTCCCCGACCTGCCCGGGCTGGTGGAGCGCGGGCGCTCCCTCATGCTGGCCAACCGCGACCGGCCCGAGCAGAGCACCACCGGCGACACCCGGCGGGGCCAGGACCACTGGGTGGCCGGCCGCAAGGGCCGCCCCTGCCGGCGCTGCCGCACGACGATCCTGCTCGGGGACCAGGGCCCGGACCTGCAGGAGCGGGTCACCTGGTGGTGCCCCCGCTGCCAGGCGACCCCGGCCCCGGTCCCGCGGGCCCGCACCGGCCAGCCGGGCACCGAGCCCCGCCGGGCGCGCTACTAGACGGTCCGGGCCAGCCCACGGGTGGTGCCGGCCAGCTGCTCGGCGGCCGCCGGCAGCCGACGCCGGGCAGCCGGGTCACCGGCGACGGCCTCGGCGGCGGCCCGGGTGAGCCGGTCGTGCGCGGTGACGCCGTCGTGCAGCCGGGCGACCAGCCGGTCCACGGTGGGCCCGGTCTGCGCCGGGTCACCGGTCGCCTCGACCGCCACGACGCCGTCGGCCAGCCGGTGCAGCACCTCCACCGAGGCGGCCACCCCGACCCAGTCGACGTCGAGGTCGCGACCCAGCCGGCCGGCGTGGCCTGCCAGCTCGACGTCCCGGGTGCGCAGCCGACGCACGGTGTCGGCGGCCCGGCTGGTCTCCGGCGGCAACGGCGCGGACGAGGGCCGCAGCAGCGGCGGGTGGCTCAGCCGGTGCACCCGCAGCACCCCGGCGACGACGACGGCGAGGAACACCAGGGAGCACACCCCCCAGAACACCTCACCGCCCTCGACGCCGTCCTGCACACCCACCTGCAGCGTCAGGACGACGCAGGCGGCGAGCCCGAGGAGCCGGTAGAGGACCGAGAGGACCGCCAGCCGCACACGCGCCGACCGCCGGCCCTGCCGCGTGCGAGCGGCGGGACCGGCGGTCGGTGTGGGGTCTCCCCCGGCGGAGGAGCTGCTCAGCTCAGGCGCCGTGGGTCTCGGGGCGCTGCACCGGCTGGGCGGCGGGCTGCTCGGTCGGCTGGGCCTGCGGGGTGCCCTGCTCGATCGCGCCGGCGGGCTGGGTGCCCCCGGTGACGGCCTGCTGGCCACCCTGCCCGCCGGCCATGCCGGAGCGGATCTGCTGCAGCCGCGAGGCGCCGGCGACGTCCAGGGTCGCCTTCTGCACCTCGAGCATGCGGCCCTCGACGGAGTTCTGGGCCAGCTCGGCCTGGCCGAGCGCGTTGGCGTAGCGGCGCTCGATCTTGTCGCGGACCTCGCCCAGGTTGGGCGTGTTGCCCGGCGCCGACAGCTCGTTGACGCTCTTGATCGAGGCCGACACCTGCTCCTGCATCTTGGCCTGCTCGAGCTGGGAGAGCAGCTTGGTGCGCTCGGCCAGGATGGTCTGCAGCCGCATGCGGGACTGCTCGACGGCGCCCTTGGCCTGCTCGGCGGCCTGCAGGGCCTCGTCGTGGCTGCGCTTGAGGTCCTCGACGCCCTGCTCGGCGGCGACCAGCTGGGTGGCGAAGGCCTGGGCGGCGTTCTCGTACTCGGCGGCCTTGGCCTCGTCGCCCTTGGCGCGGGTCTGGTCGGCCAGCGCGAGGGCCTGCTGGGCCGATCCCTGCAGTTGCTCGACCTCACCGAGCTGGCGGTTCAGGCGCATCTCCAGCTGGCGCTGGTTGCCCAGCACCGCGGCGGCCTGGTTGGCCAGCGACTGGTGCCGGTTCTGCTCGCCCTCGATGGCCTGGGCGATCTGGATCTTGGGGTCGGCGCGCTCGTCGATCTGCGCGTTGGCCGACGCCGTCAGGTACTTCCACAGCTTCACGAACGGGTTGGGCATGGTTCCTCCTGGTCCGGTGCGCGCCGTCCGGAGCGGACGACACACGCCGCGGGCGACGACGTCGTACCCCATCGTCCCAGCACACCACCCCCGTGCGGCAACACGGCACCCCGCGGGGCCGCCGCCGCTAGGGTCGCGGGCGTGCTGACCGTCCTCGGCGAGCTGGTCGTCGACCTCATCCCCGACCCCACGGCCGACGCCGGACCCGAGGGCACGGCCCCCCGGTTCGTCGCCCGCCCGGGGGGCAACGCGCTCAACGTCGCGGTCGCCGCCGGTCGGCTCGGGCACCCGGTGCACCTGCTGGCCCGGTTCGGCACCGGCCCACTGGCGGGCAACCTGCGCCGGCACGCCGAGCTGTCCGGGGTGGACCTCTCCCGATCGGTGGACTCCGGCGACCCGGTCAGCCTGGCCGTGGTCGGCCTGGGCCCCGACGGGTCGGCCGACTACGGCTTCCACGTGCTGGGCGCGGCCGACTGGCAGTGGACCGACGACGAGCTCGACGTGGCGTGGCCCGAGGGGAGCCGGGCCCTGCACGTCGGGTCGATCTCCTCGTGGACGGCGCCGGGGTGCGAGGCGATCGCCGGCCTCGCCGAGCGGCTGCACGCCGACGGGTCGGCCCTGGTCAGCGTCGACCCCAACATCCGGGCCGCGCTGGCCGAGGGGTTCGGCAACACCGCTGCCGACGTCCGCGCCCGGCTGTCCCGGCTGCTGGCCGTCGCCGACGTGGTCAAGGTCAGTGCCGAGGACCTCGCCTGGCTCGAGCCCGACACCACCGACCTGGACGAGGCCGCGCAGCGGTGGGCCGACGCCGGCCCCGGGGTCCTGCTGCTCACCGACGGTGGCGCCCCGCTGCGGGTCGCCCGCCCGGGCCGGCCCCTGCTGCGGCACACCCCGCCCACGGTCACCGTCGCCGACACGGTCGGCGCCGGGGACTCCCTCGCCGCCGGGTTCCTCACCGGCCTGCTGGACGCCGGTGTCACCACCCGGGCGGCGCTGGACGGGGTGGCCGACGACCTGCTCGCCCGGGTGGTCGCCGACGCGTCCCTGGTCGCTGCGCTGTGCTGCACCCGGGTGGGCGCGGACCCGCCCACCCGCGACGAGCTGGCTGCCGCCCGGGGGTGATCCCCGGACACCACGAGGGCCCCGGACCGCCACGGTCCGGGGCCCCCGTCGGGTGTGTCGGGTCAGGCAGCGCCGCTGGAGCGCTCCCCGGTGAGTCCACCGGCGGCCTCGGCCACCTGCTCCTCGCGGTCCTCATTGGCCATCTGGGTCAGTGCCGCACCGGCCTCGGCGTCCCGGGTGAGGTTCTCCCCGGACTCGGGGTCGAAGACGTGCACCTTGCGGCTGTCCAGCCAGAAGTCGGCGTCCCGACCCTCGCGGATGCGGCTGGTCGCGTCGATGGACACGATCGCCTGGGTGCGCAGCTCCTCGCTGTCCAGCTCGCGGGAGAGCTCCTGCAGGTGGGTGCGGATCTTCTCCGGCGCCTCGTAGGGGATGTAGGCGTACTGCTGGTCCCCCAGCCACTCGGTGACGTCGACCCGGGCGGTGAAGGTCGAGCCCAGCGGCTTCTTGGCGTCGTCGACCAGGGACGCGTCCTCGAAGTACTCCGGCCGGATGCCCACCAGCAGCAGGTCGCGGCCGGCGACGGCGGCGGCCCGACGCTCGTCGAGCTCGATCGGCCCGAAGGGCGTCTGCAGCGTGCTGCCCTCCACGGTCGCGGGCAGGAAGTTCATCGGCGGGGAGCCGATGAACCCGGCCACGAACAGGTTGACCGGCTGCTCGTAGAGCTCCCGGGGGGAGGCCACCTGCTGGATGGAGCCCTTGCGCAGCACGCACACCCGGTCGCCGAGGGTCATCGCCTCGGTCTGGTCGTGGGTGACGTAGACCGTGGTGATGCCCAGCCGGCGCTGCAGCCGGGCGATCTCGGTGCGCATCTGGCCGCGCAGCTTGGCGTCCAGGTTCGACAGCGGCTCGTCGAAGAGGAACGCCTCGGCCTGCCGGACGATGGCCCGGCCCATGGCCACCCGCTGGCGCTGGCCACCGGAGAGGTTGGCCGGCTTGCGCTCGAGGTGCTCGTGCAGCTCCAGGACGTCGGCGGCCTCCTTGACCAGGCGGTCCACCTTGTCGTCGGGGGTCTTGGCCAGCCGCAGCGGGAAGGCGATGTTCTCGTAGACGCTCATGTGCGGGTAGAGCGCGTAGTTCTGGAAGACCATCGACAGGTTGCGGTCGCGGGGGGCCTTGTCGTTCACCCGCTCCCCGCCGATGACCATGTCGCCGGACGTGATGTCCTCCAGGCCGACGATCATCCGCAGCAGGGTGGACTTCCCGCAGCCGGACGGGCCGACCAGGATCATGAACTCGCCGTCGGCGATGTCCAGGCTGATGTCGTTCACGGCGGGGAACCCGTCGCCGTACTTCTTGACGATGTTACGCATCTCGATCGAGGCCATCGTGGACTCCTGGGAGTGTGGTGGTCGGGCTGAGGGGACGGGCCGGTCAGCCCTTGACGGCGCCGTTGGTGAGACCGGCGACGATCCGACGCTGGAAGACCAGCACCAGGATCACGACGGGGATGGTCACGATGACCGCTGCTGCGGCGATCGCGCCGGTGGGGTCCTCGAACTGCGAGGCACCGGAGAACAGGCCCAGCGCTGCCGGGACCGGGCGGGAGGCGCCGGTCGAGGTGAGCGAGATGCCGTAGACGAAGTCGTTCCAGGCGATGAAGAACGCGATGATCGCCGTGGTGAAGACACCGGGGGCGGCCAGCGGGACGATCACCTTGCGGAAGGCCTGCCAGGTGGTCGCGCCGTCAACCTGCGCGGCCTGCTCCATCTCCCACGGGATCTCGCGGAAGAACGCCGACATGGTCCAGATCGACAGCGGCAGGGTCAGCGACAGGTACGGGATGATCAGCCCGGGCCAGGTGTCGTAGAGCCCGATCTGGCGCCACAGGTTGAACAGCGGCGTGACGATCGAGATCACCGGGAAGATCGCCACCCCGAGCGCGGTGCCGAGGATCAGCTTCTTGCCGGGGAAGTCCAGCCGGGCGATCGCGTAGGCGGCGAACATCGACAGGAACACGCTGATGAACGTGGCGATCAGGCAGATGCCGAAGCTGTTGCGCAGCGCCGGTAGGAACAGGCTGCTGGCATCGCCGTTGAGGATCAGCGCGTAGTTCTCCCCCGAGAACGCCGTGGGCAGGAACGACCCGTTGGCCAGGTCACTCGGCGCCTTGAACGACAGGGACACGATCCAGGCGATCGGGAAGAGCGCGTACAGCGCGATCGCGATGCCGGCGACGTACCACCAGGTCTTCTCCTTGGTCGACATCAGCCGTCACCCCTCGCCTGGGACAGGTCCACCTTGAACCCCTTGATGAAGATGAACGCGATCAGGACGACCGCGAGGAACAACAGGACCGAGACCGCCGACCCGAGACCGATCTCCAGCCGGGAGATCGTCTGCCGGTAGGCGAGGAAGGACACCGTCTCGGTGCCGTTGGCCCCCGCCGTCATCACGAAGATGGAGTCGAAGACGCGGAAGGCGTCCAGGGTGCGGAAGAGCAGCGCGACCATGATCGCGGCCTTCATGTTCGGGATGGTCACCCGACGCATCCGCTGCCACCAGGTGGCGCCGTCGACCTGCGCGGCCTCCTGGAGGACCTCGGGCACCTGGGCGAGACCGGCCAGCAGGAGCAGCGAGATGAAGGGCGTGGTCTTCCAGATCTCGGCCAGGCAGATGACGAACAGCGACGTCCCGAAGTCACCGAACCAGTCGGTCTCGGCGCTGACCCCGGGGAGCCAGGCGAACCAGCTGTTGACGAACCCGGTGTTGATGTCGAAGGCGAACTGCCAGGCGAACGCGGACACCACGGTGATGACCGCGTAGGGGATGAGGATGACCGCCCGCAGGAACGGCCGGATGGCCTTCAGCGCCTTGTTCATCACCATCGCCAGGGCGAAGCCGAGGACCAGCTCGACGGCCACGGTGATCAGCGTGATCAGCAGGGTCACCCCCACCGACTGCCACCACAGCTGGTCGGTGAGCACCACCACGTAGTTGCTCAGCCCGGTGAAGGAGCGGTTCTCCGGGTCGGTGAGCCGGTAGTCGAAGAGCGAGTCGTAGACGGCCTGGGCGATCGGGTACGCGGTGACCAGCAGCATCACCGCCATCGCCGGCCCCGCCAGCATCCAGCCGAGCTTGCGCTCGGCCTTCGCCCGGTCGCTGACCTGCTTCTTCACCGGCGCCGGGGCCGAGGCCCCGGTGCGCGCCCCGGTGGGCGCCTGGGTCGTGGTCACAACAGCTGCTCCTTACGCAGGACCGCTTCGATGAGCTCCGTCGCCGCCTGCGGCGTGCTGGAGGGGTCGACGGAGGCCGTCGGGTGGTACTCGCGCTGCAGGCCGCCGGAGACCTCGCTGTAGTACGGGGTCTGCGGGCGGGGAGCTGCCTGCTCCAGCGACTGCAGGATGGTCGGCGCCATCGGGAAGTCCTCGAGCACGGCCGGGTCGTCGTAGACCGCGGTGTCCGACGCCGGGTTGCCGTCGTTGACGAAGTAGAAGGCCTGGTTCTCCGTCGAGGTGATGCACTCGGTGGCCTCGTAGGCCAGGTCGGTGTGCTCGCTGTAGGCACCCACGCCCAGGTTGATCCCGCCGTAGGGCGGGGCGGCGTCGGTGCCCTCGTCGACCTGGGGGTAGACCGCCCAGCCGTAGTCGTCCACCGCGGACTGGTCCAGCGTGCCGCCCTCGACGGCAGCCAGTGCCCGGGCGTAGACGAACGGGTAGTTGACCATGAAGCCGGCCTGGTCGGACTCGAAGCCGGTGGCGGTGGAGTCCTCGTTGGCCGTGGAGAGCGCCGGGCCCACCTGACCGGAGTTCGAGATGTCCCGCATGACCTCGGTCGCGCGGACCCCGGCGTCGGAGGTCAGGCCGAGCTGGATCTGCTCGGGGTCGGTGGAGTTCTCCGCGATGATCGAGCCACCGGCGCTCTCGATGAGGGCGTTGAACCACACGGTCAGCGCCTCCGCGCGGATGCCCTGGACGCCGATCAGGCGGTCCTGGTCCTGGGCGGCGGTGATGATCTGGTCCCAGGTGACCGGCTGGGTCATGTCCAGCCCGGCGGCCTCGGCGACCGAGGTGCGGTACCAGAGCAGCTGGGTGTTGGCCCACCACGGCACGGTGACGAGCTCGCCGTCCCAGGTGGACCCCTCGATCGCGCTGGCCACCACGTCGGTGGTCACCCGCTCGGCGACGTCCTCGGGCACCGGGGCCAGGAAGCCGGCCTGGGCGAACTCGGGGATGAACGGCGGGTCCAGGCTCATGATGTCGATCGACGCGTCGTTGGCCGCCAACCGGCGGACCAGCTGCTCGCGCTGCGCCGAGGACTCCCGCGGGAGCACCGACGTGGTGATCGTGTAGGCCCCACCCGCGGCCTCGGTGCACCGGGCGGCGAGTTCGGCCTGCCCGCCGGAGTCGGGGTTGGTGTACCAGATCAACTCGGGGGTCCCCGACCCCCCGCCGCCGCAGGCGGCCAGCCCCGACGCCAGGACGACGGCGGCGGCCGTGGCCCCCAGGGCCCGCCGGGCTCGGCGGCCGGACGCGGCACTCCGCCGCTCCCGACCCGTGTGGACAACGCTGTCAGACACCCTGCAACCGCCTCCGTTGGCGTCGAGCGACCCGGGGGCCGCGACGGTCCGGCTGGTGGATGATCTTCACCCGGTCCAGGGACTGTGACCCAGGTCAAAGAGCGAGTCAAGCCGAAGGCCAGGCCGTTGCCAGTTCGTGTCCAGGTCGATGTGAACGCCCTGGTCGAGCCCCATCGACGGTGTCGCCGACCGTCCCGGACGGCGATGCCGATCGGCCCCCGGGGCGTCAGACCGGAGGGGCGGCGAGGACCGACGGGGTGGTCATGTCCGCCGGGGTCTTGGGGAGCTCGTGGTCCAGGTAGGAGCGCAGTGCCGCCGTCGTCCCGACGTCCACGCCGGCCTCCTCGGAGAGGAACCAGCGGTGCTCGAGCACCTCGTGGAAGACCTGGGCCGGGGCGAGCCGGCCGACCAGGTGCGGCGGGATGGCCTCGACCACGGGCAGGTAGACCTCGGCGATCCACCGGTGCCCGGCCACGGACTCCGGCACTGGTCGTCCCTCCTTCTGCTCCAGCCACGCCCGGTAGCTGCGCAGGTCGTTGAGCAGCCGGCGGGCCTGGTTCTCCTGCACCTCCAGCCCGGTCAGCCGGAACAGCTCGCGGCGGTTCTGGCCCGGCTCGGCGACCCGGGTCTGCACCCGGAGCCGGGCGCCCTCGGGGGTGTGCACCAGCTCGACCTCGCCGGCGTCGAAGCCCAGGTCGTTGATCCACTGCAGCCGCTCGGCCACCCGGTAGCGCTGCTCGTCGAGCCGGAAGACCTCCTCGCGGGTCACCGCGTCCCACAGCGCGGCGTACCGCTCGGGCAGCGCGTCGGCCACCTCGAGCGGGTCGATGTCCGGGGCCAGCAGACCGCCGAACTGCAGGTCCATCAGCTCGGCGCCGACCCGCTCGCGGGCCAGCTCCACGTCGTGCTCGCGCATCCGGGAGGACAGCTCGGGACGGCGCTCGGCGGTCTCGGCGTCGACCAGGTAGGCGGTCAGGCCGTCCCCGTCGGGCCGAAAGAGGGTGTTCGACAGCGAGCAGTCGCCCCAGAACACCCCCGCCAGGTGCAGCCGCACCAGCAGCACCACCTGGGTGTCCAGCAGCTGGGAGGTCGAGTGCTGGCTGCGCGGGCTGGAGAACAGGTGCCGGTAGGACATCGAGTACTCCAGGTACCGGGTCACCAGGATCGCCTCCTGCTCCCCCGGCCGGTCCACGCAGATGCCCAGCACCGACACCGAGGGCAGCCCCTCGGCCTCGAACTCCCCGAGCAGCGCGTACTCCCGCCGGGCCAGCGGCTCGGCGATCTCCTTCAGCGCGTAGACCCGGCCCTCGGTGGCCACGAAGCGCACCACGTGCCGCGAGATGCCCCGCTGGGGGACGTCGAGGAGCAGCGCGGGGTCCCACTCGGCCAGCGGTTCCCCCCACGGGAGGTGCAGCAGGGCCGCGGCCTCCGTGGCCGGCGGCCGGAACAGGTAGCGCATGGGCGGGACTCCGGGGTCGACGGGGCGGGTGCCGACGAATGTCCCACGGACCCCGGTCGGGTGGGAGCGGTCAGAGGGCGCGGTCCAGGGCGTCGGCCTGCCGGGCCCGGTCCAGGGTCGTCCCGGGGCGGCAGGCCAGGCCGACCAGCCAGCGCAGGACCAGCCCGGCACCGCCCCGGTCCAGCCGCAACGCCCCGGCCAACCGGTCGGTCAGCGCGTCGTCGTCCACCGCGCAGAGCAGCCGGGCCAGCAGCTCGGGCTCGGTCTCGGCGAGCCGGCGGAGCACCGCGTGGTCGGCGACCTCCTCGGCCAGCCCCACCAGCGCCCTGCCGCGGGGGCCGGCGGCGGCCAGCGCGGTGAGCCGGTCCAGCTCGGCCTCCAGCAGGGCGGCGGCGACGTCGTCCTTGGTGCGGAAGTGGTTGTAGAGGGTGGCCTTGGCGACGCCGGCCGCGGCGGCCACGTGCTGCATGGTCGCCCGGCGCAGGCCGTGCTCGGCGAACGCCACCGCGGCACCGGCGAGCAGGCCGCGCCGGGTGCGGCCCATGGCGTTGCCCGAGCGCGTGTGCGCACCGGCCTGGTGCTCGGGTCCGGCCGGGCGCAGCGGCGCCACCTCGGGACGGCGCAGCAGCGGCAGGCCCTCCAGCACGATGGTGCCGTGCGTCCCGGCGGGGACGTCGTCGACCACCGGCGCCGGGACCGCGCTGAGCGCGGGCGCCTCGGCGGTGGAGCGCGGGCTGTACCGGTCGGGCAGCGGGAGCGGATGCACACACACTGTGTCCCATCCCGCTCACACAGGGTCAAGGACATCCGGCCGTGCCGTGCGTCGTGTCGCGGCCACCCGACCGGGGTGTGTCACCCGCCGGGGTGGCGACGTCGGGCCGACGGCGACCTAGCGTGAGCGGGCTGGCCGGCACCGTCGCGCCACGGTGAGGAGGACCCCATGGTGCGCCGCGTGATCGTCGCCGTGCTGTCCCTCGCCCTGCTCGTGACCGGCTGGGTGCTCACCCGGCCCGACACCGCGCCCTTCGAGCTCCGCCAGCTCGCCGGCGGCGACGCCCCCACGCTGGGCCCCGGCGCGCGGCTGTTCGGCAACCCCGACGCCCAGGCCGTGCAGTGGGTCGCCGAGCACCCCGGGGACGGTCGCACGCCGGCGGTCCTCGCCGGGCTGGCCGACCGGCCGGTGGCCCGCTGGTTCACCGAGCCCACCGCCGAGGTCGGCGCCCAGGTGGACGCCTACGTCGACCAGGCCTCGATCACCGGCGCGACCCCGGTCGTGGTCGCCTACGCGATCCCCGACCGCGACTGCGGGCAGTACTCCTCCGGCGGCGCCGAGGACGCCGCGGCCTACCGCTCCTGGATCCGGTCGTTCGCCGAGGGCATCGGCACCCGGCGGGCGGTGGTCGTCCTGGAGCCGGACTCGCTGGTGCACTTCGACTGCCTGGACGACGAGCAGGTCGCCGAGCGCGAGGCCCTGCTGGCCGACGCCACCGCGGTGCTCGCCGACTCGGCTCCCCGGTCCGAGGTCTTCCTGGACGGCTCGGCCGCGAACTGGTCCATCGACGCCCACGAGCTGGCCGACCGGCTGGTGGCCTCCGGCATCGCCGATGCCGACGGCATCGCCCTGGGCGTCTCGGCCTACACCGACACCGACACCGCGGTGGCCTTCGGCCGGGAGACCGCCCGCGCGCTGGCCAGGGAGACGGGCCAGCAGCTGGACCTGGTCGTGGACACCAGCCGCAACGGCACCGGCACCCGGGACTGGTGCAACCCCGACGGCCAGCGGGTCGGCGCGCCGCCGACCACCGACCCCGGGCTCGGGGACGACGTGCTGGCCCTGCTGTGGATCAAGCCGCCCGGGGAGTCCGACGGCGACTGCGGGATCGGCGCGGGCACGGTCTCGGGCCAGTTCGATCCGGACCTCGCCGTCCGGCTGGTGGGCTAGGCAGCCAGCGCGACGGCGCCGCGACGGCGGGCGGTGCGCGGGGCGTCGGCACCGACGAGCGCCAGGGCCGGCTCTGCCACCGGGGCCTCGGGCGCGGGGGCGACCGGGCGCAGCTGGTCGCCGTCGGCGTGCCGCAGCTCCTGGCTCACCTGGGCGAGCAGGTCGGCGAGCCCGACGTCGAGGGCGTCGCAGATCGAGGCCAGCAGCTCGGAGGAGGCCTCCTTCTGCCCGCGCTCGACCTCCGAGAGGTACCCGAGGCTGACCCGGGCCGCGCCGGAGACGTCGCGCAGGGTGCGGCGCTGGCTCAGCCGGTGGCCGCGCAGTGTGTCGCCGAGCTGGGTGCGCAGCAGCGTCATGGCCGTCTCCTGTCTGGTCGTGCACGACGGCTCCGCAGGAGGTGGGACCCCCTGGTCGCCGTGCACCCACGGTACGCGGATGCACCCCCGCCGACCTGCCGGCCGGGACGTCGTCCGCTCCTGGCGTAACGCCGTGGGCAGGGGGGGACGTTCCCTCCCGGTCAGCCCAGACGGGTGAGCAGGAGACGCAGGGCAGCCTCGACCGTGCCGGTGCGCACTGCGGCCCGGTCACCGGTGAGCGCGAGCCGCTCGACCGTCGTCCCGTCGGGCCCGGCCAGGCCCACGAACACCGTGCCGGGCGGATGCTCGTCGACCGGGTCGGGGCCGGCAGCCCCGGTGAGGCCCACGCCCCACGTCGCGCCGCACCGGTCGGCGATGCCCTCGGCCAGGGCGGCCGCGGTCTCCGGGGCCACCGGGCCGACCCGGGCGAGCAGGTCGGGGTCCACCCCGGCGAGGGTGGCCTTCAGGTCGGTCGCGTAGACCACCGCTCCCCCGCGCAGCACCGCGCTGGCACCGGGCACCCCGGCCAGGGTGGCGCAGAACAGGCCGGCGGTCAGCGACTCGGCGGCAGCGACGCTCTCCCCGCGCCGGGCCAGGGCGGCCAGGACGTCCTCGGCTGCGCTCACGCGGCCCGGTCGGTACGGCGTTCGCCGGGCGGACCGCCCGCGGCGGCCCGGCGCGCGGCGGCGGCCTTCATCGCCCGGGCACTCGTGCGGCGCAGCCGCAGCGCCCGCACCACGTAGTCGAACCCGGTGACCAGGGTGAGCACCAGCGCGACGCCCATGAACCACCAGCGCACCGAGGCGAGCACCCCGGTCAGCGGCATGAGGTAGAGCCCGATGGCCAGCGCCTGGACGACGGTCTTGGCCTTGCCGCCCCGACTGGAGGCGATGACGCCGTGCCGGATCACCCAGAACCGCAGCAGGGTGACCCCCAGCTCGCGGACGAGGATCGCCAGGGTCACCCACCAGGGCAGCAGCCCCAGCGCCGAGAGCCCGATGAGCGCGGTGCCGGTCAGCGCCTTGTCCGCGATCGGGTCGGCGAGCTTGCCGAACTCGGTGACCTGGTTGCGCTTGCGGGCGATCATCCCGTCGTACCGGTCGGTGATGATCGCGACGGCGAAGAACAGCGTCGCCCACCAGCGCTGCCCGTCGTCCATGCCGCTGTTGGCCAGCAGCAGCCAGGCGAAGAGCGGGACGACGGCCAGCCGCAGCACGGTGAGCGCGTTGGGCAGGTTCACCAGCTGCGCCGAGGACGACGGCGTCGCAGCGGGGTCGGGGACCACGCTGCTCATCGTGGCCCCTGGTGGGTGCGGCCGCTGGTCATCGGATCAGCGACCGGCGACCACGGGCACGAGGCAGGCGGCGACCAGGTCGACGCCCTCGGTGTCGGTGACCCGGGCGGTGACGACCTGGCCGGCGACCGCGTCGACGGGCACCCCGGTGACGGTGGTGGTGCCGTCGGCGTCGGGGTCCTGGTGGGCGGCGTGCCCGGTCCAGGTGCGTGGGTCGCCCACGGTGGTCAGCGCCTCGGTGAGCAGCACCTCGACGGTCTCGCCGATCCGCTCCTCGGCCCGCTGGCTGGTGAGCTCCTCGACCAGGTCGGTGATGCGGCGGACCCGGGCGTCGACCTCGTGCTGGGGCAGGTGGCCGTCCAGCCGGGCGCCCTCGGTGCCGTCCTCGTCGGAGTAGCCGAACACCCCGACGGCGTCCAGCCGCGCGGCGGTGAGGAAGCGCTCGAGCTCGGCGACGTCGTCCTCGGTCTCGCCGGGGAACCCGAGGATGACGTTGGTGCGGAACCCGGCGGTCGGGGCGATGGCCCGGGCCCGGTCGACCAGGGCGAGGAAGTCCTCGGTGCCGCCGAAGCGACGCATCCGGCGCAGCAGGGTCGGCGAGCTGTGCTGGAAGGACAGGTCGAAGTAGGGCGCGATGCCCGGGGTGCCGGCGATGACCTCGAGCAGGCCGGGGCGGAGCTCGGCGGGCTGCAGGTAGGCCACCCGCACGCGCACCAGGCCCTCGATGGCAGCCAGCTCGGGGAGCAGCTTCTCCAGCGTGCGCAGGTCGCCGAGGTCCTTGCCGTAGGAGGTCGAGTTCTCGCTGACCAGCACCAGCTCGGTGACGCCCTGTCCGGCCAGCCAGTGCGCCTCGCCGAGCACCTCGGCCACCGGACGGGAGACGAAGGCCCCGCGGAAGGTGGGGATGGCGCAGAAGGCGCAGCGCCGGTCGCAGCCGCTGGCCAGCTTCAGCGCCGCCGACGGGCCGCTGGTCAGCCGGGTGCGCTTGAGCCAGTCGTGGCCGGGGATGGCCGGGGAGGTCGGCGCGACCGCGGCGCGGGTGCGGTCGGCGGGGCTGATCGGCAGCAGGGTGCGCCGGTCGCGCGGGGTGTGCGGGACCAGCGGGCGGCCGGCGAGGACGTCGTCGAGCCGGTCGCCGATGGCGGTGTAGTCGTCGAAGCCCAGCACCGTGGCCTCGGGCAGCGCCCCGGCCAGCTCGCTGCCGTAGCGCTCGGCCATGCAGCCGACCGCCACGACCTGCGCACCGTGCCCGCCGGCCTCGAGGATCGCGTCGACGGAGTCCTTCTTGGCGGTCTCGATGAACCCGCAGGTGTTGACCAGGACGGCGTCGGCGTCCTGCGCGTCGGCGACCAGTTCGTAGCCGTCGGCGGCCAGCCGGCCGGCCAGCTCCTCCGAGTCGACCTCGTTGCGGGCGCAGCCGAGGGTCACCATGGCGACCCGGCGCGCACCGGTCGGGAGGTCGGACAGGGGGAGAGCAGGCGGAGCAGTCACCACGACAGCGTATGCGCCCCTGTCATCCCTCTCCCCCGCCGCCGCGGAGCAGGAACAACGTGCCGTCGAGCTCGTCGGGCTTGAGCAGCACGTCCCGGGCCTTGGAGCCCTCCGACGGACCGACGATCCCGCGGCTCTCCATGAGGTCCATCAGGCGTCCGGCCTTGGCGAACCCGACCCGCAGCTTGCGCTGCAGCATGGACGTGGAGCCGAATTGGCTGGTGACCACGAGCTCGACGGCCTGGACCAGCAGCTCGAGGTCACCCCCGATGTCCTCGTCGATCTCCTTCTGCTCGCCGCCGGCCTTCTCGACGACCTCCTGGCGGTAGTCGGGCTCGGCCTGCCGCTTGGTGAACTCGACGACCGCCTCGATCTCGGAGTCCGAGACGTAGGCGCCCTGCACGCGGATCGGCTTGCCGGCCCCGATCGGCAGGAACAGGGCGTCGCCCATGCCGATCAGCTTCTCCGCGCCGGGCTGGTCGAGGATGACCCGGCTGTCGGTGAGGCTGGAGGTGGAGAAGGCCAGCCGGGAGGGCACGTTGGCCTTGATCAGCCCGGTGACGACGTCGACCGAGGGCCGCTGGGTGGCGAGCACCAGGTGGATGCCGGCCGCACGGGCCTTCTGGGTGATCCGGACGATCGACTCCTCGACGTCGCGGGGGGCGACCATCATCAGGTCGGCGAGCTCGTCGACGATCGCCAGGATGTAGGGGTAGGGCCGGTAGACCCGCTCGGACCCGGGCGGGGCGGCGATCTCCCCTCGCTCGACCTTCTTGTTGAAGTCGTCGATGTGCCGCACCCCGGTGGCCCGCATGTCCTGGTACCGCTGCTCCATCTCCTCGACCAGCCAGGCCAGCGCGGTGGCGGCCTTCTTCGGGTCGGTGATGATCGGCGTGATCAGGTGCGGGATGCCGTCGTAGGGCGTGAGCTCGACCATCTTGGGGTCGATCAGGATCATCCGCAGCTGGTCGGGCGTGGCCCGCAGCAGCAGCGAGGTCAGCAGCGAGTTGATGCAGGAGGACTTGCCGGCACCGGTCGCACCGGCGACCAGCAGGTGCGGCATCTTCGCAAGGTTCGCGCAGACGAACCCGCCCTCGATGTCCTTGCCCAGGCCGACCAGCATCGGGTGCGGGTCCTGCTTGGCGGCGCCCGAGCGCATGACGTCGCCGAGGCTGACGGTCTCCCGGTCGGTGTTGGGCACCTCGATGCCCACGGCGGACTTGCCGGGGATCGGGGCCAGGATGCGGATGTTGTCGTTGGCGACGGCGTAGGCCAGGTTGCGGGTCAGCGCGGTGATCTTCTCGACCTTGACCGCCGGGCCCAGCTCCACCTCGTAGCGGGTGACGGTCGGGCCGCGGGTGAACCCGGTGACGGCGGCGTCGACGTTGAACTGCTCGAGGACGCCGGTGATCGCCTCGATGGCGACGTCGTTGGACTTCGACCGCGCCCGCGGCGGGGTGCCCGCGCGCAGGGTGTTCAGCGAGGGCAGCACGTAGTCGCCCTCGACCGGCTCGATGGCCAGCTGCTCGGTCTCACCGGCGGGCACCGGCTCGAGCTCGACGGGCTTGAGCGTGCGGTCCACGACGGGGGGACGACGCAGCGCGGTGGTGGCCGCGGGGGCCACGGCGACCGCGTCGGCGGCGTCGTCCAGCGCCCCGGTGTCGATGACGCCGGTGTCCTGGGTGCCGTCGTCGCGCAGCGCGTCGAGCGCGGCCTTGGCGCGGCTGCGCCGGGTGCGGGGGGTGGGCTCGGGGGCGAAGGCGTCCAGGACGTCGTCGTCCTCGTACTCCTCGTCGTCGTACTCCTCGTCCTCGTCCTCGTCGTCCGCACGGCCGGTGACCCGGTCGAGGAACCCGCGCAGCCGCTCGGGCACCTGGTGCACCGGGGTGGCGGTGACCACGAGCAGGCCGAAGAAGGCGGCGAGGACGAAGAGCGCGATGCCCACGATGCTGCCCACGCCGGCGCCCACCGGCTGGCCGACCAGCCACCCGAGCATGCCACCGCCGGCCGCGCGGCCGGCCTCGTCGGTGGGCGAGCCGGTGGCCAGGTGGGTGATGCCGAGGACGGCGACGACGATGCACGCCCAGCCGATGACCAGCCGGCCGCGGGCCTCGGGGCGCGGGCCGTGGCGCAGCAGCCGGACCGCGGTGAGCAGCAGGACGACGGGCAGCAGCAGGGTGAGCACGCCGAAGGCCCAGCGGAAGGCCCCGGCGATGGTGGAGCCGACGGGGCCGACGTCGCCGATCCAGGCGGTGACGCCCAGCACGATGGCCAGGCCGAGCACGGCCAGGCCGATCCCGTCGCGGCGGTGCTCGGGGGCCAGCGGCTCGGCCTCCTCCGGGCGGGCGACCGAGCGGGCCAGGCCGCCGGCGCCGCGGGCCAGCAACGACCAGGTGCCGCTGGCGGCCGACCAGATGCCGGCACCGACCGACCGGCGCTGCTTGGCGGCCGGACGCCGGGCGGCGGTGGTCGAGCCACCGCGCTTGGCGGGGGCCCGCTTGGCCGCTGTCTTCGCCGGCGCCTTCTTCTTGGCCGCCGTGGTGGCCGGCCGGCTGCGCGAGGAACCGCCGGCCGCCGGCCGTCGGCTCGGTGTCGTCGCGCGCGCAGGCATGTGCCGACGGTAAGCGCCGGACTGGTGCTCGTGGGGCAGGCGGGACAGCGTGTCTGTCGGTGCCGGTGGCTACGGTCGCTGCATGCAGACGCTCCCGTTCGGCAGCTGGCCCACCCCGATCACCTCCGAGCAGGTGGTCGCCACCGCGGCCCGGCTGGGTGAGGTGGCCGTGGCGCCCGACGGGGTGTGGTGGGCCGAGGCCCGGGCGACCGAGGGCGGGCGCACCGTCCTGGTGCACCGCTCCCCCGACGGGACGACGACCGACCTGCTGCCCACCCCCTGGAACGCCCGCACCCGGGTGCACGAGTACGGCGGCGGTTCGTGGGCCGTCGCCGACGGGCAGGTGTTCTTCACCGACTTCGGTGACCAGCGGCTGTACCGGGTCGTCCCGGGCGGGGAGCCCGAGGCGCTCACGGCCGAGCCCGAGCTCCCCGCCGGGGTGCGGTTCGCCGACCTGAGCGTGACCCCGGACGGGGCCGTGCTGTGCGTCCGGGAGACCCACACCGCCTCCGGGGACTCCGCCGAGGTGGTCCACGAGGTCGTCGCCGTGGCCCCCGACGGGGAGCAGACCGTGCTGGTCACCGGCCCGGACTTCGTCTCCGACCCGCGACGGGGGCCCGACGGGTCGCTGTGCTGGTTGCAGTGGCAGCACCCGGACATGCCGTGGGACGCCGCCGAGCTCGTCGTCCGCTCCCCCGGCGGGGTCGAGACCGTCGTCGCGGGCGGTCGCTCGGGCACGCGCCCGGAGTCGGTGGTGCAGCCGTCCTGGGCCGCCGACGGCTCGTTGCTGTTCTTCGCCGACCGCACCGACACCTGGTCGCTGTTCCGCTGGCGCGGCACCGGGCCCGAGCTGGTGCTCGACCCGGGCTCGGACATGGCCGGCCCGCAGTGGGTCTTCGGCGCCAGCCGGTACGCCGAGCTCCCCGACGGCCGGCTGGTGGTGGCCTACGGCCGCGACGGCGCCGGCCGGCTCGCGGTGCTCGAGCCCGGCGGCCCCCGCGAGCTGGAGACCCGGTACGCCTCCTTCGCCCAGCTCCGCGCCGACGGCACCGGGGTCGTCTGCGTCGCGGGCGGGCCCACCACGAAGGCCGTCGTCGCCCGGGTGGACGTCGACTCCGGCGAGGTCACCGAGCTGCGCCCCGCGCCCCAGGACGTCGACGCGGCCTGGTTCTCCCGGCCCCGGCACGTCACCTTCCCCAGCACCACGATCGGCGGCACGTCGCAGGCGCACGCGCTGGTCTACCCGCCGACCAACCCCGAGGTCGCCGGCCCCGACGGCGAGCTGCCCCCGCTGGTCGTCGTGGTGCACGGCGGGCCGACGGCCGCGGCGTCCCCGGTGCTGACCCTGGGCGTGCAGTACTGGACCTCCCGGGGGTTCGCCGTCGCCGACGTCGACTACCGCGGCTCCACCGGCTACGGCCGGGTCTACCGGGACGCGCTGCAGGGCAGCTGGGGCATCGCCGACCTGGACGACGTGGCCGCCGTCGTGGCGTACCTGTCCTCGTCCGACGCCCCGGCGCAGCTGCGGGTCGACCCCGCCCGCGCGGTGATCCGCGGCGGTTCGGCCGGCGGGTACACGACGCTGGCCGCGCTCACCTTCCGGCCGGGGGTGTTCGCCGCCGGGGCCAGCCACTACGGGGTCGCCGACCTCGCCGCGCTGGCCGCCGACACGCACTCCTTCGAGTCGCGCTACCTCGACGGGCTCATCGCGCCCTGGCCTTCGGGGGAGGCGGTCTACACCGCGCGCTCCCCCATCCACCACGTCGACGCCCTCGACACCCCGCTGGCGGTGTTCCAGGGCGACGAGGACCGGATCGTCCCGCCCGAGCAGGCCGAGGTGATGGTGGCCGCCCTGAGCGAGAAGGGCGTCCCGCACGCCTACCTGCTCTTCCCCGGCGAGCAGCACGGGTTCCGCAAGGCGGAGAACATCCGTGCCTCGCTGGACGGCGAGCTGTCCTTCTACGCCCAGGTGCTCGGCTTCGAGCTGCCCGAGTCCGAGGGGATCACGCCCATCGCCGTCGTCACACGGTGATGACGGTGGGCACGATCATCGGCTTGCGGCGGTGGGTCTGGGCCACCCAGGTGCCCAGGGTGCGCCGCACGACCTGGGACAGCCTGTGCGTGTCGACCGGCCCGTCGGCGGTGGCCCGGGCGAGGGCCTCGGTGACGAGGGCCAGGGCAGGGTCGAAGACCGCCGGGTCGTCGGCGAACCCACGGGTGGTGAGCCGCAGGGGGGCCCCGATCGTGCCGGTGGAGGGCTCGACGACGACGGTGACCGCGACGAAGCCCTCCTCGCCCAGGATCCGGCGGGCGGCCAGGGTGTCCTCGCCGACGAGCCCCTCGACCTTGCCGTCGACGTAGACGTCGCCGATCGGCACCCGCCCGACCATCGTGGCGACGCCGTCGACCAGGTCGACCACGATGCCGTCCTCGGCGAGCAGCACCTGCTCCGGGCGCAGGCCCACCGACGTGGCGATGGCGCCGTGCGCGCGCAGGTGCCGCCACTCGCCGTGCACCGGGAGCAGGTGCCGGGGGCGGGCGACCTGCAGCAGGGTCCGCAGCTCCCCGGCCGGGGCGTGCCCGGAGACGTGCACCCGGGCGGTCTCCTTGTGCACCACGGTGGCGCCGAGCCGGGTCAGGCCGTTGATGACGGCGTAGACGGCGGTCTCGTTCCCGGGCACGAGCGAGCTGGCCAGCACCACGGTGTCCCCGGCGGTGATGGTGACCTGCTTGTGCTCGCCGCGGGCCATCCGGCCCAGCGCGCTGAGCGGCTCGCCCTGCGACCCGGTGCTGACGAGCACGACCTGGTGTGCCGGCATGGTCACCGCCTCGTCGACGCTGACCAGCAGCCCGGGCTCGACGTGCAGGAGGCCCAGCTCCTGGGCCAGGCCCATGTTCTTGACCATCGACCGGCCGGCGAGGGCGACCTTGCGACCGTGCGCGACGGCGGCGTCCAGGACCTGCTGGATGCGGTGCACGTGGCTGGCGAAGCTGGAGACGATCAACCGCTGGTCGGCGGCGGCGAAGACGGCGTCCAGGACCGGTCCGATGGTGCGCTCGCTGGTGACGAACCCGGGCACCTCGGCGTTGGTGGAGTCGCTGAGCAGCAGGTCGATGCCGGCGGCGCCGAGCCGGGCGAACGCGGCGAGGTCGGTGACCTTCCCGTCCAGCGGCAGCTGGTCCATCTTGAAGTCCCCGGTGTGCACCAGCGTGCCGGCCGGGGTGTGCACCGCCACGGCCAGTGCGTCGGGGATCGAGTGGTTGACGCAGACGAACTCGGTGTCGAAGGGCCCTGCCCGGTGGTGGTCGCCCGCGGCGACCTCGACGAGCACCGGGTCGATCCGGTGCTCGGCCAGCTTCGCCGCGACCAGGGCCAGGGTGAACCGCGACCCGACGACCGGGATGTCGGCCCGCAGGCGGAGCAGGTACGGCACCGCCCCGATGTGGTCCTCGTGCCCGTGGGTGAGGACGACGGCCTCGATGTCGTCCAACCGGTCGGCGAGGTGGGTGAAGTCCGGGAGGACGACGTCCACCCCGGGTTGGTGCGCCTCGGGGAACAGCACCCCGCAGTCGATCACCAGCAGCCGACCGCCGAACTCCAGCACCGCGCAGTTGCGCCCGATCTCGCCCAGGCCACCGAGCGGGAGGACCCGCAGGGCGCCGTCGGGGACCGGCGGCGGTGGGCCGAGCGTCAGGTGCGGCTGGGCGGTCACAGCTCGATGCCGCCGGCGGCGAGGTCGCGGCGCAGCCGGGCCACCTCGTCGTCGGTGGCGTCGACCAGCGGCGGGCGGACCGGCCCGGACGGCAGGCCCTGCAGCTTCAGGGCGGCCTTGACCAGGATCGCGGCCTGCGTGCGGAACAGCCCGTCGTAGACCGGCAGCATCCCGGTGTTCAGCTCCCGGGCGCGGGCCAGGTCACCGGCCTCGACCGCGGTGATCATGTCGGCCAGCCGCGGGCCGACCAGGTGTCCCACCACGCTGACCACGCCGACCGCGCCCAGCGACAGGAGCGGGAGGGTGAGCGCGTCCTCGCCGGAGTAGTAGGAGAGGTCGGTGCGGGCCAGCGTCCACGCCACCGCCGAGAAGTCGCCCTTGGCGTCCTTCACCGCGACGATCCGCGGGTGCTCGGCGGCCCGGACCAGGGTCTCCACCTCGATCGGCACCACCGAGCGGGGCGGGATGTCGTAGAGCATCACGGGCAGGTCGGTCGCGTCGGCGATCGCGGTGAAGTGCCGGAGCAGGCCCGACTGCGGGGGCTTGTTGTAGTACGGCGTCACGGCCATCAGCGCGTGCGCGCCCAGCCGCGCTGCGTCCCGGGCCTTCTGGATGGAGTGCGCGGTGTCGTTGGTGCCCACGCCGGCGACCACGGTGGCGCGGTCGCCGACGGCGTCCAGGACGACCTCCAGCAGCGAGCGCTGCTCGGCGTCCGAGACCGTCGGGGACTCCCCCGTCGTGCCGTTGACCACCAGGCCGTCGTGCCGGCAGCGGTCGACGAGGTGGGTCGCCAGCTCCTGGGCGCCGGCCAGGTCGACCGACCCGTCCTCGGTGAAGGGGGTGACCATGGCCGTGAGCAGTCGACCGAAGGGCCGCCGGGGGTCACTGGCGACGGGTGCAGGCATGACCGCCAACCTACCGAGCGCTCCCGGCCCCGCACCGCGGACGTACCGGCATCATGCGGGCGTGACCTCCGCTGCCGCCCCCGACGTCGAGCCGCTCCGCCGTCCCCTGCTGATCACCGGCCCGCCCGCCGCCGGCGCGAGCTCGGTCGCCGCCGCCCTGGTGGCGTCCCGGCCGCTGTGCGCCCTCGTCGAGGTGGCCGACCTGCGGGGCCTGGTCCGCTCCGGGGCGGTCGACCCGTGGCGCCCGGGAGCCGGGGAGGGACAGCACCGGCTGGCCGCCGTGCAGGCCGGTCTGCTGGCCTCCTCGTTCGTCGCCGCCGGCGTGGAGGTGGTGCTCTGCGACGTCGTGCGGCCGGTGGTGGCCGAGGTCTACCGGACAGCGGTCGCCGACCCGTTCGTCGTTGCGTTGCGACTGCCGCTGGAGGTCGCCCGTGGGCGGGCGGCCGGCAGCACGCTCAGCGCCGTCGAGTTCGACGCCCTGCACGCCGAGGCCGCGCTGGTGCCGGCCGACGCCGAGGTCGACGCCACCGCCGACCTGCCGGCGGTGGTCGCCGCGGTGCAGGCGCTGTGGGCCGCCGCCGGGACGGCGACCCCGAGCCGGTGAGCCCGCTCAGCCCTCGCTGACGTACGGGCTCGCGGCGACCTCGCTGCCGTCAGCCAGCGTGCTGATCCGGAAGTCCTCGAACACGTTGCCGGCCACCCGCTGCAGCTCGCGCAGGCACATCACGGCCAGCTCACGGATCTCCACGTCGGCGTGCTCGCTGGCCCGCATGGCCACGAAGTGCCGCCACGCGCGGTAGTTGCCGGTGACGACGATGCGCGTCTCGGTCGCGTTGGGCAGCACGGCCCGGGCGGCCTGCCGGGCCTGCTTGCGGCGCAGGGTGGCGTTGGGGACGTCGGCGAACCGCTTCTCCAGGCCCTCGAGGAGGTCGGTGTAGGCCTTCAGCGAGGCGTCCGCGGCATCGGTGAACAGCTGGTGGAGCGCCGGGTCGTCGGCGATCACGCCGGGCTCGACGAACGCGGCGTCCCGCTCGGGGACGTAGCGCTGGGAGAGCTGGCTGTAGGAGAAGTGCCGGTGCCGGATCAGCTCGTGGGTCAGCGAGCGCGAGACGCCGGTCAGGTACATCGACACCGTGCCGTGCTCGAGCACGGACAGGTGCCCGACCTCGAGGATGTGGCGCAGGTACCCGGCGTTGGTCGCAGTGGCCGGGTTGGGCTTGGTCCAGGACTGGTAGCAGGCGCGGCCGGCGAACTCGGCGAGGGCCTGACCGCCGTCCACGTCGGTCTCCCACGGCACGTCGGCCGGCGGGGTGAACTGCGTCTGCGCGACGACCTGGACCTTCAGCGGGGCGAATGCGGGCACGGGAGTGGACCCTACGGCGACCGCGCCGACACTTCGAGCGTGCTCGGCGTGACGTGTCCCGCCCCGAGGGTCCGACAGCACGATCCGACCGCGTGACGCTGGACATGACGTCATTATGGTGTCATGGTGACGTCATACAGAACTGGACGTACGTCGAGGAACTACGCAGCCAGCTCGGCCGCCGGCGCAGCGGGCCGCGGCAGGAGGCGGCCCACGACCGGGACGTGGCACGGCTGCTGTCCCCGTGGCGACGGCATCATCGACCGCCGGGCTCCCGGCTCACCTGACCGGGGGCCTCCGGCAGGATCGGCACATGGACCTGAACACCCACGTCGAGGCGCTGCGCGCGCACCTGCTGAGGACGGCCGCGGCCGGTACCGAGCAGACCCAGCAGGCGGCCAGGCTGCTGGCCGACACCCTCGAGCCGGCCGTCCGACTGACGGTCACCGACGCCTTGGCCACGATGGCCGCCGAGATCACTGCGGCCTGGGACAGCGGCACCGTCGACATCCTGATCCGCGGTCGGGACCCCGAGGTGGTCGTCACCCCGGCGCCCGTCACCACCGCGTCCCCGGACGCATCCGCTCCGACCAGCGAGCCTGCGGAGGACCCCGACGACCCGACCGCCGGCCAGGTGGCCCGGATCAGCCTCCGGCTGCCCGAGGCGCTCAAGACGCGCGCCGAGGCCGCTGCGACCACCGCAGGGGTCTCGCTGAACACCTGGCTGGTGCGTGCCGTCACGACCGGGCTGCAGGCACCCCCCACCGACACCGCTCGACACGGGCTCCCCCGCCGGATGACCGGCTTCGCCCGCAGCTGACCCCAGGAGGTCCTCGTGCCCGTCCGCCAGCACACCTCGCCCGTTCTCGACGGCGTGCCGCTCGTCGAGGTGCGCAACCCCGCCGGGTCGCTGACCGTGGAGTCCGTCGCCGGGGCCACCGAGCTGCAGACCACGGTGGAGCCGCTGAACCCGCCTGCCGCCGAGCTCCTGGGCCGGGTGACCCTCGAGTACACCGACACGTCCGGCCCGCGGCTGTTGGTCGGGGTGCCCGAACGCGGACTGCTGGCCACCGCCCGGTTCGCCGTCACCGTCCGGACCCCCGAGGGCACCGCGGTCCAGGCCCACACCGCATCGGCCGACGTCGTCCTGCGCGGCCGACTCGGGTCGGTGACCGTGTCCAGCGCCAGCGGCGACGTCGCGGTCGAGGGCTGCACCGGGCTCGAGGTCAAGGGCGCGAGCGGGGGGGTCCGCGCCGGTCGGGTGGACGGCGACGTCCGGGTCGCGACCGCCTCGGGCGACGTCCGGGTGGACGACGCCGGGGGGTCCGTCGACCTGCGCACCGCCTCGGGCGACCTGGTGGTCGGGCACGCGGGGGGCGACGTCACGGCCGTCACCGCTTCCGGGGACGTGTCGGTCGCCCGGGCCACCGCCGGCACGGTGCAGCTGCGCACGGTGTCCGGGGACGCCACCATCGGCGTCGCCCCCGGCCTGCGGCTGTGGCTGGACCTGCAGAGCATCACCGGCAGGTTGGACTCCCAGCTGGACACCGACACCGGCTCCCCGGACGGCGACCCGGCCACGCTGAGCCTGGAGCTCCGGTCGGTGTCCGGGGACCTGCGGCTGCGCCGGTCGACGTGACCCCCGGGGCCGCGGTGCCCTCATGATGTGCCGGTGACCGGTTGGCAGACCGCCCTGCTCGTGATCGCCGGCCCGCTGGCCCTCTGGCTGGTGGGAGTGGCCGTGCTGTGGCTGCGCCGCCCGGACGACCTCACGGTCCGCGACGCCGTCCGGCTGGTCCCCGACGCCGTGCGACTGGTGCGCCGGCTCGCTGCGGACCCGACCCTCCCCCGGGGTGTCCGGGTGCGCCTGTGGCTGCTGCTGGGCTAACTGCTGTCGCCGATCGACCTGGTGCCCGACGTGGTCCCGGTCCTGGGGTACGCCGACGACGTCGTGGTGGTCGCGTGGGCGCTGTGGTCGGTGGTCCGGCGGGCCGGCGTCGACGCGGTGGACCGGCACTGGCCGGGGTCGCCGGCGGGTCTGGTCGTGGTGCACCGGCTGGCCGGGGTCAGCCGCCCACGGCACGGGTGAGCTCGGGGGCCAGGTCGCCCCGCCCGGCGACGACGACGTCCTCGAGCTCCAGCCAGTCGGCCATCAGCCGGAGCTCGGCCGCCAGCTCGTCGGCCACGAGTCCGGGTGCGGGGTGGTGCTCCTCGACGTGCGCGGCCTGCACCCGGAGCACCCCGGCCTGCCGGTCGGCCTTGAGGTCCACCCGCCCGACCAGCTCGTCGCCGAGCAGGAACGGCAGCACGTAGTAGCCGTGCACCCGCTGCGCGGCCGGCGTGTAGATCTCCAGCCGGTAGCGGAAGCCGAACAGCCGCTCGACCCGCGGCCGCTCCCAGACGAGAGAGTCGAAGGGCGACAGCAGCGCCCGGGCCCGGGCCCACCGCGGCCGCCGGGCGGCGGGGTCCAGCCAGGCAGGACGCCCCCAGCCCTCGACCTCCACCGGGATCAGCTCCCCGCCCTCGGTCAGCTCGGCGATCGCCGTCCGCGTCTCGACCGGGCTCAGCCGGACGTAGTCCCGCAGGTCGGTCTCGGTGGCCACGCCCATCGCCCGGGACGCCGTCCGCACCAGCTCACGGATCGCGTCGGGCCGGTCGGGGGTGGGCGCTCGGAGCACCGCGGCGGGGAGCACCCGCTCGGGCAGGTCGTAGACGCGTTCGAAGCCGGCGGTGCGTGACCGCGCGGTCAGCTGCCCGGTGAAGAACAGGTACTCCAGTGCGGCCTTGCCCGGGTGCCAGTTCCACATCTGGCCCGGGGTCTTCGGCCGTTCTCCGCCGAGCTCCCCGGCGCGCAGCGGTCCGTCGGTACGCACCCGCTCGAGCAGCTCGGCCACCAGTCGCGGCTGTTCCCGGGCCACCCGGGTCATCGACCCCCAGGCCTCCTGCTCCGCGGCAGCCATCCGCCAGCGCAGGAACGGGTGCAGGCGCACCGGCAGGTAGGAGGCCTCGTGCGCCCAGTACTCGAACACGTCGTGCCGGCGGCCGTGCAGGCCGTCGAGCAGCGCGCGGTCGTAGGGGCCCAGCCTGCTGAACAGCGGCAGGTAGTGGCTGCGGGAGACCACGTTGACCGAGTCGATCTGGACCACGGCCAACCGATCGACCGTCGTCCGCAGGGCGCGGGTGCCGGCCACCGCCGTGGGCCGGGCGTCTGCCAGCCCCTGGGCCGCCAGCGCGATGCGTCGGGCCAGTGGGGCAGGGAGACGATCGAGCGGGGGCACGGACTCGATCCTGCCCGCTGGGTGGGACGGACGCCCCGGCCTAGGGTGAGGGGGTGCAGCTGACGGGTCGAGCCGAGTCTGCCGTCCGCCCCGCCCGTCCGGCCGACGCCCCGGCGATCGCGCACGTCCAGCTGGTCACCTGGCGCACCGCCTACCGGTCCCTGCTGCCCACGGAGGTCCTGGACACCTGGGACGAGACCGCCGCGGCGGAGAGCTGGACGCAGGCCATCACGTCCCCGCCCACACCCGGTCACGGCCTGCTGGTCGCCACCGAGGGGCCCGAACAGGTGGGCTACCTGGCCTACGGACCCGCCGAGCTCGCCGAGGACGAGACGTCCTCACCCGAGGGCCCGACCACCGAGGTGGCTGCCCTGGTGGTCGAGCCACGCTGGGGCCGCCGCGGCCACGGCAGCCGGCTCCTCGCCGCCGCGGTCGACCTCCTGCTGCCCACCGGCGTCCGGCGCCTGCAGCAGTGGGTGCCCGAGACCGACGAGGTGACCGCGGGTTTCCTGGAGTCCGCGGGGTGGGCAGCAGACGGCTGGGCCCGCACGCTCGACACGGGCACCTCCACCATCCGCGAGCACCGCTGGCACGTGCTGCTCGACCCCACCCAGGAGACCGACGCGTGAGCTTCACCGGCTTCCCCGACGAGGGCCTCGTCTTCTACGAGGGCCTCGAGGCCGACAACAGCAAGTCCTACTGGACCGAGCACAAGGCCGCCTACGACGAGCACGTCAAGGCACCCATGCAGGCGCTGGTCGAGGAGCTGGCGGCCGAGTTCGGCGCGACCAAGCTCTTCCGCCCGTACCGCGACGTCCGCTTCAGCAAGGACAAGACGCCCTACAAGACCCACCAGGGCGCCGTGCTGCACCCCGAGGGTGCCGGCACCGGTGCCTGGTACGTCGAGGTGTCCGCGGACGGACTGGCCGCCCGAGGGGGCAGCTGGCGCATGCAGCCCGACCAGGTCGAGCGCTACCGCCGCGCGGTGGACGACGACCTCCCCGGTGGACAACTCGAACAGCTCGTTGCCAAGATCCGCCGGTCAGGCCTGTCCGTGGACGGGGAACAGCTCAAGCGCGCACCCCGCGGCTACGACCCGGACCACCCCAGGATCGAGCTGTTGCGTCACAAGAGCATCCACGGCGGCCGGCACTGGACCCCGGAGGACTGGCTGGACAGCCGCGAGGTCCTCGACCGGGTCCGGGAGACCTGGCGCGCACTCAAGCCCCTGAACGACTGGCTCGCCGACAACGTCGGCGCCACCACGGCCCCACCCGACCGCCGCCGCTGACCCCCGATGTGCAAGAAGCGCCTTTCTCGTCAGGAGTCCTGACGAGAAAGGCGCTTCTTGCATTACAGGGGTACCACAGAACGCCGAAACGGGGCCACAGCCGTAGCTGTGACCCCGTGTCGGGAATGATGTCCGGCGGCGTCCTACTCTCCCACCCAGTCCCCCGGGCAGTACCATCGGCGCTGAGAGGCTTAGCTTCCGGGTGCGGAATGAGACCGGGCGTTTCCCTCTCGCCATGACCGCCGTAACGCTGTGAAAGTCTCCACCCACACCCCCGGTCAAGAAGGGTGGGGCGGTGGAACGATGGGTTCCGCACTTTCAGAACCGCACAGTGGACGCGAGACAGTAGTTATTCAATGCAAGGTGTGTTGGTCAAGCCCTCGGCCTATTAGTACCGGTCAGCTCCACACATTGCTGTGCTTCCACTTCCGGCCTATCAACCCGCTGGTCTGGGCGGGGGCCTTACCCGGTTGACCCGGTGAGAGACCTCATCTCGAAGCGAGCTTCCCGCTTAGATGCTTTCAGCGGTTATCCCTGCCGAACGTAGCCAACCAGCAGTGCTCCTGGCGGAACAACTGGCACACCAGAGGTTCGTCCGTCCCGGTCCTCTCGTACTAGGGACAGCTCTTCTCAAGTCTCTTACGCGCACGGCGGATAGGGACCGAACTGTCTCACGACGTTCTAAACCCAGCTCGCGTGCCGCTTTAATGGGCGAACAGCCCAACCCTTGGGACCTACTCCAGCCCCAGGATGCGACGAGCCGACATCGAGGTGCCAAACCATCCCGTCGATATGGACTCTTGGGGAAGATCAGCCTGTTATCCCCGGGGTACCTTTTATCCGTTGAGCGACACCGCTTCCACATGCCGGTGCCGGGTCACTAGTCCCAGCTTTCGCTCCTGCTCGACCCGTCGGTCTCACAGTCAAGCTCCCTTGTGCACTTGCACTCAACACCTGATTGCCAACCAGGCTGAGGGAACCTTTGGGCGCCTCCGTTACATTTTGGGAGGCAACCGCCCCAGTTAAACTACCCACCTGACACTGTCCCTGATCCGGATCACGGACCGAGGTTAGACATCCAATTCGACCAGAGTGGTATTTCAACGACGACTCCACGAACACTGGCGTGCCCGCTTCACAGTCTCCCACCTATCCTACACAAACCGAACCGAACACCAATATCAAGCTGTAGTGAAGGTCCCGGGGTCTTTCCGTCCTGCCGCGCGTAACGAGCATCTTTACTCGTAGTGCAATTTCGCCGAGCCTGTGGTTGAGACAGCTGAGAAGTCGTTACGCCATTCGTGCAGGTCGGAACTTACCCGACAAGGAATTTCGCTACCTTAGGATGGTTATAGTTACCACCGCCGTTTACTGGCGCTTGAGTTCTGAGCTTCGCCGTAAAGCTAACCCGTCCCCTTAACGTTCCAGCACCGGGCAGGCGTCAGTCCGTATACATCGTCTTTCGACTTCGCACGGACCTGTGTTTTTAGTAAACAGTCGCTTCTCACTGGTCTCTGCGGCCACCACCTGCTGCCCCGAGCTAGTCGGTTCACAGACAATGGCCCCCCTTCTCCCGAAGTTACGGGGGCATTTTGCCGAGTTCCTTAACCACAGTTCGCTCGATCGCCTTGGTATTCTCTACCTGACCACCTGAGTTGGTTTGGGGTACGGGCCGCTCAGAGCTCGCTAGAGGCTTTTCTCGGCAGCATAGGATCATCCAATTCGCCTCATTCGGCTATGCGTCAGGTCTCACCCTGTGTGTTCGACGGATTTGCCTATCGAACGGGCCACACCCTTGCACCGGTACTACCACTCACCGGTAGGACTACCTTCCTGCGTCACCCCATCGCTTGCCTACTACCAGTCCGGGTCCCACGTTCCACCCACACGCGACTCCCCCGAAGGGAAGCCATCACGGGGCTTCAGGTGGTTAGCATCGCTGAGCTCAGCATGGACGCTCTTTCGCGGGTACGGGAATATCAACCCGTTGTCCATCGACTACGCCTGTCGGCCTCGCCTTAGGTCCCGACTCACCCTGGGCGGATTAGCCTGGCCCAGGAACCCTTGGTCATCCGGCGGGGGAGTTTCTCACTCCCCTTTCGCTACTCATGCCTGCATTCTCACTCGTGTGGCGTCCACGGCTGGATCACTCCGCCGCTTCCACCGCCACACGACGCTCCCCTACCCATCCACACACCTGGCCCAACGACCTTGATCGAAAGGCAGGCTATTGCATGAATGCCAAAGCTTCGGCGGTGTGCTTGAGCCCCGCTACATTGTCGGCGCGGAATCACTTGACCAGTGAGCTATTACGCACTCTTTCAAGGGTGGCTGCTTCTAAGCCAACCTCCTGGTTGTCTCTGCGACTCCACATCCTTTTCCACTTAGCACACGCTTAGGGGCCTTAGCTGTTGATCTGGGCTGTTTCCCTCTCGACTACGAACCTTATCGCCCGCAGTCTCACTGCCACGCTCTCACTTACCGGCATTCGGAGTTTGGTTGATTTCAGTAACCTTGTGGGGCCCCTAGACCATCCAGTGCTCTACCTCCGGCAAGAAACACGTGACGCTGCACCTAAATGCATTTCGGGGAGAACCAGCTATCACCGAGTTTGATTGGCCTTTTACCCCTACCCACAGCTCATCCCCTCCATTTTCAACTGAAGTGGGTTCGGTCCTCCACGCGGTCTTACCCGCGCTTCAACCTGGCCATGGGTAGATCACTCGGCTTCGGGTCTAGAGCACGCGACTCAAACGCCCTGTTCGGACTCGCTTTCGCTACGGCTACCCCACACGGGTTAACCTCGCCACGTACCGCTAACTCGCAGGCTCATTCTTCAAAAGGCACGCAGTCACCCCCACGTCCGAAAACGCATAAGGCTCCCACGGCTTGTAGGCACACGGTTTCAGGTACTATTTCACTCCCCTCCCGGGGTACTTTTCACCTTTCCCTCACGGTACTTGTCCGCTATCGGTCACCAGGGAGTATTTAGGCTTAGCGGGTGGTCCCGCCAGATTCACACCGGATTTCACGGGCCCGGTGCTACTTGGGATGGGTTCAAGAGAGAGTGCGCGTTTTCGTGTACGGGGCTCTCACCCTCTATGGCGACCCCTTCCAGAGGCCTTCCACTAACAACACACTTTTCTGACTCTCCAGACCTTCGGCAGAAGATCTAAGAACGTCCCACGACCCCAACCACACAACGCCTGCCGGCTGTCACATGTGACTGGTTTAGCCTCATCCGCTTTCGCTCGCCACTACTCACGGAATCACGGTTGTTTTCTCTTCCTGTGGGTACTGAGATGTTTCACTTCCCCACGTTCCCTCCACTCGCCCTATGTGTTCAGGCGAGGGTCACACCACATGACTGGTGCGGGGTTCCCCCATTCGGAAATCCTCGGATCAACGCTCGGTTGACAGCTCCCCGAGGCTTATCGCAGCCTCCTACGTCCTTCATCGGCTCCTGGTGCCAAGGCATCCACCGTGTGCCCTTACTAACTTGAACACACACAAACCCACACCTCGGCCATCCACACCCACCACCCGAAGGCGATACGTGCTTCACGGTCACGGTGCAGGAGTCATTGTTTCCTACAAGATGCTCGCGTCCACTGTGCAGTTCTCAAAGTACGGAGAGTCGACCAACCCGACACCGCCACCAGACCCGACCCGAAGGCCGGCGATGTGACAGATGGTTGGTCCCCCACGAGATCGCCTCCCCCCCGCCTACCGGCGCAGGGTCCGCTCCCTCAGGACCCAACAGCGTGCCTACGACCTCCGACCGCCACCATCGCCGTTCCCACCCGCAAGCGGGCTGTACTAGGAGCCGATGACCATCATCAACCGAACTGGTCAGTGTTCCACCCTTGAGCTCCGTCACGAACACCAGGACACCTGCGAATGCAGACATCTCACGGCCCGTGCACGGCTCTGGACCACCACAACGAATGTGGCGGCCAGTGCTCCTTAGAAAGGAGGTGATCCAGCCGCACCTTCCGGTACGGCTACCTTGTTACGACTTCGTCCCAATCGCCGATCCCGCCTTCGACGGCTCCCTCCCACAAGGGGTTGGGCCACCGGCTTCGGGCGTTACCGACTTTCGTGACGTGACGGGCGGTGTGTACAAGGCCCGGGAACGTATTCACCGCAGCGTTGCTGATCTGCGATTACTAGCGACTCCAACTTCATGGGGTCGAGTTGCAGACCCCAATCCGAACTGAGACCGGCTTTTTGGGATTCGCTCCACCTCGCGGTATCGCAGCCCTTTGTACCGGCCATTGTAGCATGTTTGCAGCCCTAGACATAAGGGGCATGATGATTTGACGTCATCCCCACCTTCCTCCGAGTTGACCCCGGCAGTCTCCCATGAGTCCCCACCATTACGTGCTGGCAACATGGAACGAGGGTTGCGCTCGTTGCGGGACTTAACCCAACATCTCACGACACGAGCTGACGACAACCATGCACCACCTGTGTGCGACCCTTACGGACCCACCATCTCTGGAGGATTTCCGCACATGTCAAGCCTAGGTAAGGTTCTTCGCGTTGCATCGAATTAAGCAACATGCTCCGCCGCTTGTGCGGGCCCCCGTCAATTCCTTTGAGTTTTAGCCTTGCGGCCGTACTCCCCAGGCGGGGCGCTTAATGCGTTAGCTGCGGCACGGAGACCGTGGAATGGCCCCCACACCTAGCGCCCAACGTTTACGGCGTGGACTACCAGGGTATCTAATCCTGTTCGCTCCCCACGCTTTCGCTCCTCAGCGTCAGTTGTTGCCCAGAGACCCGCCTTCGCCACCGGTGTTCCTCCTGATATCTGCGCATTTCACCGCTACACCAGGAATTCCAGTCTCCCCTGCAACACTCAAGTCTGCCCGTATCGACTGCAGACCCGGAGTTGAGCTCCGGGCTTTCACAGCCGACGCGACAAACCGCCTACGAGCTCTTTACGCCCAATAATTCCGGACAACGCTTGCACCCTACGTATTACCGCGGCTGCTGGCACGTAGTTGGCCGGTGCTTCTTCTGCAGGTACCGTCACTTTCGCTTCGTCCCTGCTGAAAGAGGTTTACAACCCGAAGGCCGTCATCCCTCACGCGGCGTCGCTGCGTCAGGCTTCCGCCCATTGCGCAATATTCCCCACTGCTGCCTCCCGTAGGAGTCTGGGCCGTGTCTCAGTCCCAGTGTGGCCGGTCACCCTCTCAGGCCGGCTACCCGTCGTCGCCTTGGTGGGCCATCACCCCACCAACAAGCTGATAGGCCGCGGGCCCATCCTCAGCCGATAAATCTTTCCACCACCAGACCATGCGGCCAGTAGTCATATCCGGTATTAGCACCAATTTCTTGGAGTTATCCCAGAGCTGAGGGCAGGTTGCCCACGTGTTACTCACCCGTTCGCCGCTAGGGCACCACCCCGAAAGGCGGGCCTCGCTCGACTTGCATGTGTTAAGCACGCCGCCAGCGTTCGTCCTGAGCCAGGATCAAACTCTCCGTAGATGATTTGATCACGGCTGAGAACCAAGAGTTGGCACTCTCGATGTCAATCAACCAAAGGAACCCACCCCGACAAACCCAAAGGCCTCGAGGCTGGGGTAAAACATATGGCACTGACTTTCAGCACGCTGTTGAGTTCTCAAAGAGCGGACACTCAGGAACGCCAGCCCCAGAGGAGCTTCGTCTTCCCAGTGGATTGTCCTGCTCGGCGTCTCAGGCCCGACCTCGCGGTCGTTCCCGGCGCAGAGAGAAAGTTACGTGCCCGGACACCTGCCGTCAACCACGGGTGGGCCGGCTTCGAGCGCGATCGGGCCCCTCCGGGTGCACCCGGAGGCAAACGTGCAGGTCAACCGGTTTCGATCCGGGCCGGTCTGCGAGGCAGGTCACGTGTCGCGGGTGTGTCCGGGGCGCGTCGCGAGGGTGTCGGCGCGCCCCGGGACCCGTCAGAGACCGAGGAGAGCGTCGATCCCGATGGTCAGGCCGGGCCGGCGGGACACCTCGCGCACGGCCAGGAGCACCCCGGGCATGAACGAGGCCCGGTCGTAGGAGTCGTGCCGGAGGGTGAGCGTCTCCCCCGTGGCACCGAGGAGCACCTCCTCGTGGGCGACGAGTCCCGACAGCCGGATCGAGTGCACGGGCACCCCGTCGACGTCGGCGCCGCGGGCACCGGGGAGGGAGGACTCCTCCTGGGTGGCGTCGGGCGCCGGGGCCATGCCGGCCGCCCGGCGCGCGTCGGCGATCACCGAGGCCGTACGGGACGCGGTGCCCGACGGGGCGTCGACCTTCCCGGGGTGGTGCAGCTCGATCACCTCGACCGAGGGGAAGAAGCGGGCCGCATCCGCGGCGAAGCGCATGAGCAGGACCGCGCCGATGCCGAAGTTGGGCGCGATCAGCACACCGAGCTCGGGCTTGGGCTCGAGCCACTCCCGGATGGTGGCGATCTTGGCGTCGTCGAAGCCCGTCGTCCCCACCACGCAGTGGATGTTCTGGTCGATGCAGAAGCGGATGTTCTCCATGACCGACTCGGGCCGGGTGAAGTCGACGGCCACCTGGGCTCCCCCGTCGGCGACGTTGAAGAGCCACTCGCTGCCCTCGACCATGGCGACGAGCTCGAGGTCGTCGGCGTCGTTGACGGCCTTGCAGACCTCGACGCCCATGCGCCCGCGGGCACCCAGGACGGCGACCGAGGTGAGCGGGACCTCGGGGGTCGGGGTGGTTACGGCTTCGGGGGTGCTGGTGGTCATGTCGGCACTCTCACCAACCCCGCCCCGGGATGCAACCCGGTCAGGCGGGCGGGCGGACCCGGGCGACGGACCGCCACAGCAGGAGGCCCAGCGCGACCCCCACGACGTCGGCGACCCAGTCGCCGGCCGAGGCGTCCCGGCCCACCAGGTCGGTGCCCTGCACCACCTCGCTCACGGCGGCGTAGCCGACGAGGGCGACACCCACGAGCACCTCGCGGATGCCGGCCCACCGGGAGGTGAACGCCAGGACCAGGAAGAGACCGGCGTGCACGAGCTTGTCCACCCCGGGCGGGGAGGAGGGCACGTCGGAGGGGGGTGCGAAGAGCACGGCCAACGACACCAGCACCGCGACGGCGAACGCGCCGCGGGCCAGCGCCCCGTGCTCGACGAACCACTCCCTCATGCGGCGAGCGCCTCCAGGTCCTTCTGCCGGTAGGGGCCGACCACGGCCAGGCACAGGTCGCGGGTGAGCAGGTCGGCAGCGACCGCGCGCACCGCCGCGGTGTCCACCCCGTCCAGCCGGGCCAGCACCTCGGGCACCGGCACGTACTCCCCGTAGGACAGCTCGCTCTTGCCCAGTCGACTCATCCGCGACCCGGTGTCCTCCAACCCCAGGACGAGACCACCCCGGAGCTGGCCGATCCCCCGGGCCACCTCCTCGTCGGAGATCCCGTCGGCCGCCACCTCGGTCAGCGAGGCGCGCACCAGGCGGAGCACCTCGGGCACCCGCTTGGGCGCACACCCCGCGTAGACCGAGAACACCCCGGTGCCCGCGTAGTGGGTGAGCGAGGAACCCACGCTGTAGACCAGTCCGCGCTTCTCGCGGACCTCCTGGAACAGCCGAGAGCTCATCCCCCCACCGACGGCGGCGTCCAGCACGGCCGCGGCGTACCGGCGGTCGTCCAACCGGCCCAACCCGATCCCGCCCAGCAGCAGGTGGGTCTGCTCGGTCTTCCGGTGGATCAGACCCGTGCGGTGCGCCGGCGTCATCCGTGCGACGTCCTCCCCCGACCGCAACGGGTCGGGCCGGGCCGGGCCTGACAACCGGTCGCCGAAGGCGGCGTGCACCAGCGCCAGCACCTGGGCGTGGTCCACCCGCCCTGCCGCGGCGACGACGATCGAGGGGGTGGCGTACCGGCCCCGGTACCAGCCGTCGACGTCGTCCCGGGTCAGGGACTCGATGGACTCCACCGTGCCCAGCACCGACCGCCCGAGCGGGGTGTCGCCGAACAGGGTGTCGGAGAACAGGTCGTGCACGGCGTCGGCTGGCTCGTCGTCGCGCATCGCGATCTCCTCGAGCACCACCGTGCGCTCGGACTCCAGGTCCGGCGCGGTGTTGAGCGCATCGGTGACCAGGTCGCCGAGCAGCGTCACCGCCAGGGGGAGGTCGCTGGCGAGCACGTTGGCGTAGTAGCAGGTGTGCTCCTTGGCGGTGAAGGCGTTCATCTCACCGCCCACCGCGTCCATGGCGGTGGCGATCTCGAGGGCACTGCGGCTGCGGGTGCCCTTGAAGAGCAGGTGCTCCAGGAAGTGCGAGGAGCCGGCCAGGCCCGGGGTCTCGTCGCGCGACCCCACGCCCACCCAGATGCCGACGGTGGCCGAGAGGACACCGGGCATCAGCTCGGTGATCACCCGCAGGCCGCCGGGCAGCGCGGTGCGCTCCACCCGGCCGCCGAACTCGTCGACGTCCAGCAGCTCGGTGTGCCCGACGGCCACCGGGGTGGGCGCGGCCGCAGCCGCACCCACCCCGGTGCCGTTCAGGCTGGTGTCAGCCGTGGTCACTCACCCGCGGGTGCAGCGGCCTCGGCCGGCGCGTCCTCGGAGGAGGCGCCGCCCTCGACGACCGGGACCAGGCTGATCTTGCCGCGGGCGTCGATGTCGGTGATCTCGACCTGCAGCTTGTCGCCGACGTTCGCGACGTCCTCGACCTTGGCGATCCGCTTGCCGTTGCCCAGCTTGCTGATGTGCACCAGGCCGTCGCGGCCGGGCAACAGCGAGACGAAGGCACCGAAGGCGGTGGTCTTGACGACCGTGCCCAGGAACCGCTCGCCGACCTTGGGCAGCGTCGGGTTCGCGATCGCGTTGATCTTGTCCACCGCGGCCTGGGCCGACGGACCGTCGGAGGCACCGACGTAGATCGTGCCGTCGTCCTCGATGGTGATGTCGGCGCCGGTCTCGTCCTGGATCGCGTTGATCATCTGGCCCTTGGGCCCGATGACCGCACCGATCTTGTCCACGGGGATGCGGACCGTGGTCACCCGGGGGGCGAACGGGCTCATCTCGTCGGGGCCGTCGATCGCCTCGAGCATCACGTCGAGGATGTGCAGCCGGGCCGCGCGGGCCTGGGTCAGCGCAGCCGCGAGGACGTCGGAGGGGATGCCGTCGAGCTTGGTGTCCAGCTGGAGGGCGGTCACAAAGTCCTTGGTGCCGGCGACCTTGAAGTCCATGTCACCGAAGGCGTCCTCCGCGCCGAGGATGTCGGTCAGCGCGACGTACTCGGTCTTCCCGTCGACCTCGTCGGAGACCAGGCCCATGGCGATGCCGGCGACCGGGGCGCGCAGCGGCACACCGGCGTTGAGCAGCGACAGGGTGGAGGCGCAGACCGAGCCCATCGACGTCGAGCCGTTGGAGCCCAGCGCCTCGGACACCTGACGGATCGCGTAGGGGAACTCCTCGCGGTCGGGCAGCACGGGCAGCAGCGCCCGCTCGGCCAGCGCGCCGTGGCCGATCTCGCGGCGCTTGGGCGAACCCACGCGACCGGTCTCGCCGGTGGAGTACGGCGGGAAGTTGTAGTTGTGCATGTAACGCTTGCGGGTCACCGGGTTCAGCGTGTCCAGCTGCTGCTCCATGCGGAGCATGTTCAGCGTGGTGACGCCCATGATCTGGGTCTCGCCACGCTCGAACAGCGCCGAACCGTGCACCCGCGGGAGCACCTCGACCTCGGCCGACAGGGGCCGGATGTCGGTGACGCCGCGGCCGTCGATGCGGACCTTGTCGCGCAGGATGCGCTGACGGACGACCTTCTTGGTCACCGCGCGGAAGGCACCGGAGACCTCCTTCTCGCGACCCTCGAACTGGTCGGCCAGCGCGGCCTTGACCTCGTCCTTGAGCGCGTCGGTGGCGTCGTCGCGGTCGGCCTTGCCGGGGATCGCCTGGGCGACGGCGAGCTTCTCGGCGGCCTGGGCGTCCACGGCGGCGTACACGTCGTCCTGGTAGTCCAGGAAGCGCGGGAAGGTGCCGACCGGCTTGGCGGCGGCCTCGGCGAGCGTCGCTTGGGCGTCGCACAGCGCCTTGATGAAGGGCTTGGCGGCCTCGAGGCCCTGGGAGACGACCTCCTCGGTGGGCGCGGTCGCGCCACCGGCGATGAGCTCGATCGTCTTCTCGGTGGCCTCGGCCTCGACCATCATGATCGCGACGTCGCCGTCGGGCAGGACCCGACCGGCCACCACCATGTCGAAGACGGCGTCCTCGAGCTCGGCGTGCGTCGGGAAGCCGACCCACTGCCCGTTGATCAGGGCCACCCGGGTGGCACCGACCGGGCCGGAGAAGGGCAGACCGGACAGCTGGGTCGACGCCGAGGCGCCGTTGATCGCCAGCACGTCGTACAGGTGGTCGGGGTCCAGCGACAGCACGCTGATGACGACCTGGACCTCGTTGCGCAGGCCCTTGGCGAAGGTCGGGCGCAGCGGGCGGTCGATCAGCCGGCAGGTGAGGATCGCGTCCTCGGAGGGGCGACCCTCACGACGGAAGAAGGAACCGGGGATCTTCCCGATCGCGTACATCCGCTCCTCGACGTCCACGGTCAGCGGGAAGAAGTCCAGCTGCTCGCGGGGGGAACGGCCGGCCGTCGTGGCCGACAGCAGGGTGGTGTCGCCCATCGAAGCGACGACCGAACCGGCGGCCTGCTTGGCGAGGCGGCCGGTCTCGAAGGTGATGGTGCGGGAGCCCAGGGCCCCGTTGTCGATGACGGCGGAGGCGGTGAAGACGCCGTCCTCGAAGTCGTCGGTGAAGGTGTCTGTGGTGGGTGCGGACATCGTGTCCTCTTCCTGCGCCGCATGCGGCGGCGCCCTCTTGGTCGGCGGGGTGCGCCGGTGGTCCGGGAGACCGGTCTTCGATCGAAGCCCTCGGGTCGCGCGGTCGGGAGGCCCGGCGCGTCGTGCGCCGGACGTCCGCTGCGTCCCGGGGGCCACCACCGAGGACCGGGCCTGTGCGTTCCAGGGGGACCTGCCGGCGGACGGACCGCCTGGGGGGTGGTGCCCCGTCCGGCGGGTGCCGGACGAGTGAGGGGACCGACCCGGCAGTGCCGGAGCGGTCCCCTCGACGTGCTAGCGGCGCAGGCCGAGCCGCTCGATCAACGTGCGGTACCGACCGATGTCGGTCTTGGCCAGGTAGTTCAGCAGCCGGCGACGCCGGCCGACCAGCAGGAGCAGGCCCCGCCGGCTGTGGTGGTCGTGCTTGTGCATCTTCAGGTGCTCGGTCAGGTCGCTGATCCGTCGGGTCAGCATCGCGACCTGCACCTCGGGGGAACCGGTGTCGCCCTCGACCGTCGCGTACTCGGTCATGATCTGCTTCTTCGTCGCACTCTCGAGTGCCATGTGGTGCCTCCTGGGCAGGTCACGTGTGGCCCCCGGTCGGTGTCACGGGGGCAGCATGCACACGCGTCGGTTGCCCGACGCTGTGCCCAGGGTACATGTCTGATGGTCGCCCTCCGGGCTCCGACCGCGGCCAGGAGCCGTGCCCGACCTGGGACGAGTCCGTCGTGCCGGTCCTCGGGGACCCTCCGGGCCCCCTCGTCTCGGCATTCCGGGGACGGCCGTCTCGAAGTCGGGTCACCAGTTCGGTGCCAGGGCCCCACCCCGGTCAGGTGAGGCGGAGGACCTTTCTCGTGTCTTCCACGTCCGTCGCCATCTGGACGACGAGGGCCTCGGCGCCCTCGTAGGCGGTCATGGGGCGCAGGCGCTCGACGAACTCGACACCGACGTGCTCGCCGTAGAGGTCGCCGGTCCAGTCCAGGAGGAAGGCCTCGACGGTGCGGCGGGTGCCCTGGAAGGTGGGGTTGGTGCCCACCGAGATGGCCGCCGGGTGGGTGCCCTGGTGCCGGCCGCGGGAGTCCTTGAGGACCAGGGTGCCGGCGTACACCCCGTCGGCGGGGACGGCGGTGTACAGCGGGGACTCGACGTTGGCCGTCGGGTAGCCCAGCTCCCGGCCGCGCCGCTCCCCCCGGACGACGACGCCGTCCACCCGGTGCGGGCGGCCCAGCGCGCGGGCCGCGGACACCAGGTCACCGGCGGCCACGCAGGCCCGGATGTAGGTGGAGGAGATGGTGACCTCTCCCCCGTCGGCGCCGTCCACCGCCATCGCGGTCTCCAGCGCCAGGCCCTCCACGCCGAAGCCGAAGCGCCGTCCCTCGCGGGTCAGCGAGGCGACGTCGCCGGCGGCCCGGTGGCCGTAGCTGAAGTTCTCCCCCACCACGACGGCCGCGGCGTGCAGGTGCTCGACCAGCACGGTGTGCGTGAAGCCCTCCGGGGACAGCCGGCTGAACTCGGGGGTGAAGGGCAGCACGCACATCGCGTCGACACCGAGCTCGGCGACCAGCTCGGCCTTGCGGTCGGCCGAGGTCAGGATCGCCGGGTGCGCCCCGGGCCGGACCACCTCGGCCGGGTGCGGGTCGAAGGTGAGCAGCAGGGCCGGGCGGCCCAGGCTGCGCGCCTTGGCCACCGCGGCCGCGATGAGCTGCTGGTGGCCGCGGTGCACCCCGTCGTACATCCCGACGGTGACCACGGTCCGCCCGAGGTCACCGGGAGTGGCCTCCAGGCCACGCCAGAGCTGCACGGTCAGCCGGCGGTGACGGTGTGCAGCCAGCCGTGGTCGTCGGCGACCCGGCCGTGCTGGACGTCGAGCAGCCGCTCGCGCAGCGCCATCGTGAGCGTGCCGGGGGTGCCGTCGCCGACGGTGAAGTCACCGGTGCGCGCCTTGACCTCGCCGACCGGGGTGATGACGGCGGCGGTGCCGCAGGCGAAGGTCTCGGTGATCGACCCGTCGGCGACGCCGGCCCGCCACTCCTCGACGGTGAACCGGCGCTCGGTGACCGTGTGCCCCATCTCGCGGGCCACGGTGATCAGCGAGGCCCGGGTGATGCCGGGCAGGAGCGTGCCGGTGAGCTCGGGGGTGACCAGCTCGGCGTCGGCACCGGAGCCGAGGACGAAGAACAGGTTCATCCCGCCCATCTCCTCGACGTACTTCTTCTCCGTCGCGTCCAGCCAGACGACCTGGTCGCAGCCGGCCGCGATGGCCTGCTCCTGGGCCAGCAGGCTCGCGGCGTAGTTGCCGGCGCACTTGACGTCGCCGGTGCCGCCGGGAGCGGCCCGGATGTAGTCCTCGGAGAGGTAGACCGACACCGGCTGGACCCCGCGCGGGAAGTAGGCACCGGCCGGGCTGGCGATGACGACGAACAGGTACTCCGCGGCCGGCCGGACGCCGAGGAACGGCTCGATCGCCAGCTCGTAGGGCCGGATGTAGAGCGTCTGGTCGGGGCCGGTGGGCACCCAGTCGCGGTCGGCGTCGACGAGGGCGTCGACGGCGGCCAGGAAGCCGTCACGCGGGACCGGGGGCATGGCCATCCGGACCGCGCCGCGGGCCATCCGGGCGGCGTTCTGCTCGGGCCTGAAGACCGCGACCGAGCCGTCGGGCTGGGCGTAGGCCTTGAGCCCCTCGAAGATCGACTGGGCGTAGTGCAGCGCGGCGGTGCTGGGGTCCAGCTGCAGCGGGGCGTACCCGGTCAGCTTCGCCTCGGTCCAGCCCTGCCCGGCGACGTAGCGGGCCACGACCATGTGGTCGGTGAAGACCTTGCCGAAGCCGGGGTCGGCGAGCAGCTGCTCGCGGTCGGCGGCGGACCGGCGGGGAGCCTCCTCCACCACCAGCGGCACGCCCTCGCTGAAGAGGCGAGAGGAGGCGCGGCTGTCGGTGAGCGTGTCGGTCATGGCTCCCACTCGGGCGGTACGGGCGGCACCGTCCGGCTGCCCGGACGACGCGTCGGGCACGGCGCCCGGCTCCTGCACCCTAGCCGCGCGACCCGTCGGGAGGAGAGCGCGCACCTACCCTGGCCGCATGCAGCCACCGGGTACGCCGTGGACGTCGTCCGGGGTGCGCCGGGTGCAGGTGCGGTTGCACGGGCACGACCTCTCGGCCCGGGTCGGCGGCACCGACGGTCCGGTGCTCCTGCTGCTGCACGGGCTGCTGGGCTCGGGCGCCGCGTTCGGCCCGGCACTGGACGAGCTGGCCCGCACCCACCGGGTGGTCGCCCCGGACCTGACCGGCCACGGGGAGTCGGAGAAGCCGCCCGGGGACTACAGCCTGGGCTCCTTCGCGACCCTGGCCCGCGACCTGCTCGTCGTGCTCGGGGTGGACGCCGCCACCGTGGTCGGACACAGCCTGGGTGGTGGCGTCGCACTCCAGTTCGCCCACCAGTTCCCGGCGATGGCGCAGCGGCTGGTGCTGGTGGACTCCGGCGGCCTGGGCCGGGACGTGAGCCCGGCGCTGCGCGCGGTCACGCTGCCCGGCGCGGAGTGGGTGCTGCCGGCGGTGTTCAACCGGTACACCCGGGCGGCCGGACGACGGGTGCTGGCCCCGCTGCAGCGCTGGACGCCGCCGGGCACCGCCCAGGTGGTCTCCGGCCTGGACACCCTGGCCGACGCCGACGCCCGGGCCGCGTTCGTGCTCACCGCCCGGGCGGTGCTGGACCTCGGCGGGCAGCGGGTCAGCGCCGCCGACCGGGTCTACCTGGCCGAGGCCCTGCCGGTGCTCCTGGTGTGGGGCGGCAAGGACACCGTCATCCCCGCCCGGCACGCCCTCGAACTGCACGCGCTGCTGCCGGGCAGCCGGCTGGAGGTCTTCGCCGGCGCCGGGCACTTCCCGCAGGTCGACGACCCCGGCCGGTTCGCCGCCGTCGTCAGCGACTTCGTGGCGACGACGGCGGACCGGGTGCTCGACCCCACCGAGCGCGAGGCCCGGTGGGCCGCCGCGGTGCGGGGGGCCTCGACGGTGGTCGACGCGCCGGACGTCAGGCCTTCGGCGACGCCTGGGTGACGACCTCGAAGGACCAGATGCTCGAGCCGGTGGCGGCCGGGCCCTGGCCCTCGGGGGCGTTGCGCGCCTGCGCGTGACCGCGGGCGAAGTCCTGGCCGTTCTGCCAGGCCTCGAAGTCGGCCTCGCTGCGCCAGCGGGTGTAGACGAGGTAGGAGTCGGTGCCCTCGACCGGGCGCAGCAGCTCGAACCACTCGAACCCGTCGGAGGACTCGACCGCCCCGGCCCGGTTGCTGAAACGCTCCTCCAGTCGCTCGCGGGCCTCGGCGGGCACGGTCAGCACGTTGATCTTCACGACGCTCATGCCCCCGAGTCTGCCCACCCGCCGCGCCCACGACACTGGGGCGGTGACCGAGAACCGCACCGCCGACGTCGGCGTCGCCCGGCTGGACGTCGACCGCGCCGCCCGCACCGGCACCCCCGAGGTGGTCTACGCCGAGGGCAAGACCCCGGCGCAGACCGTCACCTGCCTGGCCGGCCTGCTCGACGCCGGCGCCCCGCTGGCCTGGGCCACCCGGGTCTCCCCCGCCACCGCGGCCGCGGTGCTCGAGCGCTGGCCCGGGGCGCACGTCGACCCGGTCGCCCGCGTGGCCCGGGTGGGCACCGTGCCGCCGCCGGTCGGCGAGGTGCTCGTCCTGACCGCCGGGACGTCGGACGACGCGGTGGCCGCCGAGGTGGCCGCGACCCTCACGGCCAGCGGCGTGGGCTGCCGGCGGGTGGACGACGTGGGCGTCGCCGGCATCCACCGGGTGCTCGCGGTGGCCCCGGACCTCGCCCGGGCCGACGCGGTGGTCGTCGTGGCCGGCATGGACGGCGCGCTGCCCAGCGTGGTGGCCGGGCTGACCGACCGGCTGGTCGTCGCCGTCCCCACGTCGGTGGGCTACGGCGCGGCCTTCGACGGGCTGGCCGCGCTGCTGACCATGCTCACCGCCTGCGCCCCGGGGGTGCTGGTGGTCAACATCGACAACGGGTTCGGCGCCGGGGTGGCCGCGGCGCGGATCGCCCGCTCGGCTCAGCGGTAGCGGGCGGGGTCGGCCAGCAGCTCGTTCATCGAGCCGGACCGGAAGCCGCGGGGGTCGAGCTCGACGGTGTCGAACCCGCGCACCACCGCCAGCAGCTCGGGACCGACCAGCGGGACCAGCTGCGCGTCGAGCTCCACCCGGGCCCGGTCGCCGAGGTCGCGCACCCGCAGGTCGCGCACGGTCAGCCCGGCGTCGGCCAGCGCCAGCCGCAGCGCCACCTCGGCGGCCTCCACCCGGGCCAGCCGGGGCGCCGACACCGGCACCCCGTAGGCGATCCGGCTGGCCAGGCACGCGGCGGCCGGCTTGTCGGCCAGCGGGAGACCCCAGGCGCGGGCGGCGGCGCGGACGTCGGCCTTGGTCATCCCCGCGTCGGCCAGCGGGGTGCGCGCCCGGCGTTCGGCGGCGGCCCGGATGCCCGGCCGGAAGCCGGCCACGACGTCGTCGGCGTTGGTGCCGGTGGCCACGTCGGCGATGCCCAGCTCGGTGGCCAGCGGCCGGAGGGTGTCCATCAGCTCGGCCTTGCAGGAGAAGCACCGGGCCCCGCTGTTGGCCACGTAGTCGGGCCGGGCGAGCTCGTCGGTCGAGGGCTCCTCGTGCCGCACCCCGAGGCCGGCGGCGAAGGCCCGTGCCGCCGTCCGCTCGGCGGCGGGCAGGGACGCCGAGACCGCGGTGGCGGCGACCACCCGGTCGGCGCCCAGGGCCCGGACGGCGGCGGCCAGCACCACGCCGGAGTCCACCCCGCCGGAGAACGCCACCAGGACGGCGGGCATCGACCCGAGGTCGGCGTGCAGGGCCGCGACCCGGTCGGCGACGATCTGCTCCAGCACCACGCCTTCGAGGGTGTCACGGACGGGAGTGGGTGTGACGGTCTGGTTCGTGCTCGCCGCGGTCGCGGCGATGGTCGTGAACAGCGCCGCGTCGCTCCTGGAGGCCGAGGGCAGTCGGCGGGTGCGGCCCGGGCGGCCGGTGTGGACCCAACCGGTCTGGGTCGGCGGTCTGCTGCTGGACGCGACGGGCTGGGTGCTGTCGGTGGTGGCCCTGCGCGGGCTGCCGGTCGTGACCGTGCAGTCGGTGCTGGCCGGGGCCGTGGCGGTGACCACGGTCGCCGGGCAGCGGGGCCGCCCCGGTGGGCTGCCCGCGCGGCAGCTGGCCGGGGTGGTCGCCGTCGTCCTCGGGCTGGTGGTGGTCGCGCTGTCGGCGCAGCCGGGCCGGGCCGCGGCGCTGCCCCCGGCCGCGGTCCCCGTGCTGCTCGGCGCGGCGCTGCTGTGTCTGCTGGCGCTGGAGCCGGTGCGCCGCTCGGTGCACCCGCTGCGGATCGCCGCGCTGGCCGGGCTCGCCTACGGCGGGGTGGCGCTGTCGGTGCGCGCGTTGCACGTGCGCTCGGGGGTGTGGGCCAGCGTGCTGGAGCTGGCCGCGGAGCCGCTGGCCTACGCCGTGCTGGTGTTCGGCCTCTGCGGCACCCTCTGGCTGGCCGCGGCGCTGCGGTACGGGGTGGTCGGCACGGTGAGCGCGGTGCAGTCGGTGACCCAGGTGGTGGTGCCCGGCCTGATCGGGCTGGTGCTGCTCGGTGACCGGGTGCGACCGGGGTGGGTGCCCGCCCTGGGGCTCGGTCTGGTGCTCACCGTGGCCGGGGTCGCCGTGCTGGCCCGGGCCACAGCGCTCAGGCCGGGAAGCCCACGCTGACCCGGGCGGTCGACCCCGCGTCCTCGACCAGGGCGACCAGCCGGCCGTCGGGCGCGACGGCGGCGTGCAGCCCGGGCGCACCGGAGGCCGGGACCCGCTTGCCGTGGCCCAGGTCGACCGCCTCGGCCGCGGTCACCGGCCGCTCGGGGAAGACCGCGGTGGCCGCGGCGGTGAGCGGGACGAACCCGGGCCCCTCCCCCGCGAGCAGCGCGGCCGCGGCCTCCTCCACGACGAGCGCGCGCGCCTGGTCGAAGGGACCCGAGCGGGTGCGGCGCAGCGCGGTGAGGTGCCCCCCGACGCCGAGCAGCGCCCCGGCGTCCCGGGCGATGGCCCGCACGTAGGTGCCGGTGGAGCAGGTGACGGTGACGTCGACGTCGACCAGGTCCGGTGTCGGGCGCTCGATGCGGTGCACCTCGAGGGCGTGCACGACGACCGAGCGGGCGGTGAGCTCGAACTCCTCCCCCGCTCGCACCCGGTCGTAGGAGCGCACGCCGTCGACCTTGACCGCGCTCACCGACGAGGGCACCTGCTGCAGCGGCCCGGTCTGCGCGGCCAGGGCAGCCCGGACCTCCTCGTCGGTGAGGTGCCCGGCCGGCGTCGTCACCAGCACGTCGCCCTCCCGGTCGTCGGTGACCGTGGTCTGCCCGAGGCGGACGGTGGCCTCGTAGGTCTTGTCGTTGCCGGACAGGTGGCCCAGCAGCCGGGTCGCCGCCCCGACCCCGAGCACCAGCACGCCGGTGGCCATCGGGTCCAGCGTGCCGGCGTGCCCGACCTTGCGGACGCTCAACGCGCGCCGGGCCCGGGCGACCACGTCGTGGGAGGTCATGCCCGGCCCCTTGTCGACGACCAGCAGCCCGGGGGCGACGTCGGCGTCGGGCTTCCGCGGACTCATGGGTGCACCACGCTCATGCCCCCACCGTGACAGAGGCGCGCGTCCACCGGTCACCCAGCACCCGGACGACGACGGCGACCAGCCGCAGCGCGATGAACAGGGTCAGCCCGCTCCACACCCCGGCCAGCCCCCAGCCCAGCGGCACCGACAGCAACGAGAGCGGCACGAACCCGACCAGGGCCGCCCCGATGGTCACCGTGCGCAGGTAGCCGACGTCCCCGGCGCCCATGAGCACGCCGTCCAGGGCGAAGACCACCCCGGCCAGCGGCTGCATCAGGGCCAGGAACCACCAGACGACGGCGGCCTGGGCGAGCACCGCGGGGTCGTCGGTGAACACCCCCGGCAGCACCGGTCGCACGGCGAGGAGAACGGCGGCGACCAGCACCCCGGTGCCCAGCCCCCACCAGACGACCCGCAGGGCGGTGGCGCGTGCCTCGGCGACCCGGCCGGCACCCAGGGCCTGACCGACCAGGGTCTGCGCGGCAACGGCGTAGGCGTCGAGCACGAGGGCCAGGAACAGCCAGAGCTGCAGGGCGATCTGGTGCGCCCCGAGCTCGGCGGTGCTCGAGCGGGCCACCACCCCGGCAGCGGTGGCGAAGGCCGCCTGCAGCACGAACGCCCGCAGCAGGAGGTCCCGGCCGATGACCAGCTGCACCCCGAGAGCCCGCGGACGGGGGCGCCACGCGACCCGCTCGGAGGCCAGCGAGCGGAGGAAGAGCAGCGCGGTCACGGTCTGGCCGGCGACGTTGGCCCAGGCCGAGCCGACCAGGCCCATGCCCGCGGTGTAGACCAGCAGCGGGTTGAGCACCAGGGACAGCAGGCTGCCGGCCAGCACGAAGACCACCGGGCGGCGCAGCTCCTGCACCCCGCGCAGCCAGCCGTTCCCGGCGAGGGACACCAGCAGCAGCGGCAGACCCAGCGAGGCGATCCGCAGCCAGCCCTCGGCCGCGGTGGCGACCGGCCCGGCGCCGCCGGCGAGCAGCCGGGTGAGCGGACCGGCGGCGAGCTGGAAGCCCATCGTCACGACCACGCCGATCCCGAGCGCCAGCCAGGTGGCCTGCACGCCCTCGGCGACGGCGCCCGCCCGGTCCCCGGCGCCGGCTCGGCGGGCGGCGCGGGCGGTGGTGCCGTAGGCCAGGAAGTTCAGCAGCGCGGCGGCCCAGGCGAGCAGACCCCCGCCGACGGCCAGCCCGCCCAGCGCCGTCGTCCCGAGGTTGCCGACGACGGCGGTGTCCACCAGCAGGTACAGCGGCTCGGCGGCCAGCACGACCAGCGCCGGGAGCGCCAGGGAGGGGACCGACCTGCTCACAGCGCAGCGCGGATCGCGGCGACCGTCTCCTCGAGGTCGCGGTGGGAGGTGAAGCCCGCGGCCATCCGGTGCCCACCACCGCCCAGGGACTGGGCCACCGCCGAGACGTCGGTGCCGCCCCGGGACCGCAGCGACACCGACCAGCTGCCGTCCGCGGCACCCTTGAGCACGCAGGCCACGTCGGCCTCCTGCGCCGAGCGGACGACGTCCACCAGCGCCTCGAGCTGGTCGGCAGCCAGGCCGTGCTCCGCGGCCTCGGCGACCGTGGCCCAGGTCCAGACCAGGCCCGCGCCGGTGTCGGGTTCGAGCACCGCGCGTCCGGTCGCGGTCGACAGCAGCCCCAGCCAGCCGAAGGGCGCGGTGTCGAAGAGCCGCTGGCTGATCCGGGCGTGGTCGATGCCGGTGTCCAGCAGCCGGGCCGCCAGGTGGTGCGTGCCGGGCGCGGTGTTGCCGAACCGGAAGGACCCGGTGTCGGCGGCGAGCCCGGCGTACAGGCAGGTGGCGAGCGTGGCGTCCAGCGGGACGCCGAGGCCGTCGAGCAGGTCGGCGACCAGCGCGACGGTGGCCGCGGCGTCGGGGTCGATCAGCGTGACGTGGCCGAAGCCGGGGTTGGAGGCGTGGTGGTCGACCACCAGGGACGCCGGGGCGGCCAGCAGCACCGGCCCGACGTCGCCGAGGCGTCGCAGGTCAGCGGCGTCCAGGCTGACCACCAGGTCGGGGTCGGCGGGCAGCCGGTCGCTGGGCACCAGGGCGTCGGTCCCGGGCAGCCACCCCAGCGAGGCCGGCAGCACGAAGGGCGCCGGGAAGGTCGCGGTCACCCGTGCCCCGCGCCGGCGGAGTCCCTCGGCCAGGGCCAGCGTGCTGCCCAGCGCGTCCGCGTCGGGCTGCACGTGCCCCGACAGCACCACGGTCGCGCCGTCGTCGGCGGCGCGGGTGAGCAGCGCGACGGCGGCATCGAGGGCGCCGACCGGGGCCACCGGGGTCAGCTGTCGGTGGGGCCGAGGTCGGCCACCGGCACCTCGTCGGGCTCCTCGCCCGGTGATCCGCCGGCGACCGGGATGGCCGGGCCGCCGTCGGAGGGCTCGTCGGCGGCGATCGAGGCGGCGTTCGCGTCGGTGGCCGGATCGGCGTCCCCTGCCATGCCCTGCTTGCCGCCGGCGGTCGGGTCGGCGGAGTCGGGGCTGCCGGCCTGGTCACCGGGCACGCTGCGCCCACCCAGGGTCGACTCGGGCTGGGACTCCGCCGGGGTGTTCGGGTCCGGGTCGACGGCCTCGGTCGCGGCGCGGTCCTGGGGCTCGGTCACGGGGTGCTCCTCTGGTCCAGCGTGTGGGCCCGCAGGTCGTGCAGGTCGCCCGCGGTCGGGGCGGCGGGGGTGTCGTCGGACCCGCTGGCGTCGTCCTCGTCGTCGTCCTCGAGGGCCGGCTTCTTGTACGGGTCGGGCTCACCGGCGTACGCGGCACCCTCGCGGGCCCGGGCCAGCTCGGCGTCGGCGTGCCGGGCGCGCTCGAGGGCCTCCTCGAGCTCGCGGGCGGTGTCCGGGACGACGTCAGCGATGAACTCCAGCGTCGGGACGAACTTGATCCCGGTCTGCTTGCCGACCGTGGACCGCAGCACCCCGGTGGCGCTGGCCAGCGCGGTCGCGGAGTCCGCGACGGTCTGGGCGTCGCCGTAGACGGTGTAGAACAGCGTGGCCTCGCGGAGGTCGCTGGTCACCCGCGCGTCGGTGATGGTGACCATCCCCAGCCGCGGGTCCTTGATCTGCATCTCGATCGTGGCGGAGACGATCTGGCGGATGCGCACCGCCAGCCGGCGTGCCCGGGCGGGGTCGGCCATCGGAACTCCTCAGGAATCGGTCGAGCTGATCAGTTGGCGGTGCGTGGCGAGCAGCGTCACCTCGGAGCGGTCGGCCAGCAACCGCTCGCACGCGTCGAGCACATCGGTGACCTGGGCGGCCTCGCCGGCCACCGTGGCGACCCCGACCTGCACCCTGCGGTGCAGGTCCTGGTCGCCGACCTCGGCGGCCGCGACGGCGAAGCGGCGCCGCAGCTCGGCCACGATCGGCTTCACCACGGCGCGCTTCTCCTTCAGCGAGTGCACGTCGCCCAGCAGCAGGTCGGCGGTCAGCGAACCGGTGAACACCCGTCCGCCTCCCGCCGACCTGCTGTCGTGGAGATGTCGATCAGACCCGCGGCTTCTCGCGCAGCTCGAACGTCTCGATGACGTCCTCGGGCTTGATGTCGTTGAACGACCCCAGCCCGATGCCGCACTCGTAGCCCTCGCGGACCTCGGTCGCGTCGTCCTTGAAGCGGCGCAGCGAGTCCACCGACAGGTTGTCGGCGACGACCGCACCGTCGCGGATGAGCCGGGCCTTGCTGTTGCGCACGATCGTGCCGCTGCGCACCAGCGAACCCGCGACGTTGCCGATCTTGGGCACCCGGAAGACCTCGCGGACCTCCGCGCGGCCCAGCTGGACCTCCTCGTAGATCGGCTTGAGCATGCCCTTGAGCGCGGCCTCGATCTCCTCGATGGCCTGGTAGATGACCGAGTAGTACCGGACGTCCACGCCTTCGCGGTTGGCGAGCTCGGTGGCCTGACCCTCGGCCCGGACGTTGAAGCCCAGGACGATGACGTCGTCGGCCAGCGCCAGGTCGATGTCGCTCTTGGTGATGCCGCCGACGCCGCGGTGGATGACCCGCAGCGACAGGTCGTCGTCGACCTCGATCTTCATCAGCGCCTCTTCCAGCGCCTCGACGGTGCCGGAGTTGTCGCCCTTGATGATCAGGTTGAGCTCGCGGCTCTCCTTGAGCGCTGCGTCCAGGTCCTCGAGGCTGATCCGCTTGCGCGCCGAGGCGTTCTGCGCGTTGCGGATCCGGGCCTCACGGCGACCGGCGATCTGCCGGGCCGTGCGGTCCTCCTCGACGACGAGGAACGTGTCGCCGGCGCGGGGGACCGAGGTGAGGCCCACGACCTGCACGGGGCGGGCCGGCAGGGCCTCCTTGAGCTTGTTGCCGTGCTCGTCGAGCAGCGACCGGACGCGCCCGTAGGCGTCACCGGCCACGATCGAGTCGCCGACGCGGAGCGTGCCGCGCTGGACCAGCACCGTGGCGACGGGGCCACGACCCTTGTCCAGCTTGCCCTCGATGACGACGCCCTGCGGGTCCTGCTCGGTGTTCGCGCGCAGGTCCAGCGAGGCGTCGGCGGTCAGCAGCACCGCGGCCTCGAGCTCCTCGAGGCCCTGGCGCGTGGTGGCCGAGACGTCGACGAACATCGTGTCGCCGCCGTACTCCTCGGCGACCAGGCCGTACTCGGTGAGCTGCTGGCGGATCTTGGCGGGGTTGGCCCCCTCCTTGTCCACCTTGTTCACCGCGACCACGATCGGCACCTGGGCGGCCTGGGCGTGGTTGAGCGCCTCGACCGTCTGGGGCATGACGCCGTCGTCGGCGGCCACGACCAGCACCACGATGTCGGTCACCTTGGCGCCACGGGCACGCATCGCGGTGAACGACTCGTGACCCGGGGTGTCGATGAAGGTGATCGGCCGCTCGTTGCCGTCCAGCTCGGTGACGATCTGGTAGGCGCCGATGTGCTGGGTGATGCCACCGGCCTCCTTCGCCACGACGTTCGTGTGGCGGAGGGCGTCCAGCAGCTTGGTCTTGCCGTGGTCGACGTGACCCATGACCGTGACGACCGGCGGACGCCAGTCCCAGTCGCTCTCGTCGCCCTCTTCGTCGCCGAAGGTCAGGTCGAAGGTCTCGAGGAGCTCGCGGTCCTCGTCCTCGGGGCTGACGACCTGGATGACCCAGTCGATCTCGGCACCGAGGAGCTGCAGCGTGTCCTCGTTCACCGACTGCGTGGCGGTGACCATCTCGCCCAGGTGGAACAGGGCGGTCACCAGCGCGGCCGGCTGGGCGTCGATCCGCTCGGCGAGGTCGGTCAGCGAGGCACCGCGGGGCAGCCGGACGGTCTGCCCGTTGCCGCGGGGCAGGCTGACGCCACCCATCGAGGGCGCCGACATGGAGTCGAACTCCTGACGCCTCTGCTTCTTGCTCTTGCGTCCACGGACGGGTCCGCGGCCACCGGGACGCCCGAAGGCACCCGCGGTACCGGCACCGGAACCACCGCGGCCACGGCCACGGCCGCCGCCACCGCGGAAACCGCCAGCAGGAGCACCGCCACCGCCGCCGCCGGGGCGGAAGCCGCCACCGGCACCGGGCGGGCCGCCGGGGCCGCCACCGGGACGACCACGGCCGCCGGGGGCACCGGGACGACCGGGCGCACGCGCGGGCATCATGCCCGGGCTCGGACGCTGCGGCATCATGCCCGGGTTGGGACGGGGCCCACCGGGACCAGCAGCAGGACGCGGGCCGCCGGGGCCCGACGGCGGACGGGGACCGCCGGCGCCGGGAGCCGGGCGGGGACCGCCGGCACCGGGGCCGGGACGGGGACCGCCCGGACCGGGCGTGCCCGGGGAGGCCGGAGCCTGGCCACCGGGAGCGCTCGGCGCACCGCCGCCGGGGCGGGGAGCCGCCGGACGCGGGGCACTGGAGAAGGGGTTGTTGCCCGGACGCGGCGCGGGACGGGGTCCCGGACGCGGGCCGGCGGCACCGGGACGCGGCGCACCCTGGGCCGGGGCGCCACCCTGGCCGGGCCGCGGGGCGGCCGGACGGGACGGCGCGGGAGCCGGCGCCTGGGCAGCAGCTGCCTGGGCCGCGGGGGCCTGGGGAGCGGGTGCCTGGACGGCCGGGGTCTCGACGACCGGGGGTTGCGGTGCCGGGCGGGGGCCCGGACGCGGGCCGGGGGAACCGGGACGCGGAGCGCTGGAGGGCGCCGAGGGTGCTGCGGGAGCAGCAGCCTGCGAGGCCGGGGCCGACGGGGCGGCCTGCACCGGGGCAGGTGCGGCAGCAGCCGGGGCCTGCGGCGCGGGGGCGGCCGGACGGGGACCGGGGCGGGGCCCCGGGGTCGGTGCACCGTTGCCGGCACCGGTGGACCCGTAGGCCTCCCGCAGGCGGCGGGCCACGGGGGCCTCGACGGTGGACGACGCGGACTTCACGAACTCGCCCTGCTCCTTGAGCTTGGCGAGCACTGCCTTGCTGTCGACACCGAGCTCTTTAGCGAGCTCGTGTACGCGGGCTTTGCCTGGCACGGGTCTCCTCAGTGGTGAGGCCGGCGGCTGGCCCGCTCGACCTCGTTGCTAGTTGTGCATTGTCTGCCCAGTCACAGGTGCGACTTCACGGGTGGGTCATCCGAGGACGTCCTGCTCTCGAGGACGGACCGGCCGGGTGCCGGTCCGACGGTGGTGCTGGTGGGGCTCAGGCCCCGGCCGGTGCGGTGTCGGGTGACACCGCGCTGACGTGGGACTCGAGCAGGTCGGTCTCCACCGGGATGCTGCTGCGCAGCGCCCTGGGGAAGGCCCGACGTCGGACCGCTGCCCGCAGGCACTCCGGGGTGGGGTGCAGCGAGGCACCCCGACCGGGGAGGCGTCGAGCGGGGTCCGGGATGAGCCGGGAGCCCTGCACGACGACGCGCAGCAGTCCGGTGACCGGAGCGCGTCGTCGGCAGCCCACACAGGTGCGGACCGGGATCAGCGGTTCGGCCATCGTCGAGTCTAGCGCGCCGAGGGCCCGCGGTGTTCCGGCCGGCGCACGGTCGGCCGCTGACCACCCCGCGGGCCGCCCCGCGGGTCACGGCCGGGCAGACCGCCGGTCTCCCCCGCCGGACGGGGGGCCGAGCGCAGCGGGGCGCGGCCGACGCCCGGGGACACGGTGTCCTCGCCCTCGGGCTGGGCGTCACTGCGGATGTCGATCCGGCAGCCGGTCAGCCGGGCGGCGAGGCGGGCGTTCTGGCCCTCCTTGCCGATGGCCAGCGACAACTGGTAGTCGGGGACGACGACGCGGACGGCCCGGGCGGCCGGGTCGACCACCCGGGCGCTGGTCACCCGGGCCGGGGAGAGCGCCGAGGCCACGAAGGCGGCCTCGTCGTCCACCCAGTCGACGATGTCGATCTTCTCGCCGTTCAGCTCGCTCATCACGTTGCGCACCCGCTGGCCCATCGGGCCGATGCAGGCGCCCTTGGCGTTGAGCCCGGGCACCCGGGTGCGGACGGCGATCTTGGACCGGTGTCCGGCCTCACGGGCCACGGCCACGATCTCGACGCTGCCGTCGGCGATCTCGGGGACCTCGAGGGCGAAGAGGGTGCGCACCAGGTTGGGGTGGCTGCGCGAGACGGTCACCTGCGGGCCGCGGAAGGTGCGCGCGACCGAGACGACGTAGGCCTTGAGCCGGCTGCCGTGCGGGTACTCCTCGCCGGGCACCTGCTCGGTGGGGGGCAGGTTGGCCTCCACCTTGCCGATGTCGACCAGCACGGTGCCCTCGTGGTTGCGCCGGTCGTGGGCCTGGACGATGCCGCCGACGACGTCGCCCTCCTTGCCCACGTACTCACCGAAGGTCTGCTCGTGCTCGGCGTCGCGCAGCCGCTGGACGATGACCTGCTTGGCGGTGCTGGCCGCGATCCGGCCGAAGTCGGTGGGGGTGTCGTCGTACTCGTGCACGACCTCGCCGTCGGGGCCGAGCTCCTGGGCGAGCACGGCGACCTCGCCGCTCTTCCGGTCGATCTGGACCCGCACGTGCTTGGCTGCGCCCTCGGCGTGCCGGTAGGCCGTCACCAGGGCGCTCTCGATCGCCTGGAGCACCGTGTCGGCGGGGATGCCCTTCTCGCGCTCGACCGCCTTGAGGGCGGTCACGTCGATGTTCACTTGTCTCCTCTGTCCCGGGCACCGGCCGCGGTCGGCCGGTCGCCCTCGTGCTGCTCGTCGAGCTCGTCGTCGACGTCGTCGGCGGTGAGCTCGGTGTCGTCGTCCTCGGACCCGTCCTCGGGCCCCTCGTGCACCAGGTGCTCGTCGCGGTGCCCGGCCGGCCGGTTGAACTCGACCTGCACCCGGCCCTCGCCCAGCTCGGCCCAGGTCAGCACGCGGTCGCCCACGGCCTTGCGGACCTGGCCCTTCTTGGCCCCGCCCTTCTCCACGGCGAGGGTCACCCCGTCGCCGTCCACGGCCACCACCCGGCCGATCAGCTCGGCCCCCCCGGCGCTGGTGGTGACCAGGCGGCCGACGTTGCGGGCCCAGTGCCGGGGCAGGGTCAGCGGCCGGTCGACGCCGGGGCTGGTGACCTCCAGGACGTAGGGCGAGCGCCCCAGGTCACCGTCGGACTCGGCGTCCAGCACGTCGGACAGCGTGCGGCTGACCTCGGCGACGTCGTCGAGGCTCACCCCGCTGTCCCGGTCCACGACCACGCGGACGACGAACCGGTTGCCGGCGGCCCGGACGTGGACCTCCTCGAGGTCGTACCCGGCCCGGGCGACGACCGGTTCGATGGACGCGGTGAGCCGCTGCGTGGCGGCGACGCCGGTCCTGCCCTGCTGCGGGTCGGGGTGGCTGGACACCGGGGGCCTCCTCGGGCTGTTCGCGGGCGTGGCACCGGCACGGGGGTGGCGGTCGACGACCGGGACGGGCCCGACGGCACCGACGGGCGCACGGGCGTGGCGGCGGGAGGGGACCCGCCGGACCGGACTGCCCACGGTACCGCCCGGGGGGTGGTGACGGGCGCCTCGCCGTCGGCACCTCCCGGCACGCCCGACCGGGTGCGGGCTGCCAGGATGGCCACCGATGTCCGCCCCCGCTCCCCCGCCCGGTGAGGCCCCCGCGGTCACCCGCCGGGCCCTGCTGGCCGCCGGCGTCCTGCTGCCCGGCCTGCTGGCCGTCGGCTGCTCGACCGACGAACCGGCCGGCGCCGACGCGGTCACCCCGGCCCAGGTCGACCAGCTCGCCGGGCAGCTCGCCGTCCAGGAGCAGCTGGTCGCCGCGTTCGCCACGGCGTTCGCGGCGTCGGCGGAGCTCGCCGCGGCGGCGTCGGTGATGGCCACCCAGGCCGGGGAGCAGCTGGAGCAGCTGCGGCAGGCGGCGCCGACCGCGACCACGGCCGCCGCGTCTGGCACCCCCTCGTCGGCCCCGGCCGTCGCCGTGGACGCCGCGGCGGCCCGGGCCACGCTGCGCGCCCAGGTCGCGGCCGCGGCCACCTCGCACGCCACCGCGTGCCTGGACTTCACCGGCGCCCGCGCCGCACTGCTGGGCAGCATCGCCGCCGGGCTGCGCGGCCAGGACGGACAGCTCGCATGACGACGCCCAGCACCTCCACGACGACCGCGCCGACCAGCGGGGAGGCCGGGTCGGTGCGCGCCGAGCAGGACGCCCTCCAGCTGGCCCTGGCCGCCGAGCACGCCGCGGTGTGGGGCTACGGGACCGTCGGTGCGGCGCTGGCCGAGGGGACCCGGGCCGAGGTCGTCCTCGCCCAGCAGGCGCACCGCGACCTGCGCGACCGGGTGGCCGAGCTGCTCCGGGCGGCCGGGGTGGACCCGGTCGCGAGCTCGGCGGCCTACGCGCTGCCCTTCCCCGTGCTCAGCGCGGTGGACGCCGCCGCGCTGGCGGTGACCCTGGAGGACGGCACCACGGTGGCCTGGGTGTACGTGCTGGACCAGGCTGCGGCACGGGACACCCGGGAGCTCGCGGTGACCTCGGCGTCGGCCGCGGAGGTGCGCGCGGTGTCGTGGCGGGCGCAGGCCGGCCGGACCCCGGTCACCAGCGCGACCCCCGGCCTCGGCGGCTGACCGACGCCGACCTGCGCGTCGGCTGTGTGCCCTCGATGATCACCGGCATGGCACGCAGCGGCGCCGACGCCGACCCCACCCCGACCACCGGCGCGAGCCCCGGCACGGACCCCGGCGGGGACCCGTTGGCCGCCCAGGAGCCCGGACGCACCTTCCCCACCGGGGGCGGTGCGTTGCCCATGCCCGGCACCGCCGACCTGCCCGAGCCCCGGCCGCTGCGCAAGGTGCTCGGCCCCGGCGTCATCGGTGCCGGCATCGGACTGGCGTCGGGTGAGTTCGTGCTCTACCCCTACATCGCCAGCGAGGTGGGGCTGTCGTTCCTGTGGGCGGCCTTCGTCGGGGTCACCCTGCAGCTGTTCATCAACATGGAGATCGAGCGCTACACGCTGGCCACCGGGGAGACCGCGCTGACCGGGTTCTCCCGGCTCTGGCGCCACTGGGGCCTGGTGTTCGCGCTGCTGACGATCCTGGCCAACCTCTGGCCGGGGTGGGCCACCAGCTCGGCGACGGTGCTCACCTACGCGGTGGGCGGCGGGAACGTCACGCTGATCGCGCTGCTCATGCTGGCCTCGATCGGGCTGGTGCTCACCCTCTCGCCGGTGGTCTACACCGCGGTGGAGCGGATCGAGTTCGTCAAGGTCGGCGCCGTGCTGGCCTTCATCGTGATCGCGTTCATCGCCGTGGTCGGGGCCGACGACGTCGCCGAGACCCGGCGGGTGGTGACCGACTTCGGGTCGGTGCCCAGCCAGCTCGGGCTGGCCCTGGTGCTCGGTGCGCTGGCCTTCGCCGGCGGTGGTGGCGGGCAGAACTTGGTGCAGAGCAACTGGATCAGGGACAAGGGCTTCGGCATGGGCGCCCGCATCCCCCGCCTGGTCTCCCCCGTCACCGGCGAGGACCAGGCGAAGCCCTCCACCGGGTTCCTGTTCCCGGCCACCCCGGACAACCTGCGCCGCTGGAAGGGCTGGTGGCGGGTCGCCAACACCGAGCAGATGGTCAGCTTCTGGTTCCTGACCTGGCTGACCATCTCGGCCACCTCGGTGATCGCCTACGCCACCGTCTTCGGCCGGGACACCCCGGGCAACGACATCAGCTTCCTGCAGACCGAGGGCCAGGTGCTGGCCGACACCGTGGGCGGCTGGTTCGGCACGTTCTTCTGGTGGATCGGCGCGGTGTCGCTGTACGCCGCGGCGCTGGGCATCTGCGACTACACCGCCCGGCTGGTCGCCGACACGGTCAAGGTGAACTACCTGGCCCGCTCCGAGCGGTGGAGCGAGAGCCGGGTCTACTCCCTGGTCGTCTGGGGCCTGCTCGTCGTGGGCGCCGTGGTGCTGCTCTCCGGGTTCGACCAGCCGCTGGTCCTGCTGGTGATCAGCTCGGTGGTCGGCGGGTTCATGATGTTCGTCTACTCGATCCTGCTGATCCGGCTCAACCGGACGGCGTTGCCCAAGGCGATCCAGGTGCGCGGCTACCGGCTGGCCGTCATGGTGCTGGCGGTGCTGGTCTTCGGCGGGATCTCCGCGGTGATCATCGGCAACCAGGTGCTCAACCCAGGGGGCTGACAGAAGGACCTCGTCGCCCCCCAGGACGCGCTCCGCACGTCCCGGGCCCCTGCGACGAGGCCGTTCCATCAGGTCGCGAGGTTCGACAGGAAGGCGTCGGCGACGCCGACCGCGACGCTGCTGGACTGGCCGGCCTCGACCAGGACGGCGAAGGCCAGGTCGCCCTGGGGGCCGCCGAGCTGGTAGCCGACGAACCAGCCGTGCGAGTCCGGCGGGGTGTTGGTGCCGAACTCCGCCGTCCCGGTCTTGCCGTAGACCTCGCCCTGGTCGGCCAGTGCGGTCGCGGTGCCCGACAGCACCACCTCGCGCATCATCGGCCGCAGCTGGTCCAGCACCGCCTGCCCCGGTCCCGCGGGGGCTGCACCGGCCGGCTCGGCGCCGACCACCTCGACGGGGGCGGCCGGGGTGCCGCTGGCGATGCCGGCGGCGACCAGCGCCATCTGCGCCGGGCTCATGAGCACCTCGCCCTGCCCGATCGCGTCGGCGGCCTTGGTCGTGCCGGTGCTGGTGGCCGGCACCGTGCCGGAGAAGACCCCGACGGGCAGCTGCCAGTCGGTGCCGACGCCGTAGGACGCCGCCGCGGCCGACAGGGCGTCGTCGGGCAGGGTCAGGCCCTGCTGGATGAAGGTGGTGTTGCAGGACTGCGCGAAGGCCTCGGTGAACGGCACCGTGCCCAGGTCGAACTGGTCCTCGTTCTCGAACTCCCGGCCGTCGACGACCGTGGTGCCGGGGCAGGCCACGGCGGTGTCGGGGGTGACCGTGCCGGCCGAGAGCAGCGCGGTGGCCGTCATGGTCTTCATGCTGGACCCGGGCGGGAACTGGCCCGACAGGGCGTTCGCCGCGGTGGCCGCCTCGTTGGAGCTGACCGCCAGGACCTCCCCGGTGCCGGGGCGGACCACCACGAGGTGGGTGGCCAGCGCCTGACCGGCGACGGCGGCATCCGCGGCGTTCTGCACGGCCGGGACCAGCGGCGTCTGCACCGGGGTGCCGGGGACCGGGTCGACGGTGTCCACGACCCGTCCGGTGTCCCCGGTGGCGGTGTCCAGGCTGATCACCGCGACGCTGAACCCCGCCGTCCCGGCGAGCTGCTCCTGGTAGGCCCGCTGCAGGCCCGACAGACCCAGCTGGTCGCCCTCGGCGTACAGCGGCTGGTCGTCGTCGCCGGTGGTCTCCTCGAGCACCTCGGCGGTGGCTGCACCCACCCGACCCAGCAGCGCGGCGCCGAAGCGCGGGCTGGGGGCCAGCAGTCGGGTGTCGGTGGGGAAGACCGCGCCGGGCAGGTCGAACACCTGGGCCCGGATGGCCTCGAAGTCCGGACGGCGCAGCGTGATGACCGGGACGAACTGCCCGCTGGGAGCGGCCTGCACGTCGGCGGTGATCTCCTCGGCGCTCACCCCGGTGGCCGCGGACAGACCGGCGGCCAGGGCGGGCAGGTCGGTCACCTGGGCGGTGTCGACGCCGACGTTCACGACCTCGGTGGGGCTGAACAGCGGCGCCCCGGTGGCGTCGGTGATCGCGGCGCGGTCGGGCAGCGTGCGGGTCAGCTGCAGGTGCTGGCCCTGGGCCAGCTCGGGGTGCACCAGCGTGGGTTCGGCCGTCACCGTCCAGCTGTCGCTCTCCCCGTCGCGGGTCAGGTCGAGGGTGGCCTGGTAGGTCCAGTCGGGCGCGGCCGCCAGGTCCCACGTCGCCGTCCAGGTCGCGGTGGCCGTGGACCCCTCGTCGGTGTCGACGGCGACGTCGCCGAGGTCGGCGGCGAGCGTGGCGCCGGGGAGGTCGGTGGCGGTCTGGTCGAGCAGGGTGGTGGTCAGCGCCTCGTCGTCGGTGCGGGCCGCGGCACCGGCGGTGTCACCGCCGGACCAGTCGGCCAGGAACGCCTGGGCGGTGTCCCGCACCTCGTCGGTGGGGTCGGCCGAGGTGCAGGCGCTGAGCACCGGCCCGGCCAGCACCGCCGTCGTCACCAGCAGGACCGTTCCCCGTCGAGTCGCCACCCGGGCACTCTGACAGACGGGTACGACGATTCAGAACAGGACGGAGGAGTACGTGCCGACGTCCCGGAAACCGACCTTGGCGTAGGCCGCCCGGGCCCCGGCGTTGAAGTCGTTGACGTACAGGCTCACGACCGGCGCGATGGCCCGGCGGGCGTACTCCACGACGGCCGCCGTCCCGGCCTGGCCGATGCCGCGGCCCCGGTGGCGCGGCGCCACCCAGACGCCCTGCACCTGGCAGGCCGCACGGGAGACGGCGCCGATCTCGGCCTTGAACACGACCTCGCCGAACTCGATCCAGGCCAGCGACTGCCCGGCCCGCACCAGTTCGGTGACCCGGGCCCGGTAGCCCGCGCCGCCGTCGACCCGCAACGGGCTGACGCCCACCTCCTCGGTGAACATCGCGATGGCCGCGGGCAGCAGGGTCTCCAGCTGCTGGAGCCGCACGGGCTGCACCCGGGGCTCGGCAGGCACCAGCGGCGGGCCGTCGATGGCCAGCAGCGGCTGGACGGCGCGGACGTCGCGGGCCGGGCCCCAGTGCGGCTGCAGCCGCTCCCACAGCGGGTTCACCGCCTGCGCCGGCCCCACGATGGTGGAACACCGCCGCCCGCCGCGGCGGGCCCGGTCGGCGAAGGCCCGGGCCGCCTCGAGCTCGGCACCGGGCCGGGCGAACGGGATGAGGTTCGCCCCGGCGAGGCAGACGGCGTCCAGCTCGGCCCCGGACCCCAGACCCCAGAGCGGGGCCCCGAGGGTCGCCGGGGCCACGCCGTGGGTCTCGATCCGGCCGGCGAGCATGCAGGCCGCGACCGGGTCGGTGGCCAGCAGGTCGCGGACGGCCCGCTCGTCGTCGGCGTCCAGCACCCGGGCCGGGAGGGCGCGCAGCACCGCCTGACTCCCCTCCCTACGGGGTCAGGAGACGCTGACGACGGGCGCGCCGGAGGCCACGCCGTCGTCGGCCTGCTGCTCGGCGATCCGGAAGGCCTCCTCGATGAGGGTCTCCACGATCATCGACTCGGGCACGGTCTTGACCACCTCGCCCTTGACGAAGATCTGGCCCTTGCCGTTGCCCGAGGCGACGCCGAGGTCGGCCTCGCGGGCCTCCCCCGGGCCGTTGACGACGCAGCCCATGACGGCCACGCGCAGCGGGATCTCCATGCCCTCCAGGCCCGCGGTGACCTCGTCGGCGAGCTTGTAGACGTCGACCTGGGCGCGGCCGCAGGACGGGCAGGACACGATCTCCAGGCCACGCTGCTTGAGGTTCAGCGACTCCAGGATCTGCAGCCCGACCTTGACCTCCTCGACCGGAGGGGCCGAGAGGGAGACGCGGATCGTGTCGCCGATGCCCTTGCTCAGCAGCGCACCGAAGGCCACGGCGGACTTGATCGTGCCCTGGAACTGCGGGCCGGCCTCGGTGACGCCCAGGTGCAGCGGGTAGTCGCACTGCTGGGCCAGCAGCTCGTAGGCGCGCACCATCACGACCGGGTCGTTGTGCTTGACCGAGATCTTGATGTCGCGGAAGTCGTGCTCCTCGAACAGCGAGCACTCCCACAGCGCGGACTCGACCAGCGCCTCCGGGGTGGCCTTGCCGTACTTGGCCAGCAGTCGCTTGTCGAGGGACCCGGCGTTGACCCCGATGCGGATGGGGGTGCCGTGCTCCTTGGCCGCCTTGGCGATGTCGCCGACCTTGTCGTCGAACTTCTTGATGTTGCCCGGGTTCACCCGGACGGCGGCACAACCGGCCTCGATCGCGGCGAACACGTACCGCGGCTGGAAGTGGATGTCGGCGATGACCGGGATCTGCGACTTGGTCGCGATCGCCTTGAGCGCCTCGGCGTCGTCGGTGTCGGGGACCGCGACCCGCACGATCTGGCAGCCCGAGGCGGTGAGCTCGGCGATCTGCTGGAGCGTGGCGTTGATGTCGGCGGTCTTGGTGGTGCACATCGACTGGACGCTGACGGGCGAGTCGCTGCCGACACCGACCCCGCCCACGTCGAGCTGACGGGTCTTCCGGCGGGGTGCGAGCACCGGCGGCGGAGGGGTGGGCATGCCCAGGCTGACTGTCACGGAGTCGATTCTCCTCTTACTGCAGCGTGATGGGGTTGACGAGGTCGGCCACCAGGAGCAACCCGGACAGCGCGATGAACAGTCCCGCGACGACGTAGGCCACCGGCATGAGCCGGGCGATGTCGAACGGGCCGGGGTCGGGCTTGCCGCGCACCCGGGCGACCGACGACCGGGCCTTCTCGTACAGGGCGCCGGCGACGTGCCCGCCGTCCAGCGGGTAGATGGGCACCAGGTTGAACAGGAACAGCACCAGGTTGACGCTGGCCAGCAGGGACAGGAAGAAGCTGAGCTTCTCCTGGCCGGTGAACTCGGTCAGCGCGAACACCTCGCCGGAGATCCGGCCGACCCCGACGATGCCGATCGGGCCGTTCTCGTCGCGCTCGTCGCCGAGGAAGGCGGCGCCGAACAGGGCCGGCACCCGCTCCGGGATGCCGATCAGCCGCTCCACGGACTGGCTGACGGTGTTGGCGAAGTAGCCGGGCAGCTCGGTGATCGACTGCCGGGCGAACGCGCCGACCGGGCTGATCCCGACGTAGCCGGCGGTGATCGTGTCCTCGGCGGTCTGGTCCTCGTAGACGGTGTTCGGGATGGGGGTGACCGTCAGGTCGGTCTGCGTGCCGTCCCGGTCCACGGTGAACTGCAGCGGCTCGCCCGGGCTGCTGCGGATGGCCTGCTGCACCGTCGTCCAGCTGTCCCACGCGGTGGGGTCGACCTGCTGGCCGTCGATGGCGACGATCGTGTCGCCGGGGCGCAGCCCGGCCTCGGCGGCCGGGCTCGCGACCGGCAGGGCGCAGTTCGCGCTGCCCGCGGTGCACTCCTGACCGGCGTCGGCCCCCGAGGTGACGATGGGGACGTCGCAGGCGTCGTCCTGGGCGGCGGTGGCGGCGTTCGCCGGGAGCACACAGGCCGGCACGGTGCCCACCTGGGTGGTGAGCACGCTGGTGCCGATCGTGGTGAGCGTCAGGGTGAAGAACAGCACCGCCAGCACCAGGTTGTTCACCGGCCCGGCGGCCATGACGATGACGCGCTGCCACCAGGGCTTGGCGTAGAAGACCCGTCCGCCGTCGGTGGGCAGCACGTCGTTGAGCGCCTGCCCGCGCACCTCGGCGATGAAGCTGCGCATCCGGGTGGCGCGCTTGCTCTCGTGGGGCTCGGCCGGCGGGATCATCCCGACGATCCGGATGTACCCGCCCAGCGGGATGGCCTTGACGCCGTACTCGGTCTCACCGCGGCGGCGGGAGAACACGGTCGGCCCGAAGCCGACCATGAACTGCGGCACGCGCATGCCGAACTTCCGGGCCCAGAAGAAGTGGCCGAACTCGTGGAAGCCGATGGAGAACAGCAGCCCGACGAAGAAGGCGACGATCCCCAGGACGGTCAGCAGGAACCCGCTCAGCTCAGCCTCCGGCGATCGCGCCGCGAGCGTGCTCCCGGGCCCACTTCTCAGCGGCCAGCACGTCCTCGACGCAGGTGGGTACGCCGAGGTCCGGCGCCTGGTCGAGGGTACGCGCGATCGTCTGGACGATCCCTGGGAACGCCAGGCGGCCGGCCAGGAAGGCGGCGACCGCCTCCTCGTTGGCGGCGTTGAACAGCGCCGGGACGACGCCCCCGGCCTCCCCGGCCGCACGGGCCAGACGGACGGCGGGGAACGCCTCGTGGTCCAGCGGCGCGAACTCCCACGTGCTGGCGGTCGACCAGTCCAGCGCCGGCTGCACGTGTGGGAGCCGGTCGGGCCAGGCCAGCGCCAGGGCGATCGGCAGCCGCATGTCCGGCGGGCTGGCCTGGGCGATGGTCGCGCCGTCGGCGAAGGTGACCATCGAGTGCACGATCGACTGCGGGTGCACCACGACGTCCACGTCGGCGTACGGGACGCCGAAGAGCAGGTGCGCCTCGATGAGCTCGAGGCCCTTGTTGACCAGGGTGGCCGAGTTGATCGTCACCACCGGGCCCATCGCCCAGGTGGGGTGGGCGAGGGCGTCCTCGACCGTCACGTCGGCGAGCTCGGCGGCCGGACGCCCCCGGAACGGCCCGCCGCTGGCGGTGAGCACCAACCGGGCGACCTCGCCCCGGGCGCCGCCGCGCAGGCACTGGGCCATCGCGGAGTGCTCGGAGTCCACCGGCACGAGCTGTCCCGGTGCCGCGGCGGCCAGCACCAGGTCACCGCCGGCGACCAGGGACTCCTTGTTGGCCAGCGCCACCGTGCGCCCGGCGCGCAGTGCCGAGAGCGTCGGCCCCAGGCCGATCGAGCCGGTGATGCCGTTGAGCACCACGTCGGCCGGCCGGCCGGCGAGCTCCTCGGCCGCCCGGGGGCCGGCCAGGATCTCCGGCAGCCGGTACTGGCCCTGCGCCCACCCGCGCTGCTGGGCCGCGGCGTAGAAGGCCAGCTGCAGGTCCTGGGCGGCGGTGGCCCGGGCGACGGCGACCGTGTCCACCTCGAGGGACAGCGCCTGCTCGGCCAGCAGGGCGACGTCGCCCCCGCCGGCGGCGAGGCCGGTGATCCGCAGCCGGTCGGGGTTGGCCCGGGCCACCTCGATCGCCTGGGTGCCGATCGACCCGGTCGAGCCCAGGACCGTCACCGTGCGGGGGGTGCTCATGGCGCCCATCCTGGCCGACCGGCCCGGCCGACGGGTGTGCCGGGTGCGGGCCTGCCATGATGTGCCGGTGAGCCAGCGAGACCCAGGTCAGCAGACCTCCGCAGCCGTCGTCGCCCAGCCCGACCGCGAGGAGGCGATCGTCCGTGCCGGCTCCGAGCCGCTGCACGACACCGACCGCCCCGAGGACTGGGGCTGGCACGGGGAGACCGGCAAGAAGGGGCGCATCGGCGTCTTCCTCGCCGCCCTCGTGCTCTTCTCCTTCCAGTTCACCAACCACGAGGGCAACGTCGAGAACCTCTGGGTGAACTTCTTCGTCCTGGTCCTGCTCGGCATCCTGGTGTGGGACTGGCGCCGCCGGAAGAACGCCTGGCGCTCGGAGTAGCAGACGGCGCAGACGAGGCCGGTCCCCCGCGGGGGACCGGCCTCGCTGCGTCCTCAGCCCAAGTCGGCGCCGAGCTCCACGGTCTCCTCCAGCTGCGGCTGGGGCAGGGCGACGGCGGGGATCCCGGCGCTCTGCGCCAGGTCGGCGGCCGCGAGCTGACCGCAGGCGCCGTCGATGTCCTGACCGCGGGTGTCGCGCACCGTCGTCGACACCCCGTGGGCGCGCAGCCGGGCCACGAACTCGCGCTGCGCGGGCAGCGGGCTGGCGTCCCACTTGCTGCCCGGGGTCGGGTTCAGCGGGATCAGGTTGACGTGCGCCAGCCGCTTGGCCAGCCGTGAACCCAGCAGGTCGGCCCGGAACGGCTGGTCGTTGACGTCCCGGATGAGGGCGTACTCGATGGAGTAGCGGCGGCCGGTCTTCCGGGCGTAGGCGTCGGCGGCCTCGAGCACCTCGGTGACGTTCCACCGGGTGTTCACCGGGACCAGGGTGTTGCGCAGCTCGTCGTCGGGGGCGTGCAGGCTCACCGCGAGGGTGACGTTCAGACCCTCCTCGGTGAGCTTGCGGATCGCCGGCACCAGGCCGACGGTCGACACGGTGACCGAGCGCTGGCTCAGCCCCAGCCCCCACGGCGCCGGTGTCAGGAGCGCGTCGAGGGTCTTGCGCACCCGGGCGTAGTTCGCCAGCGGCTCCCCCATGCCCATGAACACGACGTTGGACAACCGGCCCGGGCCGCCCGGGATCTCCCCGGCGGCCATGTCCGCGGCGGCCGCGACGGCCTGGCCGATGATCTCCGCGGCCGACAGGTTGCGGGTCAGCCCGCCCTGCCCGGTCGCGCAGAACGGACACGCCATCCCGCACCCGGCCTGGCTGGAGATGCACACCGTGGCCCGGTCGGGGTAGCGCATGAGCACGCTCTCCACGAGCGCGCCGTCGTGCAGCCGCCAGAGGGTCTTGCGGGTGCGGCCGCCGTCGGCGCTCTGGTGCCGGACGACGGTCAGCAGCCCGGGCAGCAACGCCTCGGTGAGGTCGGCCCGGACCGCGGCGGGCAGGTCGGTCATCAACGCCGGGTCCGTGACCCCGGCGTAGTGGTGCCGGGCCAGCTGCTCGGCCCGGAACGCCGGCTGGCCCAGCTCGACGACGGCCGCGCGGGCCTCCTCGCGGGTCAGGTCGCTCAGGTGCCGGGGTGGCTTCGAGGCCCGCCGGGGCGCGTCGAACACCAGGGGCAGCGTCACCGGGGCGCGCTCGGGCTCGGTCAGGGTCGGGGGTTCAGCAGTCATGGCGGGTCCCACTGTCCCACCGCCTGGCCAGGAGCGGTCCGGTCGGTGGGGGTGAGATGCCTCCCCGGGGGTGGCAGGGCTCAGGGGGCGGCCGTGGTGGACGCCGTGCCGGTCGTCGGGGCGGCGGTGGTCGGGGCGGCGGTGGTGGGCGCGGCGGTCGTCGGGGCGGCGGTGGTCGGGGCGGCGGTCTCCCCCGGCCCGTCGGTGGGGACCGGCCCGTCGGTCGGGGTCGGCTCGTCGGTGGGGGCCGGCTCGCCTGTCGGGGTCGGCTGGTCCGTCGGTGTCGGGTCCTCGGTGGACGCCGGCTCCGTCGTGGGAGCCGCCGACGTGGCCACGGTCTCGTCCGGCACGGCCGCCGCGGTGGTCGCGGCCGGTTCCGTGCCGGTGGGCTCCGCGGGGACCGGCTCCGACGTGGGCACCGGTGCCACGGTCGGCGCGACCGACGCCGCGGTGGGGACGACGACCCGGACGACGACGGGGTCCGGGACGACGACCCGGGGCAGCGCGGAGACCCCGGGGGCGCTCCCGACCGGTCGGGGGGCCGAGGCCGCAGCGGGCCCCGGGGCGGGGGTCTGGACCGCAGCCGAGGGACGCGGGACGAGGTCCGGCGTGGCACGGGCCTCGGGCGCGGTCGCCGCGGAGACCGCCGGCGCCACGGCTGCGGCCGGCTGCGGTGCTCCCGACGCGGACGCGCCCCAGGCCCCGGCGAACACCACGGCGACCGCGGCCACCGCCGCGAGCACCCGGTGCCGGGCGGGGGTCGACGGTGCGGTCGGCTGAGCGGCCCGGACCACGGCCACGGCGGGCGGGGTCGATGGGGTGGGCGAGGTCGGCGGGGTCGGCGGGTCCACGGGTGCCGGCCGGTCGGTCAGCCAGCCGGGGAGCCACGAGCTGTCCCAGCCCTCGGCGTGCCCCTGCTGCGTCACGGCGGCCTCCCCCCGGACGCTCCGCACCGTGCGGTCGTCCCCGGGCATCGTCCCGAGCCCGGGCCCGCGGGTGTGGGAGGCGCGGCGACGCGCAGTGATCAGCCGGTCACGCGTCGTTCACCGGGGTGGCGTGCTGTCGGATCCAGCCGTGCATGGCGATGCCGGCCGCGACCCCGGCGTTCAGCGACCGGGTCGAGCCGTACTGGGAGATCGACACCGTGAGGTCGGCGCCGCCCCGGGCCGCCGGGGTGAGGCCCGGGCCCTCCTCGCCGAACACCAGCACGCAGTCGCGCGGCAGGTCGACGGTCTCCAGCGGGACGGACCCGGGTCCGTTGTCCACCGCGACGACGGCCAGGGCGTGCTCGGCGGCGAAGTCGAGCAGGCCGCCGACCTCGGGGTGGTGGCGCAGGTGCTGGTACCGGTCGGTGACCATCGCCCCGCGGCGGTTCCAGCGCCGCCGGCCCACGACGTGCACCTCGGCGGCGAGGAAGGCGTTCGCCGTCCGCACCACCGTGCCGATGTTGAGGTCGTGGCCGAAGTTCTCGATCGCCACGTGGAAGGGGTGCCGGCGGACGTCGAGGTCGGCGACGACGGCCTCCAGCCTCCAGTACCGGTAGCGGTCGACGACGTTGCGGCGGTCGCCCTCGGCCAGCAGCTGCGGGTCGTACCGCTCGTCGTCGGGCCACGGCCCTGGCCACGGGCCGACCCCCACGGTCTCGCCCCACTCGGTGGGGCCGGGCAGCTCGGTCATCCCCGGCAGCCTCGCACGGCCGGCCACTCGGGTAGACAGGCCCGATGCTGCTGCACCTGACCACCCCCGAGGCCTGGTCCGCCGCCCGCACGGCCGGCGCGGTCCACCCGCTCCCCGAGGTCGGCTTCGTCCACCTGTCGACACCCGAGCAGGTGCACCTGCCGGCCCAGCGCCTGTTCGACGACACCGACGACGTGGTGCTGCTCGTCGTCGACGAGTCGGCGCTGGTCGACGAGGTCCGCTTCGAGTCCGGTGTCCCCACCGACCCGGCGTCGATGCGGTTCCCGCACCTGTACGGCCCCCTGCCGGTGACCGCCGTCCGGTCGGTGGTGGCCTGGCCGCGCCCCCGCGGGGCGGGCGACCTGCCCGAGCTCTAGGCCGGGACGATCGCGGTCAGCAGCAGCCAGGCGACGACGGCCGAGGGCAGCAGGGAGTCCATCCGGTCCATCAGGCCGCCGTGGCCGGGCAGCAGGGTGCCCATGTCCTTGATCCCGAGGTCGCGCTTGAGCAGGGACTCCCCCAGGTCGCCCAGGGTCGCGGTGAGGGCGATCGCCACGCCGAAGACGACCCCGCCCCACCAGGGGCCGTGGAAGGTGAGGGTCAGCAGCAGCACCCCGGCCGCCACGCAGAGCGCGACCGACCCGGCCAGGCCCTCCAGGACTTCTTCGGGCTGACCGACGGGGCCATCGGGTGCTTGCCGAACAGCACCCCGGCGGCGAATCCGCCGACGTCGCTGCAGACCACGCAGACGATGAACGCGAGCACCCGCGCGACCCCGTCGTCGGGTGCCAGCAGCAGCACGGCGAACCCGGCCAGCAGCGGCACGTAGAGGGTCACGAAGACCGCCGCCGAGGCGTCGCGGAGGTAGCCGACCGGACCGTCGCCCAGTCGCCACAGCAGGACCGCGACGACCGTGAGCAGGAAGCCCACGACCAGCCCGGAGGACCCGCGGGTCCAGGCGAGCCCGACCATGAGCAGGCCGCCGACCAGCACCGGGGGCAGCGGCGGCCGGTGACCACCGGCGTCCATCGCCCGGGTCAGCTCGGTCACGCTGACCACCACCGCCAGGGCGATGACGACGAGGAACGCCGGCCGGTACAGGAACAGCGTGGCCAGCACGACCGCGCCCAGCCCGAGGCCGACGCCCACCGCCGAGCCCATGTTGCGCCCGGCCCGACCGGTCGGCCGCGGACCGGCGGGGGTGTCCTGCGGCGCCACCCCGGTGACCTCCGCGCCCAGCGCCCCGGGGATGGCCGTCAGCGGGGGCCCCGCCAGCTCCTCGGGTCCGGCCGGCTCGGCCGGGGGCAGGAGATCGGGGTACTCGTCGTCGGCACCCGGCTGGTCCCCGTCGAGGGGGGAGTCGCCGGGGACGTCGTCGTCGGAGCGGGTCATCGCGGAGGGCCTGGTCACGGCGGCGGGTTCGGGCGGCTCAGACCTCGAGCAGCTCGGTCTCCTTGTTCTTCATCGCGTCGTCGATGCCGGAGATGTGCTGGGCGGTGAGGTCGTCGAGCTCCTTCTCCGCGCGGCGCACCTCGTCCTCGCCGGCCTCGCCGTCCTTGTTGATCCGGTCCAGCTCCTCCTTGGCCCGGCGGCGGACGTTGCGGATCGCGATCTTGGCGTCCTCGCCCTTGCTGCGGGCCTGCTTGACCAGGTCGCGCCGACGCTCCTCGGTCAGCTGGGGGAAGTTCACCCGGATCAGCTGACCGTCGTTGGTCGGGTTCACGCCGAGGTCGGAGTTGCGGATGGCCTTCTCGATGGCCGTCAGCTGCCCGGAGTCGTAGGGCTTGATGACGGCCATCCGCGCCTCGGGGACGGTGATGGAGGCCATCTGCGGGACCGGGGTCATCGCGCCGTAGTACTCGACGACGATGCGGTTGAACATCGACGGGGCAGCGCGGCCGGTGCGGACCGAACCGAGGTCCTCCCGGGCGACCGACAGGGCCTTGTCCATCCGCTCCTCGGCGTCGAGCAGGGGTGTCGTCGATCACGTGTGTCTCCTCCTGGTGCCCGGGTGCCGGGCGGTGCTGCGGCTGGTGGGTCGAGCGGTCCCGGGGACCGCCGGTGCTGCGCGGGGCGGTCAGGCGGGACGGCTGATCAACGTCCCGATCCTCTCACCTGCGACCGCGCGGGCGATGTTGCCGTCCTGCAGCAGGTTGAACACCACGATCGGCATCCGGTTGTCCATGCAGAGGCTGATCGCGGTGGCATCGGCGACGGCGAGCTGGTCGGCCAGCACCTTGGCGTAGTCGAGGTCGCGGTACATGGTGGCCGCGGGGTTGGTGCGCGGGTCGTCGTCGTAGACGCCGTCCACCCCGTTCTTGGCCATCAGCAGCACCTGGCACTCGATCTCCAGGGCCCGCTGGGCGGCCACGGTGTCGGTGGAGAAGTAGGGCATCCCGGCGCCGGCGCCGAAGATGACCAGCCGGCCCTTCTCCAGGTGCCGCATCGCCTTGCGCGGGATGTAGGGCTCGGCGACCTGGCCCATCGTGATGGCGGTCTGCACCCGGGTCTCGATGCCGGCCTTCTCGCAGAAGTCCTGCAGGGCCAGGCAGTTCATCACCGTGCCGAGCATGCCCATGTAGTCGGCGTGCCCGCGGTCCATGCCGGCCTGGGAGAGCTCGGCGCCGCGGAAGAAGTTGCCGCCGCCGACCACGATGGCCACCTGGGTGCCCCGGTCGACGACGGTCTTCAGCTGCTCGGCGATGTCGCGGACGATGACGGGGTCGACGCCGACGTTGCCGCCGCCGAAGGCCTCGCCGGAGAGCTTGAGCAGCACCCGGTCGTAGCCGCCGGCATCGGCCGCCTTGAAGGCGGTGGGGGCCGACAACGGGAGTTCGTTCGCAGTCACGGGGTCCTCATCCGTACAGCTGGGCTGTACCGCGTCGTGGGCTTCTGGGCGATCCTGCCGCATCCGTGCCGCTTCGGCAGCGGCGCCGGACAGACCACCGGCCCCGCCCTCGTGGAGAGGGACGGGGCCGGTGGGGTCGTGCTGGGTGGGACTCAGGACTGGCCGACCTCGAACCGGACGAACCGGTCGACGGTCAGGCCCGCGTCGCCGATGACCTGTTTCACCGTGCGCTTGGGCTCGGTGATGGACGGCTGCTCCAGGAGCACGAAGTCCTTGTAGTAGGCGTTGACCCGACCCTCGACGATCTTGACGATCGCCTGCTCGGGCTTGCCCTCCTCCTTGGCCGTCTGCTCGGCGACCCGACGCTCGGTCTCGACGGTCTCCGCCGGGACCTCCTCGCGGGTGAGGTAGCGCGGACGGGCAGCGGCGATGTGCATCGCCAGCGACCGGGCGGCGTCCTCGGAGCCGGCCGAGTACTGCACCGCGACACCGATGGCCGGGGGCAGGTCGGTGGCCCGCTTGTGCAGGTAGGTGGCCGTGGGGCCCTCGAAGACGGCGAAGCGGGAGAGGACCAGCTTCTCGCCGATGCGCGCGGACTCGCCCTCGACGACGTCGGCGACGGTGGAGCCCTCCATCGGCGCGGCCAGCAGGGCGGCCACGTCGGCGGGCTTCTCGGCCACGACGACGTCGAGCAGGCGCTCGGCCAGTGCGGCGAAGTCCTTGTTCTTGGCGACGAAGTCGGTCTCGCAGTCGAGCTCGAGCAGCACGCCGTCGCGGCTGACGACCAGGCCGTTGGTCGTCGAGCGCTCCAGGCGCTTGCCGACGTCCTTGGCGCCTTGACGCGGAGGATCTCGACGGCCTTGTCGTACTCGCCGTCGGCCTCGGTCAGGGCCTTCTTGCAGTCCATCATGCCGGCGCCGGTGGCGTCGCGGAGACGCTTGACGTCGGCAGCGGTGACAGCAGCCATGTCACTTCCTCTTCTGTGCGGATCTGACGGTGGTGGGGACATGCCGCGGCGCCGCCGTCCGTCCCGGTGGGGACGGACGGCGGCGCCGTCGGGTCACGCCTGGGGGGTGCTGGACTCCGCGGTCGCCTCGGCGGCCGGCTCGCCCGCGTTGGGGGCCTGCTCGGCCTCGGTGACGACCGGGGCCTCGGCCGCGGGGGCCTCGGCAGCCGGGGTCTCGGTGGCGGCGTCGGCGGGGACAGAGCTGTCGGCCGGCGCAGCGGCGTCGGCGCCCTGACCACCGGTCAGCAGCTCCTTCTCCCAGTCGGCCAGCGGCTCGGCGGCCGGCGCCTGGGCACCGTCCTCGCCACGACCGGCGTTGGCCTGCGCGGCCGAGCGGGCCATGAGGCCCTCGGCGACGGCGTCGGCGATGACCCGGGTCAGCAGGGCGGCGCTGCGGATGGCGTCGTCGTTGCCCGGGATCTTGTAGTCGACCTCGTCGGGGTCGCAGTTGGTGTCGAGGATCGCGACGACGGGGATGCCCAGCTTGCGGGCCTCGCCGACGGCGATGTGCTCCTTCTTGGTGTCGACGATCCAGACCGCGCTCGGGACCTTCTTCATGTCCCGGATGCCGCCGAGGGAGCGCTCGAGCTTGGCCTTCTCGCGGGAGAGGACCAGCTGCTCCTTCTTGGAGAGGCTGACCCAGCGAGCCGGTCGACTCGAGGTCCTCGAGCTCCTTGAGCCGCTCCAGGCGCTTGTAGACGGTCTGGAAGTTGGTGAGCATGCCGCCCAGCCAGCGCTGGTTCACGTAGGGCATGCCGACGCGGGTCGCCTGCTCGGCGATGACCTCCTGCGCCTGGCGCTTGGTGCCGATGAACATGATCGAACCGCCGTGGGCCACGGTCTGCTTCACGAACTCGTAGGCCTGGTCGATGTAACCCAGCGTCTGCTGGATGTCGATGATGTAGATGCCGTTGCGCTCGGTGAAGATGAAGCGCTTCATCTTCGGGTTCCAGCGACGGGTCTGGTGCCCGAAGTGGACCCCGCTGTCGAGCAGGTTCTTCATGGTGACGACTGCCACGTGCACAGCCTCTCTGTGTCTGCGCGCGGGGGTCGGCCCACAGGCCGTCCGCACCGCGCTTCCTCGGTTGTCGCGGGCGCCGGGTCGGCGCCTCGCCCTGGTGTCCCGGACGAGCCACTCCCCCGCTGGGCGGGACCGAGGAGGCGTCGCCCCACCGCAGTGGCGGTGGGAGGGGGACACGCGAAGTCGACCGGTCGTGAGACCAGCCGCGTACGAGAGCATACGCCCCGGCAGCGGGTGGTCCCCGCCGGTCGTCCCCAGGCGGGACCGCCGTCCACAGGTGTGCCCGTCGAGCACCGTCCGGCCCGTCGCGGCCCGAGGCTGACGGGGTGTCCCGGGTCCCTGTCGCCGCCGTCGTCCTCGCCCTGCTGTGGGGTGCGGTCGCGGGCCCGGGACCGGCGGCCGCCGCTCCCCCGGCAGCGGTGCCCGTGGGCCTCTACGGCTGGCCGGTGCCCGGGCCGCCTGTCCTCGGTCGGGTGCTGGACCCCGATGCGGGCCGGTACGGCCCCGGGCACCGCGGGGTGGACCTCGTCGCCGCGGTGGGGACGACGGTGCTGGCGGCCGGGCCCGGCGTCGTGGTGTTCGCCGGCCAGGTGGCCGGTCGACCGGTGGTGAGCGTCGACCACGCCGGTGGGCTGCGCACCACCTACGAGCCGGTGACGCCCGTGGTGGCGGCCGGGCAACCGGTCGCACGGGGCACCCCGCTGGGCACCCTGCTCACCGGCCACGTGCCCTGCCCCGGCGAGGCCTGCCTGCACTGGGGGCTGCGCCGCGGCGAGGTCTACCTCGACCCGCTCACCCTGCTCGTCCCACCCCGCGTCCGCCTGCTGCCGTGGGAGCCGGGGTGAGCGGTCAGGGGCGACGCCAGTGCAGGAGGCCCGCCGTCGACGTGGCGAGGACGGCCAGCGACAGCACCGCGCTGCGGGCCTTCGTGTCGCCACCCCGGGTGGCGACCAGCACGGCTGCGGCGTCGATCCCGGTCAGCAGCAGCGTCACCTCGGTGGTGCGCTGGGCCTGCGGGGGCGGGGTGACCAGCAGAGCGGCACCCATGGCGATGTTGCGGGCGGCGACCAGCCGGACGAGGAGCGGGAGCGAGACGTCGGTGTACGTGGCGTCGGCCCGCACGCCCAGGAGGCGGGCCATCCGTCGGGGGGCGAAGAGCGCGACGGTCCCGAGCCACATGGACAGGGACCCGATGCTCAGCCGCGTGGTGGCCCAGGTGTCGGTCATCCCCGGTCCGTGCCCAGGCCTCCCCCAGGACCAACCGCCTCCCGCGAGCCCGCGAGCACCAGGACGAAGGCGAGGAACGGCAGCGTCACCACGCTGGCGACCACGTCGCTGACCGCGGCGATGGCGAAGGCCCCCACCGCCGGGGAGTCCAGCGGGCCGAGCAGCCGGTCCGACCCCAGCGCCGCCACCGTGGCGGGCAGGGTCAGCACCGCGGAGACGGCACCCCCGGTCACGAGGCCGGCCAGCACCGTGCGGGGCGCACGGCGGACCGCCACCCAGGCCAGTCCGGTCCCCCGGCGCAACGCACCGGACCACCGGGCCGACCCGTCGCGGGTCAGCCCGGCCACCACGCCGGTCACCCAGAGCTGGGCCACTGCGGCGGTGAGCACCCCGACGACGGCCACGGCGACCGCGTGCCACCCGCTCGGATCGTCCCAGACCAGGACCTTGCGGCCCACGTCGGGGACGGTGTTGACCAGCGTCGCGAGCAGGGCGGCCAGGTAGGCGGGCCCGGCGTACCGGCGCAACAGGGCCAGGGCGGAGCGGAGCGTGCCGGTCACCGGCGGGTGGCCACGCCGAGCAGCCAGCGGCCGCCGGCCCGGCTGCGGTGGGTGCGGGCCGGGACGTCGAACCCCGCTGCCTCCAGGGCGAGCAGCAGCTCGTCCTCGGAGAAGCGGTCCGCCGGGTGCCGGGAGACCACGCGCAGCAGGCGGGAGTCCACGAACCGGGCGGTCATCTCGGCGTAGGCCAACCGGCCGCCGGGGCGGAGCACCCGGGCGTACTCGCGCACCGCGGACCGCCAGTCCACGACGTGGTGCAGCGTGTGCAGCGAGACGACGAGGTCCTGGCTGTCGTCGGCGGACGGGAGGGCGGTGGCGTCGCCCTCGCGGACGACGACCCGGTCGCCGAGGTCGGCCAGTGCAGCCCGGGCGGCGTCCACCGAGGCCCGGTGCACGTCCAGCGCGGTCACCGAGGTGGCACCGAGCCGGGTCAGCGCGACCCGGGCACCCAGACCCCGCCGCCCGGTGCCGACGTCCAGGGCGGTCTCGCCCCGCGCCCCCAGGTCGCCCAGGGCGCCGCCCTCGACGCGCAGGCCGATCTCGAAGCGGGCCCGCGAGTCCACCCAGAGCCGGTTGGCGTCGACGAGGGTCGGCGGTGGCCGGCGGCCAGGGGTGTCGGTCATGCCGGGGGCTACCCGGCCGGGCGGGAGGCCGACACCACGGTCGGCCTCCCCGCCGCGCCGTCAGGCGATGTCGGCGAGCTTGGTGCGCAGGTGCAGGACGGCCTTGGTGTGCAGCTGGCAGATCCGGCTCTCGGTCACCCCGAGCACCCGGCCGATCTCGGCCAGGGTGAGCCCCTCGAAGTAGTAGAGGCTGACCACGACCTTCTCCCGGTCGGGCAGCTGCTCCACGGCCCGGGCCAGGAGCTGGCGGGCCTCGCCGTGCTCGGCCATCGCCTGGGGGTCCAGGGCGTCGGAGTCCTGCAGGGTGTCGACCAGCCGGGGGCTGCTGCCGTCCTCGTCACCGAGCAGCTCGTCCAGGGCCACCACGTTGACCAGGGACAGCTGGCCGAGGAACTTGCGGATCTCCTCGACCTCGACGCCCATCTCGGCGGCGACCTCGGCGTCGGTGGGGCTGCGCTGCAGCTGGGTCTCCAGCGCCGCGACCGTGCGCTCGAACTCCCGGGCCCGCATCCGCACCGAGCGCGGGATCCAGTCGGTGGAGCGGAGCTCGTCGATGATCGCGCCGCGGATGCGGGCCATCGCGTAGCTCTCGAACTTGACCTCGCGGGAGGGCTCGTACCGGGTGATCGCGTCGATCAGCCCGAAGGTGCCGTAGGAGACCAGGTCGGCCTGCTCCACGTGCGCCGGCATGCCGCTGCCGACCCGGCCGGCCACGTACTTCACCAGCGGTGCGTAGTGCAGGATCAGCCGGTCCCGCAGGCCGGAGTCCCGGCCCTGCACGTAGCGCGCCCAGAGGTCGGCCAGCGCCGCGTCGGCCGGGTCGACCGCCCCCGCACCACCGCCGCTGATCGGGTGGACCGTCGCCTCAGCCACGTGTCCACCTCGCCGACCCGGTGCTCCCGTCGGACATCCCCGTCACTGCTGCGTCCCCCTCAGGCCCGTGGGTGTGCTCGCGCATGCACCGCACGGAGCCGTTCGACCGTCACGTGCGTGTAGACCTGCGTCGTCGCGAGGCTAGCGTGACCGAGCAGCTCCTGGACCGAGCGGAGGTCGGCGCCGCCCTCCAGGACGTGCGTGGCGGCCGAGTGCCGCAGCCCGTGCGGGCCGATGTCGGGGCTGCCGGGGACACCCGCGGTGGCCGCGTGCACGGCGCGTCGGACCTCCCGGGCGTCCAACCGCCCGCCGCGCACGCCGAGCAGCAGCGCGGGCCCGCTGTCGGGGCGGGCCAGCACCGGTCGGCCCGCGGTCAGCCACCGCTCCAGGGCCTGCTCCGCCGGCACCCCGTAGGGCACGCTGCGTTCCTTGCGGCCCTTGCCCAGCACCCGCAGCAACCGGCGGCCCCGGTCCACGTCGTCGACGTCGAGCCCGACGAGCTCCCCGACCCGGATCCCGCTGGCGTAGAGCAGTTCCAGCGCCAGCGTGTCGCGCACCGCGGCGGCCCGGTCCTCGACGGTGGCGTCGTCGGCCGGCGGTGGCCGCTCCTCCAGCACCGCCCGGGCCTGGTCGACGGCCAGGACGTCGGGGAGGGTGCGGTGCCGGGCCGGGCTGGCCAACCGGAGGCCGACGTCGTCGGCGCGCACCCCGGTCCGCCGCAGGTGCGCGGTGAAGGACCGGGCCGAGGCGGCGCGGCGGGCCGTGGTCGACCTCCCGTCCCCACGGGTGCGACCCAGGGCCAGCCAGCTGCGCAGGGTCGCCAGGTCGAGGTCGGCCGGGCTGGTGCCGCCGCCGCGCCGGAGGTGGTCCAGCAGCGAGACGACGTCCCCGGTGTAGGCGCGCACGGTGTGCTCGGACAGGTCCCGCTCGACGCCGAGGTGCTCGACCCAGGCCTCCAACGGCTCGAGCAGTGCCGGGGGCAGCCCGGCACGCAGCTCCGCGGTCCGGCTGGTCACCCAGCGACCCTCTCCCCCGGTCCGGTGGCGGTCAACCCACCGCGCCGTCGGCGGACCGCCCCTCCCCCGTGACCCGCCAGCCCGTGCCCGTCCACTCGACCAGCCCGGCCAGCTCCAGCGCCGGGAGCACCCGCAGCACGTCCAGACCGGTGCAGCCGGCGATGGCTGCGAGCCGGTCCGGGGAGACCCCGGTGCGGACCGGGCAGGCGTCGAGCACCCGCCGGGCGACGTCGGACAGGTCGTCCCGCGGACCGGCGGCGACCGGTGGTGGCTCGGCCAGGTCCGCACCCAGCCGGCCCACCGCCTCCAGCACCTCCGCCGCCGAGGTCACCAGCAGCGCCGGACGGTCGGCCTCCTCGCGCAGCAGCTGGTGACACCCCACGCTCATCGCCGAGGTCACCGGCCCCGGGACCGCCATCAACACCTTGCCCAGCGACCGGGCCCGGTGGGCGGTGGCCTGGGCCCCGGAGCGGGCGGCGGCCTCCACCACCACGGTGCCCCGGGTCAGTGCCGCGATCAGCCGGTTCCGCACCAGGAACCGGTGCCGGAGGGGCGCGCACCCCGGCGGCCACTCGCTGACCAGCAGCCCGTCCTGCAGGACCCGGTCGAACAGGGTGGCGTGCCCGGCCGGGTACGGCCGGTCCACCCCGCAGGCCAGCACCACGACGGTGGGACCGCCGGCGGCCAGGGCGCCCCGGTGGGCGGCGGCGTCGATGCCGAACGCCCCGCCGGAGACCGTCGTCCAGCCGCGGGCGGTGAGCCCGTGGGCGAGGTCGGCGGCGACGTGCTCGCCGTAGGCGGTGCTCGCCCGCGACCCCACCAGGGCCACCGCCCGGTCCACCGTCAGGTCCAACCGGGCCGCACCGCGCACCCAGAGGCCCAGTGGTGGCACGAGGGCCGTGGTCCGGTCCCCGGTGTGCCCCTGCGCAGCGGCGAGGGTGAGGCAGTGCAGCTCGTCGGCGGGCCACTCGTCGTCCTCGGGGACCACCAGCCGTGCTCCGAGGCGGTCGGCGCGGTCGAGGTCGGCACCACTGCGGTCCTCCCCGGCCCGCGTGCCGACCAGCGCCTGCAGCCGGGGCGGCGCGACCTCCCGGTGCAGGGCGGTCGCGGCAGCCACCGGGCCGACCTGCTCCACCCAGTGCCAGAGCTCGAGGCTGCCGGGCTCGACGGCCCGGGTCAGCCAGGCCCGGGCCCGGCGGACCTCCCGCACCGCGTCACCGTCGACGCTCACGCCGCCACCCGCTGCAGCCGCAGCCCGAGTGCCTCGGCCACCTCGTCGGGGCCGGGCACGGTGCGCCCGGCCAGGTCGGCGAGCGTCCAGGCCACCCGGGTCACCCGGTCGAAGCCCCGGACCGACAGGGCGCCGCGTTCCAGCGCCCGCTCGGCCAGCGCGAGGGCGGCCCGAGGCACCGGCCAGCGCTCGCGCAGCAGCCGACCGGGCACCTGCCCGGTGGTGCTGAGCCCGGTGCCGGCCATCCGCGCCGCGGCCGCGGCCCGGGCCGTGCGCACCCGGGCCGCCACGACCGCGGTGGACTCGTCGGCGGTGTCAGCGTCCAGCCAGCCGGCCCGCAGCACCGCCGGCAGCTCCACCCGCAGGTCGATCCGGTCCAGCAGCGGCCCGGAGAGCCGGGACTGGTAGCGGCGGCGTTCCAGCGAGCTGCAGGTGCAGGCGGTGTCACCCGCGGCGCTGGCGCACGGGCAGGGGTTGGCGGCCAGCACGAGCTGGGTGCGGCAGGGGAAGGTGGCCGAGCCGTGTGCCCGGTGCACGGTCACCGAGCCCCGCTCCAGCGGCTGGCGCAGGGTGTCCAGCACGACCCGCGGGAACTCCGGTGCCTCGTCGAGGAAGAGCACGCCCCCGTGGGCTCGGCTCAGCGCACCGGGCCGGATCTGCCCGGAGCCCCCGCCGACCAGGGAGGCCGCGGACGCGGTGTGGTGCGGGGCGACGAAGGGCGGCCGGGTGACCAACGGGGCGCCGGGAGCCAGGGTGCCGGCCACCGAGGCGACCGCGGTGACCTCGGTCGCGGCGGTCTCGTCCAGCAGCGGGAGCAGCCCGGGCAGGCGCTCGGCCAGCATGGTCTTGCCCGCACCGGGTGGACCGGACAGGTACAGGTGGTGCCCGCCGGCAACGGCGACCTCCACCGCCCGCCGACCCGTCACCTGGCCCACGACGTCGGCGAGGTCGGGCCCCGGTGCCGGGACGTCGCCCGGGCCGCGGACGTGCCGGGGCAGCCGGTCCCCGGTGAGGTGGCCGAGCACCGCGGCCAGGTCGGTGGCGCCGACGACCTCGACCCCGGCCACCAGCGCCGCCTCGTCGGCGTTGACCTGCGCCACGACCACCCGGGTGTGCCCGGCGCGCCGGGCGGCCAGCACCGCCGGCAAGACGCCCCGTACCCCGCGGACGCTGCCGTCCAGCCCGAGCTCACCGAGGAACACCAGGCCCTCGGCCACCCCCTCGGGCACCGTGCCGGCCGCGGCCAGCACGGCGACCGCGATGGCCAGGTCGAACCCGCTGCCCTGCTTGGGCATCGACGCCGGGCTCAGGCCGATGGTCACCCGGCGCTGGGGGAAGTCGTGACCGGTGTTGCCCAGCGCTGCCCGGACCCGGTCCAACGACTGCCGGACCACCGCGTCGGGCAGGCCGACGAGGACCACGCCCGGCAGGCCCGACGCCAGGTCCACCTCGACCTCGACGAGCGCCCCGGTCACCCCGGCCAGCCCCACCGACCACGTGCGCGCCAGCATCAGAACGCCGCGCGCAGGTGGGTGACCCGGGCCGGCCGGCCCCGGGTGACGAGCACGGCGACGACGTCGAACCGGATGTCGCGGGCGTGCTCGTCGTGGGCAGCGAGCCAGGCCCGGGCCAGCAGGCGCAGCCGTTGCTGCTTCGCGACCGTCACCGCGGCGGCGGGCACCCCGTAGCCGGTGCCGCGGCGGGCCTTGACCTCGCAGAAGACCAGCGCGTCGCCGTCCCGGGCGACGACGTCGAGCTCACCGCGCCGGGACCGCCAGTTGCGGTCCAGCACGGTGAGCCCGGCGTCGGTCAGGTAGCGGACCGCGATCTGCTCACCCAGGGCACCGAGCCCGGCTCTGGTGTCGGCGGGTGGGGGTCGGGAGTCGGTGGCGGCCACGTCGACGACCGTCGCCCGTCCGGGCACCGCGTGGGGTGTCCGGACCAGGTCTGTGGACAGCCGCCCCCGGTGTGGACGACGGCGGGCACGGCGGCCGCCGGTGTGCTCCTCCGGGTCAGGTGATGGTCGGGGTGTCCGGCAGCTCGAGGTCGGGCTTGTCGAGCTCCTCGACGTTGACGTCCTTGAACGTCACCACACGGACGTTCTTGACGAACCGGGCCGGGCGGTACATGTCCCACACCCAGGCGTCGGACAGCTTCAGCTCGAAGTAGACCTCGCCGGCGGCGTCACGGACCTGCAGGTCCACGCTGTTGGCCAGGTAGAACCGTCGCTCGGTCTCCACGACGTAGGAGAACTGGCGGACGATGTCCTTGTACTCGCGATAGAGCTGCAGCTCCATCTCGGTCTCGTACTTCTCGAGGTCCTCGGTGCTCATCGCAGGGTCTCCACGGGCGTCGGGGACGGGGGCACGGCGCCATCATCGTCCATCCCCGCACCGGCGGGCACCGCAGCACCGCGGGCGGCGTGCGCGTCGCGGGCGCGGGCGACGTTGACGAAGCGGGACCGGTGCTCGGGGCAGGGCCCGTGCCGGTCCAGCGCGGCGGTGTGCAGGTCGGTGGTGTAGCCCTTGTGGACGTCGAAGTCGTAGGCGGGGAACCGGTGGTGCAGGTCGACCATCATCCGGTCCCGGGTGACCTTGGCCAGCACCGATGCCGCCGCCACGCAGGCCGCCACCCGGTCGCCCTTCCACACCGCGAGGGTGGGCTGGGCCAGCCCTGCCACCGGGAAGCCGTCGGTGAGCACGTAGTCCGGGGTCACCGACAGCGTGGACACCGAGCGGCGCAGCGCCTCGATGTTGGTGACGTGCATCCCCCGCTCGTCGAGCTCGGCGACGTCGATGACGACCACCGACCAGGCGACCGCGCGGGCGACGACCTCGGCGTAGACCCGTTCGCGGGTGGCCGGGGTGAGCAGCTTGGAGTCCGCCAGGCCCGGCACCCTGCCCCGGCGGCCGGCGGGGAGCACGCAGGCGGCGGCGACGAGCGGGCCGGCGCAGGCACCGCGGCCGGCCTCGTCGGCCCCGGCGATGGTGGTGAACCCGCGTCGGCGCAGCGAGCCCTCCATCGACCACAGCGCATCGGGGCGGTCGGAGGCGGCGTTCCGGCGGGTGGGTGTCGCGGTCGGTGCGGCCATCGCCGCCGACCCTACGTCGCCGGCAGGAGCCGGTGGGCAGACCCCGGACGTGCCACGAGCCGGCCCCTGGGGAACGGGGCCGGCTCGTGGACGGGGTGCGTGCGGGTCGCCGAGGAGGCGGACGGCCCGTGCGCACGGTCAGGTGGTCAGACGGCGGCGGGTGCGTCCACGTCGGCGGTGGAGAGGACGTGGCTGCCGCACGCGCAGCCCGGGTTGCGGGCCGAGAGCACCAGGGAGACCGCGTGGGCCCGGTCGCGGGCACCCAGCTTGCGCAGGATGGCCTTGACGTGGGACTTCACGGTGTCCTCGCTGATGAACAGGTTGCGCCCGATGGCGCGGTTGCTCTGGCCCTGGATGAGCTCGTCGAGCACGTCGGACTCCCGGCGAGTCAGCGGCACCGAGGGGGTGAGCTCCTTGACCGCAGGCACCGAGGCGGCCTCGGTGCGGCGGATCTGCGGGTCGACGACGGTGCGGCCGGCACGGGCGGCGAGCACGGCCCAGCCGAGCAGGGTGGGCGAGGTGTTCATGAGCAGGTAGCCCCGGACGCCGGCGGCGAGCGCCTCGTTGACGACCGCCGGGTCCTCCGAGGTGGCCAGCGCGACGATGGCGACGCGGGGGAAGCGGCGACGCAGGTCGCGGCAGGCGTTGAGGGTGGCGGCGCGGCCGGCACCCAGTTCCACGACGACGGCGTCGGGGCGGGCGGACTCGACCAGGGTCAGGGCCCGGCGGGGCTCCCCCGGCGTCCCGACCGCCTGCATGCCGGCCGTCTCGTTGATCATGCTGATCAGCCCTCGGCGCAGGACCGGGGCGTCAGCGAGGAGGAGCACGCGGGTGACGCCGCGGGTGGTGCTGACCGTGGGGCTGGACATTGTCTTACTCTCCGTTCGAAGCCGGTGACTCTCAGCTTTCTCATCGACCGGGTGAACGAAGTACTTGAACAACTTCCGCACATGACTTTGCGCGACGCGCCCAGATCATGCCGAACGACTTGTCGACACGGTCCGGTGAGGCTGTCTGCGACACGGTGTGTCGGCTGGACAGCGCCCCCTCATTCCTCCCGGAGGCGACCGGGTCGGGTGCGCGGAGCCGGCCGGATCCGCCGCCAGCCGGTGCCCGGGGGACGACGGGACGGGCCGCTCGCCCGGGCCCGCCGGAACCGTCGCCGGCGCCGGGCCGCGGTGATCGGGACGGCCCCGACCAGCCCGAGCAGCAGCGGGGCCACGGCGACGACGTCGGCCTGCACGCCCTGGACGGCGGGCCCGGCAGCCTGCTGCTGCGGCTGGATGTCCGGGCTGTCCAGCAGCGAGATCCGGTCCAACGGCCAGACGATCACCGAGGCCTTGCCGATGACGTCGTCCACCGCGACGGTGCCGGCGTACTGGTCCCCGACGTGCACGCGGGAGTCCGCCGAGGCCGACCGGTGGTCGCCCATCACCCACAGCCGGCCCTCGGGCACGGTCACCGGGCCGAAGGCGCGGGACTCCAGCGGGGTGTTCTCGTAGATGTAGGGCTCGTCGAGCGGCTCGCTGTCCACGGTGATCCGGCCCTGCTCGTCGCAGCACTGCACGGTCTGCCCGCCGGTGGCGATGACCCGCTTGACGTAGTCGTCCTCGCTCGGCGGCGCCACGCCGATCGCCCGGCCCAGGAACAGCAGGGCCGAGGTGACCGGGTTGCTGGGCTCGGCGACCTGCACCTCGGGGGTCCAGGTGTCCGGGCCCTGGAAGACCACGATGTCCCCGGGCTGCGGGTCGGAGAACCAGTACGGGGGCTTGGTCACCAGCACGCGGTCACCGGTGCACCCGGTGCACCCGTGCAGCGTGGTCTCCATGGAGCCCGAGGGGATGAAGAAGGCCTGCACGAGGAACGTCTTCACCAGCAGCGCCAGCACGAAGGCCACGACCAGGAGCACGGGCAGCTCGCGCAAGAGCGAGCCCTTCTTCTTCTCGGCGTCCCGGTCGCGGCGTCGGGCCCGGCGGGAGAAGCGGCCGACGGCCACGGCATCGCCGCTCTGGTCCCCGCCCTCGACCCGGTGGGCGGCGCCGGACTCGTCGGCGTCGGCGGGCCCCGTGGGCCGGTCGGTGCTCATCGGCGTCAGCGTACGTTCCGCGCCCGGAGCGCCCCGGAGACGCAGCACGGCCCGGCTGCGTGTCGCAGCCGGGCCGTGCTGGTGGAGCTGGGGAGTGCGTCAGCGGGAGACGACGTCCCGCTTCTCCTTGATCTTGGCGGCCTTGCCGCGCAGGTCGCGGAGGTAGTACAGCTTCGCCCGGCGGACGTCACCGCGGGTGAGGACCTCGATCTGCTCGACCACGGGGGTGTGCACCGGGAAGGTGCGCTCCACGCCGACGCCGAAGCTGACCTTGCGGACGGTGAAGGTCTCGCGGATGCCGCCACCCTGGCGACGGATGACCGCGCCCTGGAAGACCTGGATGCGCGAGCGGGTGCCCTCGATGACCCGCACGTGCACCTTCACGGTGTCCCCGGGGCGGAAGTCGGGGATGTCGTTGCGCAACGACTCGGCGTCGAGGGCGTCCAGGGTGTTCATCGCAGCAGTCCTCAGTCCTAGCGGTGTCGGTACTCGGGCTGCGCTCACGCGGTGGGCGCAGCAGTCCCGGCGGGTGTCCTGCCGGGAGGCCGCGCTCGATGTCCGAGCGGCGGCAGCAGCCCCCTACTGTGCCACAGCAGGGATCCCGGTGACGCACCGGCTCTGTGATCTCAGGCGTCGACGACCCGGGGCGGCCCGGACCAGGGTCCGGCGAGCAGCTGGGGCAGCAGGCCGGCGAGCTCCCGGGGGGCGAAGGCGACGTCCCCGGCGGCCACCTCGTCGGCCGACCACCAGCGGTGCGGCTCGTCGCCGAGCAGCTCCAACGCCGTCCGGCCGCCGGCGTCGACCTCGTGGACGACGTCCCGGAGCACGAAGAACGTCTCCCGGCTGTCGATCTCGCGGCCGCCGAACTCCCCGACGTGCCGACGGAGCCAGACCGGCCCCTCGAGGACGGCGGGGTCGACGACGAGTCCGACCTCCTCGGCGAGCTCCCGGGCCGCGGCGACCCGCAGGGACTCCCCGTCCTCCACTCCCCCGCCGGGGGTGTACCAGAACAGCACGTCGCCGGGCGGGGTGTCCGGGCCAGTCAGCCGGGCGCCCAGGAGCAGCACCCGGTGGTCCGGGGAGAGCACGAGCACCCGGGCGGTCGGCCGGACCCAGCTCACGCGTCGGCGTCCAGCGCCGCCCGGTCGGCGGGGGTCAGCTCCACCGCGGACAGCAGGTCCGGTCGGCGGTCGGCGGTCCGGCGCAGCGACTGGGCCCGCCGCCAGCGGGCGATGGCGGCGTGGTCGCCGGACAGCAGCACGGGCGGCACGTCGTGGCCCTCCCAGGAGGCGGGCCGGGTGTAGCTGGGGCCCTCGAGGAGGCCGTCGGCGTGCGAGTCGAACTCGACGGACTCGGCGTTGCCGACCACCCCGGGGATCAGCCGGGTGACGGCCTCGACCATGACCAGGACGGCGGACTCACCGCCGGCGAGCACGTAGTCCCCGATCGAGACCTCGGAGACCGGGCCGTCGTCGGCGGCGCGGTCGGCGACCCGCTGGTCGATGCCCTCGTACCGGCCGCAGGCGAAGACCAGCCCGGGCTCTGTGGCCCACTGCGCGGCGACGGCCTGGGTGAAGGGCCGACCGGCCGGCGTCGGGACGACGAGCCGGGTGCCCGGGGGGCGCACCTCGGCCAGCGCGCGGCCCCAGGGCTCGGGGCGCAGGACCATGCCGGGCCCCCCGCCGTACGGGGAGTCGTCGACGGTGCGGTGCACGTCGTCGGTCCACCGGCGCAGGTCGTGCACGCCGACGGAGACCAGCCCGCGGGCGGCGGCCTTGCCCAGCAGCGACTGCCCCAGCGGGGCGAGGTACTCGGGGAAGATCGTGACCACGTCGACCCGGAAGGGGGCGCTCACAGCTCCAGCAGGCCCTCGGGCGGGGTGATCACCACGTGGCCGGCGGCGACGTCCACGGTCGGCACGATCGCCGCGACGAACGGGACGAGCAGCTCCGAGGCCCCGGGACGCCGGACGACGAGCAGCTCGGTGCCCTCGTGCCGCACCCCGGTGACGGTGCCGACGACGGTGCCGTCGGTGAGCTGGACGGTGAGACCGACCAGCTGGTGGTCGTAGAAGGAGTCGGGGTCCTCGAGCTCGGGGAGGTCGGCGACCTCGACCACGAGCAGGGTGTTGCGGATGGCGTCGGCGGCCTCGCGGTCGGTCAGCTCGACGCCGTCGGGTCCGGCCAACCGGAGCAGCAGCGTGCCCGAGTGCCAGCGCAGGCCGGTGACGGTCAGCGGGCCGCGCTCGGCCGGCTCGGTCCGCAGCGTCGTCCCGGCGGCGAACCGCAGGTCCGGGTCGTCGGTGCGCACGTCGACGGTGACCTCACCACGGACACCGTGGGGTCGGCCGATGCGGCCGACCACCACGGTGTCCGGGGGTGCGCTGTGAGGCTGGGAGCCCGTCGGACGCGGGGTGGTGCTCAGCGCCCGTCGGTGTCGACGACGTCGACCCGCAGGCCGCGCCCCCCGACACCGGTCATGACCTGGCGCAGGGCCTTGGCGGTGCGTCCGCCGCGGCCGATGACCTTGCCGAGGTCCTCGGGGGCGACCCGGACCTCGAGGGTCTTGCCACGACGACCGTTGACCAGGTCGACCGCGACGTCGTCGGGGTTGTCGACGATGCCCTTGACCAGGTGCTCGAGCGCTTCTTCGAGCACGACTTACTCGGCGGCAGGCGTCTCGGCGGCGGTGTCGCCGGCGGGCGCGGTGTCGTCAGCGGGCTTCTCGTCGGCCTTGGGAGCGGCCTTCTTCTTCGGGGTGGTCGCACCGGCGGCCGGCTCGTCGGCGGCAGCGCGGGCGGCCTCCTCGTAGGCGGCCTTCTTGTCCGGCTTGGGCTCGGCGACGCGCATGGGGGCCGGAGCCGGCTCGCCCTTGAACTTCTGCCAGTCACCGGTCACCCGCAGGATGGCGGCGACGGCCTCGGTCGGCTGGGCGCCGACACCGAGCCAGTAGGCGGCGCGCTCGGCGTCGACCTCGATGAAGGAGGGGTCCTCCTTGGGGTGGTACTTGCCGATGGTCTCGATGGACCGGCCGTCCCGCTTGGTGCGGGCGTCGGCGACGACGATGCGGTAGTAGGGCGCGCGCATCTTGCCGAGACGCATGAGCTTGATCTTGGTGGCCACGGTGTGTGGTGTGCTCCTCGTACGAGATCGTGGGTGCCCGCCCGGAGGACGCGTGGGGATACGCCTGGGCGGTGCGATGGACACGGACGACGACGGTGAGAGGGCCGCCTGCCGACGTGTTCGACCGCTCATCATGCCAGACGACGAGGGAGCCCCGGGTGGCCCGCCCCGAGGCCCACGGCACCCCCGGCGTCGATCAGCTCCGACGAGCAGCGTGCGTCCTCAGCCACCGGGGTCGGTGGAGGAGGACGCACGGTGGTCGTCCCAGCTGATCGACGCCGGGGTGGGCGGGGCAGTTACGCGCGGACGGCGGCCAGCACCGCGGCGGCGGCACCGTCCACCGGGATCTCCTGGCGGTCGCCGGTGGCCCGGTCGCGCAGCTCGAGGACGCCGTCGACCAGGCCGCGGCCGACGGTGACGATGGTCGGCATCCCGAGCAGCTCGGCGTCCTTGAACTTCACGCCGGGGCTGACCTTCGGCCGGTCGTCGTACAGCACGGTGAGCCCGGCGGCGACGAGCTCCTCGGACAACGCCTGGGCGGCCTCGAAGACCGCGGCGTCCTTGCCGGTGGCGACCACGTGCACGTCGGCCGGGGCGATCGCCCGCGGCCAGACCAGGCCGAGCTCGTCGTGCAGCGACTCGGCGATGGCGGCGACGGCGCGGGAGACCCCGATGCCGTAGGAGCCCATGGTGACGGTGACGAGCTTGCCGTTCTCGTCGAGCACCTTGAGGTCGAGGGCCTCGGCGTACTTGCGGCCGAGCTGGAACACGTGGCCCATCTCGACGCCCCGGGCGAGCTCCAGCGGGCCGGAGCCGTCGGGCGCGGGGTCCCCGGCGCGCACCTCGGCGGCCTCGACGACGCCGTCCCAGGTGAAGTCCCGGCCGGCGACGAGGTCGAACACGTGCTTGCCGGCCTCGTTGGCGCCGGTGATCCAGGCGGTGCCCGGGACGACGCGGGGGTCGACCAGGTACCGGATGCCCGAGGCGGAGTCGCTGCCCAGCACCTGCGGCCCGATGTAGCCCTTGACCAGTGCGGGGTTGCCGGCGAAGTCGGTGAAGGGCTCGACCTCGGCGGGGGCGACCTGGGCCTCCAGGCGCTTGGTGTCGACGTCCCGGTCGCCGGGCAGGCCGATGACGACGGGCTCGAGGGTGCCGTCGGGGTGCCGCAGGGTCACCACGACGTTCTTCAGGGTGTGCGCCGCGGTGTACCCGGCGTCGGGGAACCGCTCGGTCGCCACCGCCACCAGGGTGTCGATGGTCGGGGTGTCGGGGGTGTCCTCGACGTGCGCGGCCGGCAGGCCCTCGAGCGGGACGGAGTCGGGGACGACGGTGGTGACCGCCTCGACGTTGGCCGCGTAGCCGCCGGCCGAGCGGACGAAGGTGTCCTCGCCGACCGGGGTGGGGTGCAGGAACTCCTCGGAGCGGGAGCCGCCCATCGCCCCCGAGGTGGCCGACACGATCACGACCTCCAGGCCCAGCCGGTCGAACACCCGGGTGTAGGCCTCGCGGTGCGCGGCGTAGGAGCGCTCGAGCCCGGCGTCGGAGACGTCGAAGCTGTAGCTGTCCTTCATCACGAACTCGCGGGTGCGGAACAGCCCGGCCCGGGGCCGCGCCTCGTCCCGGTACTTGGTCTGGATCTGGTACAGCGAGACCGGGAGGTCCTTGTAGGAGCCGTAGAGGTCCTTCACCAGGAGCGTGAACATCTCCTCGTGGGTGGGCCCGAGGAGGAAGTCCGCGCCCTTGCGGTCCCGCAGCCGGAAGAGGTTGTCGCCGTACTCGGTCCAGCGGCCGGTGCGCTCGTAGGGCTCGCGGGGCAGCAGCGCCGGGAAGTGGACCTCCTGGGCGCCCATCGCGTCCATCTCCTCGCGGACGATCCGCTCCACGTTGCGGAACACCCGCCAGCCCAGCGGCAACCAGGTGAAGCCACCGGGCGCCGAGCGCCGGATGTACCCGCCGCGGGCCAGCAGCCGGTGGCTGGGCACCTCGGCGTCGGCGGGGTCGTCGCGCAGCGTGCGCAGGAACAGGGAGGACATCCGGAGGAGCACGACCGGAGTCTCCCAGGCGCCCCCGAACGGGTTTCGATCAGGCGACGACGCGGCCGCGCAGCACGGTCAGCTGCGGTCGCTGCAGCACGTCGAGGTCCGCGCGCGGGTCGGCGTCGTAGACGACCAGGTCGGCGGGGGCGCCCTCGACCAGGCCCGGCAGGCCCAGCCACTCCCGGGCCGCCCAGGAACCGGCGGCCAGCGCCGCCTCGGCGGGCAGGCCCGCGGTGTGCAGCGCCCGGATCTCGTCGGCGATGACCCCGTGGTCGATGCCGCCCCCGGCATCGGTGCCGGCGAACACCGGCACCCCCGCCTCGTACGCGGCCCGCACGACGGCGCCGGACGAGGCGTACAGCCGCCGCATCGTGGAGGCGTAGGCGGGGAACTTGGCCTGCCCGGCCTCGGCGAAGCCGGGGAAGTTCTCCACGTTCACCAGCGTGGGGACGACGGCGGTGCCGCGGGCCGCCATCTCGGCGACCAGGTCCTCGGTGAGGCCGGTGCCGTGCTCGATGCAGTCGATGCCCGCGGCGATCAGGTCGGGCAGCGCGTCGGTGCCGAAGGTGTGCGCGGTGACCCGGGCGCCCTCCTCGTGGGCGGCGGCGATCGCGGCGACGAGCGCCTCGGCCGGCCACAGCGGGCCCAGGTCGCCGGCGCCGCGGTCGATCCAGTCCCCCACCAGCTTGACCCAGCCGTCCCCGGCGCGGGCCTGGGTGCGCACCTCGGCGACCAGGTCCGCCGGCTCCACCTCGACGCCGAGCCCGGGGAGGTAGCGGCGGGGCCTGGCCACGTGCCGGCCGGCCCGCAGGATGCGCGGGAGGTCCTCGTCGTCGTCCAGGGCGCGGGTGTCGACCGGGGACCCGCAGTCGCGCAGCAGCAGCACCCCGGCGTCCCGCTCGGTGACCGCCTGGGCCCGGGCGTCGGCCAGGTCGGTCAGGTGCCCGCCCCCGCGGGCGATGCCGACGTGGCAGTGCGCGTCGACCAGGCCGGGCAGCACGAACCCGCCGCGGGAGACCGTCTCGGCCCCGGGCACGCGCTCGAACGTGATCCGACCGTCCCGCACCCACAGGTCGCACTGCTCGCCCTGGGGCAGCAGCACCCCCGACAGGTGCAGCACGGCGGTCAGCGGTCCTTGAACTGGCTGAAGTCCAGCTTGCTGAGGTCCGGCACGCCCTGGCCCGGGGGCAGCCCGGGGATGCCGCCCGGCAGACCCCCGCCCGCCCCGCCGCCACCGATCGCCCGGCGGGCGGGGGCCTTCTTGCCCTTCTTGCCCTTGCGGGCCGCCGCCTGCTGCTGGCGACCGCGGGCCTTCTTCGACATCGGGCCCATGCCGGGCATGCCCATGCTGCCGGCCATCTGGCCCATCATCTTCTGGGCCTGGACGAAGCGCTCCAGCAGCGAGTTCACCTCGGTGACCGTGACCCCGGAGCCGTTGGCGATCCGGACCCGGCGCGAGGCGTTGATGATCTTCGGGGTGACCCGCTCCCCCGGGGTCATCGACCGGATGATCGCCGCGGTGCGGTCCAGGTCGCGGTCGTCGACCTGCTTGAGCTGCTCCTTCATCGCCCCGGCCCCGGGCAGCATGCCCAGCAGGTTGGCGATCGGGCCCATCTTGCGGATGGCCAGCATCTGCTCGAGGAAGTCCTCGAGGGTGAAGCCCTCGCGGCTGGCCAGCTTGCCGGCCATGGCCTCGGCCTGGTCGGCGTCGAAGGCCTGCTCGGCCTGCTCGATGAGGGTGAGGACGTCGCCCATGCCGAGGATGCGCGAGGCCATCCGCTCGGGGTGGAAGACGTCGAAGTCGGTGAGCTTCTCACCGGTCGAGGCGAACATGATCGGCTGGCCGGTCACGCCCCGCACGCTCAGCGCGGCACCACCGCGGGCGTCGCCGTCGAGCTTGGTGAGCACGACGCCGGAGAACCCGACGCCCTCCTGGAAGGCGATCGCCGTGGTGACGGCGTCCTGGCCGATCATCGCGTCGACGACGAACAGCGTCTCGTCGGGCTGGACGGCGTCCCGGATGCCGGCGGCCTGGGCCATCAGCTCGGCGTCGATGCCCAGGCGACCGGCGGTGTCGACGACGACGACGTCGTGCATGGTGCGGCGGGCGTGCTCGATGGACTCCCGGGCCACGGCCACCGGGTCACCGACGCCGTTGCCCGGCTGCGGGGCGTAGACGTCCACCCCGGCCTGCCCCGCGACGATGGACAGCTGGTTCACCGCGTTGGGGCGCTGCAGGTCGCAGGCCACCAGCAGCGGGGTGTGGCCCTGGGCCTTGAGCCAGCGGCCGAGCTTGCCGGCCAGGGTGGTCTTGCCGGCGCCCTGGAGGCCGGCCAGCATGATCACCGTCGGGGAGTTCTTGGCGTAGCGGATCCGCCGGGTCTCCCCGCCCAGGACGCCGACGAGCTCCTCGTTGACGATCTTGATGATCTGCTGGGCCGGGTTCAGCGCCTGGCTGACCTCGGCGCCGCGGGCCCGGTCCTTGACCGAGGTGATGAACGTGCGGACCACCGGCAGCGCGACGTCGGCCTCGAGCAGCGCGATCCGGATCTCCCGGGCGGTGGCGTCGATGTCGGCGTCGGAGAGCCGGCCCTTGCCACGCAGCCCGGTGAAGACCGCTTCGAGCCGGTCGGAGAGGGTCTCGAACACAACACGTCCTCACGCAGGTGGATCAGGGGTGGGCGGGCCGACTCGCGGCGCGACCGGTGCCCAGCGTATCGACCGCGGGGCGCGCTCAGCGGGGCACGGGATCCGGGGCGACCCCGGCCGCGGCGGCGAGCAGGGCCTGCTCGGCCCGGGAGCGCTGGTCGGCGTCCACCGGGGTGCCGGAGGGGTCGGCCAGGTAGAACGCGTCCACCGCGTCGGCCCCGAGCGTCTCCACGGTCGCCGAGGTGACGTCCAGCCCCTCGGCGGCCAGGGCCGCGGTGAGCCGGTAGAGCAACCCGGCCCGGTCGGCGGCGCGCACCTCCACCAGGCTCGCCGCGGCCCCGGTGGCCTCGGCGTCGAACCAGGCCACCCGCGGCGGGGCGCCCCGCTTCCCGTCCTGGCTGTAGTCCTTCTCCCGCTGCGCCAGCCGGTCGGCCAACGGCAGGCTGCCCTCCAGCGCCGCGCGCACCGAGTCGGCCAGGATCTCGGGCACCGGGGCCCGCCCGAACCGCGGCCGGACGGCGAAGACCGCCGTGGTGTGCCCGCCCTCGACGGTCACCCGGGCGGCCCGGACGTCGAGCTGGTTGAGCGCCAGCACCCCCGAGCACAGGCTGAACAGGCCCGGCCGGTCCGGCGCCCCGAAGGTGACCTGCTGCCCGTCGGGCACGTCCTCGATGCCGACGGTGACCGGCTGGGTCTGCCCGGGGATGGCCGGGGCGGGGGCGGTGGCCTGCGGGTCGCTGGGCTCCAGCACCGGCTCGGGCACGGTGGTGCTGCCCAGCCGCGCCGCCACCCGGCCGACCAGGGCGGCGACCAGGTGGGCCTTCCACGGCGACCAGGCCGACGTCGAGGTGGCCGCACCGTCGGCCTGGGCCAGGGCGTGCAGCAGCTGCAGCAGCGCGGGGTCGGCGCCGATGGCGTCCACCACCCGGTCGATGGTCGCCGGGTCGTCGATGTCGCGGTGGGTGGCCACGTCGGGCAGCAGCAGGTGGCAGCGCACCATCGCCACCAGCACGTCGACGTCGTCGGGGGTGAAGCCCATCCGGGTCGCGGTCTCCCGGATCACGACCACGCCGACGTCGGTGTGGTCACCGGGCCAGCCCTTGCCGATGTCGTGCAGCAGCGCACCGACCAGCAGCAGGTCGGGCCGGTCGACGTCGCGGGTCAGCTCGGCCGCGGCCGCCGCGGCCTCCACGAGGTGCCGGTCGACGGTGAACCGGTGCCAGGGGTGGCGCTGGGGCAGGGACCGCACCCGGTCCCACTCCGGCAGCATCCGGGACAGCAGCCCCTCCTGGTCCAGCTGCTCGATCACCGGGACGGCGCTGCGCCCGCTGGCCAGCAGCCGCAGGAAGGACCAGCGCACCTCCGAGGGCCAGGGCTCGGGCAACGGCGGGGCGTGCACGGCGAGCACCTTGAGCGTGTACGGGGAGAGCAGCAGGTCCGCGCGCGCGGCGGCGGCGGCCCCGCGGAGCACCAGCCCGGCGTCCACGGCGGGGCGGGCGTCCCGGGCCAGCACCACCTCGTCGCCCTGCCGGACGACGCCCTCGGCCAGCGGCTCGCGGCGGACCCGGCGGTAGCGGGTGCGCGGACGCCGGACCAGGGCGGCCTCGACCCGGCGCCAGGTCTCGTCGGCGACGAAGGCCAACCGCCGTCCGGCCAGGCTGACCTGCCGGAGCAGCACGTCGTCGTCGGCGAGACCCAGGGCCTCGGCGACCCCGCGCTGCTCCTGGCGCACCAGCACGTCCGAGGCGCGGCGGGTGCGCCGGCGCAGCTCGTCGCGGACGTCGACCAGGAACGCGTAGGCCTCCCCCGCGTCGGCGGGGGGCTCGTCGACCAGCTGGGCGGTGGACAGCGCGCGGAGCACCTGCCCCTCGCGCAGGCCGCCGTAGGCCTCCTTGAGGTCGGGCTCGAGCAGGAAGCCCAGCTCCCCCACGGTGCGCACCCGGCCCCGGCGGATGTCGCGGAGCTCGGGCAGCAGCCGGGCGGCGTGCTGCCGCCAGCCGGCCAGCGTGGCGGTGCGCAGCCGGGCCGACAGCTCGGCGTCCCCGGCGACGTGCCGGACGTCGAGCAGCCCCAGCCCGGCCTTCACGTCGGTGCCGGCGACCTGCACGGCCTCGGCGACGGTGCGCACGGAGTGGTCCAGCTTGTGGCCGGCGTCCCAGACGGGGTACCAGAGCGCATCGGCGACGGCGCCGATCTCGGCGCGCCCGTCGTGCACCAGGACCAGGTCGAGGTCCCCGTACGGGGCGGGCTCGCGGCGCCCCAGGCTGCCGACGGCGACGAGGGAGACCCCGGTGCCGGCTGGCGCGGGCGTCTGGCCGCGGCGGGCCTTCGGTGCCGGTGCGCCGGCCAGGGCGGCGGCGAGCAGCTCGCCCAGCCAGGTGTCGAGGGCGGCGACCCGCTCGGGGCGGCCGAGCTCGGCCAGCGTCACGGGGTCCGGGGAGTCGGGCACGCAGGGCACCTTCCACGAGGGCGGCGACGGCGCCGCGGTCGGGTGGGGGGAGGGCGGGAACGGCGTCGGCCGGGGTGGTGGGCGGACCCACCACCCCGGCCGACGTCGACGGGGCGGGAACGACTACAGGGCGTCGGCCCCGCGCTCGCCGGTACGGACCCGGACGATCTCGTCGATCGTGGTCACCCACACCTTGCCGTCACCGATCTGGCCGGTGCTGGCGGACTCGACGACCGCGTCCACCACCCGGGCGGCGTCGGTCTCGCCGACGACGACCTCGATGCGCACCTTGGGGACGAAGTCCACCTGGTACTCCGCACCGCGGTAGACCTCGGTGTGCCCGCGCTGCCGGCCGAAGCCCTGCACCTCGGAGACGGTGAGGCCGGCGATGCCGATCAGCTCGAGGGCGTTCTTGACGTCGTCGAGCTTGAACGGCTTGACGATCGCGGTGATCAGCTTCATGAGTGGGAACCCTCCACGGTCTTGGCCGTCGTCGCCTGGTGCAGGGCCGAACCGCTGCCGCCGCTCAGGCTGGTGAAGTCGTAGCCGGACTCGGCGTGCACGACGTTGTCGATGCCGGCGACCTCGTCCTCCTCGGTGATCCGGAAGCCCATCGTCTTCTCGATGATCAGGCCGATCACGTAGGTGAGGACGAAGGAGACCACGAGGACGGCGAGGGCGCCGACGACCTGGCGCCACAGCTGGTCGACGCTGCCGCCGAAGACCAGCGACTCGACACCGGCGGGGGCGTCGGGGTCGGCGACGAAGCCGATGGCGATGGTGCCCCAGAGGCCGCCGACGAGGTGCACGCCGACGACGTCGAGGGAGTCGTCGTAGCCGAAGCGGTACTTCAGGCCGACGGCCAGGGCGCAGAGCACACCGGCCAGGACGCCGATGATGATCGCCCCGATCGGCGAGACCGCGGAACAGGCCGGGGTGATCGCGACCAGACCGGCGACGACGCCGGAGGCGCCACCGAGGGAGGTCGAGTGGCCGTCGCGGATCTTCTCCGTCAGCAGCCAGCCCAGGACGGCGGCACCGGTGGCGACCAGGGTGTTGACCCAGACCACCGCGGCGGTGTTGTTGGCGGCCAGGGCGGAGCCGGCGTTGAAGCCGAACCAGCCGAACCACAGCAGCCCGGCGCCGATCATGACCAGCGGCAGGTTGTGCGGGCGCATGGCCTCCCGGCCGAAGCCGCGACGCTTGCCGAGCACCAGGGCCAGGGCGAGGCCCGCGGCACCGGCGTTGATGTGCACCGCGGTGCCACCGGCGAAGTCGACGGCGGCGAGGTTGTTGGCGATCCAGCCACCGACGTGGGTGACCGTGCCGTCCTCGTCGGTCAGGGTGAAGTCGAAGACCCAGTGCGCGATCGGGAAGTAGACGACGGTCGCCCAGACGCCGGCGAACACCATCCAGGCACCGAACTTGGCGCGGTCGGCGATGGCACCGGAGATCAGCGCGACGGTGATGATCGCGAAGACGGCCTGGAAGCCGACGAACGCCATGACCGGGTAGCCGCCGGCGTCGGTGGTGACGTCCTCCATGAGGCCCGCGAGCCCGAAGAACTCGGTGGGGTCACCCAGCAGGCCGGCGCCGACGTCGTTGCCGAAGGCGAACGAGTAACCGTAGAGCACCCAGAGCACGCTGATCAGCGCTGCGGCTCCAAAACTCATCATCATCATGTTGAGGACGCTCTTCGCGCGGACCATGCCGCCGTAGAAGAGCGCGAGTCCTGGGGTCATCAGCAGCACGAGGGCCGCGCTGGTGAGGATCCAGGCTGTGTCGCCGGTGTTGACCACGGCAACCTCCTGATCAGGGGTCGTCGGCCATCGGCCGCGTCGGGAGCCCGGGAGGGCGGGGGGTGGTGTGAGGGACACCGTGCCGAGGTCGTGTTCCGACGACGGTCCGCACGTGTTTCGGGACCGTGAACACCGGTCCGCGTGTCGGCCCCCGGTGTTCCGGTCGTGTTGCCGACCACCCGGGTGTGTCGACCGCCACCCACCCGGCTGTGGATCGGCGTCTTGTTGCGAACCCTGTGCAGATGCGAGTGCGTCGCACTACAGTCCCGCCGTGACCACGGCCACCGCACACCCCGCCCCCACCGACGCGCCGACGCGGTTCACCCGGGAGGACCGCCGCAGCATCGCGGCGATGTCCGGCGTCGTCCTCGTGCTGCACGTGGTCGGCTGGGGCGTGCTGCTGCTGGCCGTGGTGCCGCGTGGCTTCGAGCTCGGCGGCGGCTCGGTGCTCGGGGTGGGCGTCGGCCTCACCGCCTACCTGCTCGGCGTCCGGCACGCCTTCGACGCCGACCACATCGCCTCGATCGACAACACCACCCGCAAGCTCGTGGGCGAGGGACGCTCGGCCGTCAGCACCGGCTTCTGGTTCTCCCTGGGCCACTCCACCGTCGTCGTGGTGGCCTCGGCCCTGCTGGCCCTGGGGGTGCGCTCGATCGCCGGGGTCGTGCAGGACGGCGAGTCCGGCACCGCGCAGACCCTCGGCCTCATCGGCACGCTGGTCGCCGGCACGTTCCTGCTCGTCATCGGTGCGATGAACCTGGTCTCGGTGGTGGGCATCGCCAAGGTGTTCCGCCGGATGCGCAGCGGGGACTACGACGAGGCCCAGCTCGAGCACCACCTGCACACCCGCGGGTTCCTGGCGCGCCTGCTGGGCCGGGTGACGCGGCGGGTGACCAAGCCGTGGCACCTCTACCCGGTGGGCCTGCTCATGGGCCTGGGCTTCGACACCGCCACCCAGGTGGCCCTGCTCGTGCTCGCGGCGGGATCGGCGGCGTTCGTGCTGCCCTGGTACGCGATCCTCGTCCTGCCGGTGCTCTTCATGGCCGGCATGAGCCTGTTCGACACCGCCGACGGCGTGCTGATGACCCGGGCCTACGGCTGGGCGATGGTCCGCCCGGTGCGGAAGGTCTACTACAACCTCACGGTCACCGTGCTGTCGGTGGTCATCGCCCTGGTGGTCGGCCTGCTGGTCCTCGCCGGGCTGGTCGTGGAGCGCGTGGGCGTCGAGACCGGCCCGCTGGCCTGGATCGCCTCGCTGGACCTGGAGTACGTCGGCTTCGCCATCGTCGGGCTGTTCGTGCTCACCTGGCTGATCGCCCTGGCGGTCTGGCGCTTCGGGCGCATCGAGGAGCGCTGGGAGCGCAGCGCCGCCTAGTTCCCGACCAGGGCCTCGGCGAACGCCCGCGGCTCGAAGGGCGCCAGGTCGTCGGCGCCCTCGCCCAGCCCGATCAGCTTCACCGGGATGCCGAGCTCGCGCTGCACCGCGACCACGATGCCGCCCTTGGCGGTGCCGTCGAGCTTGGTGAGCACGATGCCGGTGACGGTGACCGCCTCGGTGAACACCCGGGCCTGGACGACGCCGTTCTGACCGGTGGTGGCGTCGAGCACCAGCAGCACCTCGTCGACCGGGCTCTGCTTCTCCACGACCCGCTTGACCTTGCCCAGCTCGTCCATCAGGCCGCTCTTGGTGTGCAGTCGCCCGGCGGTGTCGACCAGCACGGCGTCGACGCCGGCGTCCCGGCCGGTCTTCACGGCCTCGAAGGCCACCGACGCGGGGTCGCCGCCCTCGCGGCCGCGCACGGTGGGGACGCCGACCCGCTCGCCCCAGGTCTCGAGCTGGTCGGCGGCCGCGGCCCGGAAGGTGTCGGCGGCACCGAGGACGACGCTCTTGCCGTCGCCCACCAGGACGCGGGCGATCTTGCCGCAGGTGGTGGTCTTGCCGGCGCCGTTCACGCCCACCACGAGCAGGACGGCGGGGCGGTCGGTGACCGTGTCGGTGGCCAGGGTGCGGTCCATGTCCGGGCCGAGGACGGCGGTCAGCTCGCGCACCAGCAGCTCGCGCAGCGCGCCGCCGTCGCCGGTGGCCAGCACGAGGGACTGGGTGCGCAGCCGGTCGACGATCTGGGTGGTGGCGGCCAGGCCGACGTCGGCGGCCAGCAGGGTCTCCTCGACCTCCTCCCAGTCGTCCTCGGTCAGCTTCTCCCGGGCCAGCACGGTGAGCAGGCCGCGGCCCAGCGAGGACTGCGAGCGGGCCAGCCGGGAGCGCAGCCGGACGAGCCGGCCGGCCGAGGGCGGCGGGGTGTCGAAGACCAGCCCGGGCTCGGGCTCGGCCGGGGGCAGGTCGGCCGGCGGGAGCAGGTCGTCGTCCACCGGCGGTGCCGTGGTGGGACGGGGAGGTGCGGTCGTGGCCGCGGTCGAGCCGGTGCCGGGACGCGGGCGGGTCAGCGTGGTGCCGGACGCCGCGTCGTCGTCGAGCCGGGCGGTGCGGCGGCCCCGGCCGACGAGCAGGCCCACCCCGGCCAGCAGGGCGATGACGACGATCGCGACGGCGATCAGCACGAACTCCATGCCAGGAGTCTCCCAGCCGGGCCTGGGCGGGACACGGGACGGTGCGGGAGGGTGGAGGGCGTGCCGGAAACCGCTCGCCTGCTGCTCGGCCCGCTGCTGCGCCACGTCGACCCGGTGTCGGCGACCGTCTGGGTGGAGACCACCGCCCCGTGCACGGTCCGGGTGCTGGACGCACAGGCCCGCACCTTCTGCGTGGCCGGTCACCACTACGCCCTGGTCGTGATCGAGGGACTGGAGCCCGGGAGCACGACGCCCTACGACGTGAGCCTGGACGGCGTGCCGGTGTGGCCGCCGCGGCACAGCTCGTTCCCGCCGAGCCGGATCCGCACTCCCGGCCGGCCGGGGCCCTTCCGGATCGCCTTCGGCTCCTGCCGCTACGCCTCACCGGCCGCCGTCGACGTGCGGGACGGGATCGCCCCGGACGCGCTGGACTCCTACGCCGTGCAGCTCGCCGACCTGCCCGAGGACCAGTGGCCCGACGCCCTGGTGCTCCTCGGCGACCAGGTCTACGCCGACGAGACCACCCCGGCCACGCAGGCCTGGCTGGCCCGGCGCCGCGACCTGTCGGAGGCGCCCGGGGTCCAGGTCGCGGACTTCGAGGAGTACACCCGGCTGTACCGGGAGTCCTGGGGCGACCCCGAGGTCCGGTGGCTGCTCTCCACGATCCCGTCCTCGATGATCTTCGACGACCACGAGATGATCGACGACTGGAACACCTCGGCCGCCTGGCGCGACTCCGTGGTCGACCAGCCGTGGTGGCGCACCCGGATCACCGGCGGGCTGACCAGCTACTTCGTCTACCAGCACCTGGGCAACCTCAGCCCGGCCGAGCTGGCCGACAACGCGACCTGGCAGGCGATGCAGGGGCAGGAGGACGCCGAGCCGATGCTCCGGGAGATGGCCGAGGGCGCCGACGGCGACCCGACCGCCTTCCGCTGGAGCTACGTGCGGCACTGGGACCACGTCCGGCTGGTGATGGTGGACAGCCGGGCCGGCCGGGTGCTGGCCGAGACCGACCGGCAGATCCTCGACGACGTCGAGTTCGGCTGGGTGGAGTCCGCGCTGGCCCGGGCCTCGGCCGACGGGGTGGACCACGTGCTGGTCGGCACGTCGCTGCCCTGGTTGCTCCCGCACGCCATCCACGACATCGAGCGGTGGGACGAGACCCTGGCCCTCCGGCACCACCGCCGTCCCCTGGGCCGGGCCGCGGAGAAGCTGCGCCAGGCCGCCGACCTCGAGCACTGGGCCGCGTTCGGCGCCTCCTTCGAGCGGCTGGGCGCCGCGCTGGTGGCCCTGGCCCGCGGCGAGCACGGCAAGCCGCCGGCGACCGCGCTGGTGCTGTCCGGCGACGTGCACCACGCCTACGCCGCCGAGCTCACCCGGCCCGGTGACCTGACCAGCCGGGTGCACCAGCTGACGGTCTCCCCGCTGCACAACAAGGCACCGCACGCCATCGAGATCGGCTTCCGCGTGGGCTGGAGCCGCTGGGCCCGCGCGCTGACCGGGTCGATCACCCGGCTGGCCCGGGTGCCGCGGACCGGCCTGGTCTGGGAGAAGCAGGCCGGTCCGTTCTTCGGCAACGAGCTCGGCGAACTGGTGCTCGACGGCGCCGACGCCCGGTTCCGGCTCTGGGCCACCAGCCGGGACGACGACGGCACCCCCCGGTTCACCCGGGTGCTGGACACCGAGCTGTCCTGAGTCAGGCCCGCGGGTCGGCCAGCACGTCGCGCCAGGAGTGCTGCGGCTGGTAACCCAGCATCGTGCGGGCCTTCTCGATCGAGTAGAAGGTCTCGTGCGGGCCCATCTCGCGGCGCAGCTCGACACCCTCGTAGAACTGCGCCCGGAGCTCGTCGGTGGTCGCGGCCACCGAGGTGTCGGCGTTGGCGACGTTGAACACCTGGTAGCCCAGCCCGTCGGTCTGCAGGCACCGCTCGACCATCTGACCGAGGTCCCGGGTGTCGATGTAGGCGAACACGTTGCGCCGCCGCAGCGCGGGGTCGGTGAGGAAGTCGGGGAACAGCTCCGCGTACTCGTGCGGCTCGATGACGTTGTTGATCCGCAGGCCGTAGACGTCGGCCCCGGTGCGGGCCTGGAAGGACCGTGCGGTCACCTCCCCGGCGACCTTGCTCATCGCGTAGGAGTCCTCGGGCACGGTCGGGTGCTCCTCGTCGACCGGCACGTACAGCGGCTTGCGCTCGCCCTGGGCGAAGCAGATGCCGTACGTGGTCTCCGAGGAGGCGAAGACCACCTTCGGGATGCCGAGGCGGGTGGCGGCCTCCAGCACGTTGTAGGTGCTCAGGGTGTTGGTGGCGTACGTGGTGCCGTCGGCGGCGAGCATGATCGCCGGCACGGCGGCGAAGTGGACGACGGCGTCGTAGGCAGGCACGGCCGGCAGGTCCAGCTCGGCCGGACGCGCCACGCCCGCCAGCGCGGAGTACGTCTGGCCGAGGTCGGTGAGGTCGACGCGCAGGTCGACGATGCCGTCGTGGCGCAGCGGGGTGAGGTCGGCGTTGGTGACGTCGTGGCCCTGCTCGGCGAGGTACGGGGCCACGTGGTGGCCGGCCTTGCCGGTGCCACCGGTGAAGAAGATGCGCATGGCCCCATGATCGGGGATGGGAGTCTGGTCGGCATGGACGGAGCCGACGGCAGGACCGCTCTGCGGCTGGTCACCTTCAACACCCACCACGGCGTCGGGGACGACGGCCGGCACGACCTGGCCCGGATCGCTGCGCTGCTGCACGACACCGACGCCGACGTGATCTGCCTGCAGGAGGTCGACCGGCACTTCGGTGACCGGAGCAAGACCGTCGACCAGGCCGCCGTGCTCGCCGAGGGGCTGGGGCGGTCCCTGGCCTGGGGCCCGGCGATCGACCGGGACGGGCCCACCCGGGACGCGCCCCGCCGGCAGTACGGGAACGCCGTGCTGTCCCGGCTGCCGATGGTCGACGACTCGGTGCACCGCCTGCCCGGGGACGGCGAACCGCGGGCCGCGGTGCGCGCGGTGCTCGGCGTGGGCGACCGGACGCTGACCGTGGTGGCCACCCACCTGTCCAGCGGCTCCATGCGCGAGCGGGCCGCGCAGGCCACCGCGCTGGTCGACCTGCTGCCCGGGCCGGGCTCGGCGTCCCTGGTGGTCGGCGACCTGAACGCGACGGCCGGCGCCCCCGAGCTCGTGCCGCTGCGCACCCGGCTCGCCGACGCCTGGCAGCAGGCCGGCAGCCGGGGCGACCAGGCCCGGGGCTGGCAGCTCTGGAAGCGCGACCAGGGCCTGACCCACCCCGCCCGCCGTCCCCGGGTGCGGATCGACCAGGTCTGGGTCTCCCCCGAGGTGCGGGTCACCGCGGCCCGGGTGCTCGACGGCTCGGCGTGCTCGGACCACCATCCCCTGCAGGTCGACCTCGTCGTCGGCTGACCCACCACTCCCCCGCGAGGTGCCCGTGCCCCCGTTCCACCCCGACCTGCAGCAGGTCCGGTTCCTCCCCCAGCTCTCCCTCGGCACCCGCAGCCTGCGGGTGATGCGGTTCCTCGGGCGGCTGGCCCGGCCCGACGGCAGCGTGCCGGTGGTCCCGGTGTCCCCCGACGTGTCGGTGCGGCTGTTCCGGCCCGCCGGGCCCGGCCCGTTCCCGGCCCTGCTGTGGGTGCACGGCGGCGGGCTGGTGTCGGGCACGGCCGCGATGGACGACGCGTTCTGCCGCCGGGTGAGCGAGGAGCTCGGCGCCGTGGTCGCCTCGGTGGAGTACCGGCTGGCCCCCGAGCACCCCTTCCCCACCCCGCTGGAGGACTGCTGGACGGCGCTGACCTGGCTGGCCGGCCGGGCCGACGTCGACCCCGCCCGGGTGGCCGTGGGCGGCGCGAGCGCCGGGGGCAACCTGGCCGCCGGCACCGTCCTGCTGGCCCGGGAGCGCGGCCTGGACCTGGTGTTCCAGCTGCTGGTCTACCCGATGCTCGACGACCGGACGACGGCGCACGCCGACCCGTCGGCGGTGCGGGTGTGGACCCCGGGCTCCAACCGCTTCGGCTGGTCGTCCTACCTGGGTGACACGGCGGAGGTCTCCCCGCTGGCCGCGCCGGCCCGCGCCGAGGACCTGACCGGTCAGCCCCCGGCCTGGATCGGGGTCGGCACGCACGACCTCTTCCACGCCGAGGACGTCGAGCACGCCCGCCGGCTCCGGGCCGCCGGCGTCGAGGTCGAGCTGCTCGAGGTGCCTGGTGCCTACCACGGCTTCGACGCCGTCCAGGGCGCCGCGGCTGTCTCCCGGGAGTTCCGGGACGCCCAGGTGGCCGCCCTGCGCCGGGCGCTGGTGGGCTGACTCAGCCCGCCGGGCGCAGGCGCTGGCTGATCACCCCGGTGATGCCGTCGCCGCGCATGGACACCCCGTAGAGGGCGTCGGCGATCTCCATCGTCCGCTTCTGGTGGGTGATGACGATGAGCTGCGAGGTGTCCCGCAGCTGCTCGACCAGGGTGAGCAGCCGGCCCAGGTTGACGTCGTCCAGGGCGGCCTCGACCTCGTCGAGCACGTAGAACGGCGAGGGGCGGGCCCGGAAGATCGCGACGAGCAGGGCGATCGCGGTCAGCGACCGCTCTCCCCCGGACAGCAGCGACAGCCGCTTGACCTTCTTGCCCGGCGGGCGGGCCTCGACCTCCACGCCGGTGGTGAGCAGGTCGTCGGGGTCGGTGAGGAAGATCCGGCCCTCCCCGCCGGGGAAGAGGGTCTGGAAGACCTGCTCGAACTCCCGGGCGGTGTCGGCGAAGGCGCTGGCGAACACCTCGTGGATCCGGTCGTCGACCTCGCGGACGACGGTGAGCAGGTCGCGGCGGGTGGCCTTGAGGTCCTCCAGCTGGGTGGCGAGGAAGGTGTGCCGCTCCTCCAGCGCCGCGAACTCCTCCAGCGCCAGCGGGTTGACCCGGCCGAGGGTGGCCAGGTCCCGTTCGGCGCGGGCCGCCCGGGCCTCCTGCTCCGCCCGCACGTAGCGCACCGGCTCCGGCGCCGCCTCACCCGCCGCCTCGGCGGCGGCCAGCTGGGCGGGCGTGGGCGGCACCGGTGCGGCCGGTCCGTACTCGGCGACGAGGGTGTCCAGGCCGATGCCGTGCTCCTCGACGGCGCGGGCCTCCAGCGTCTCGATCCGCAGCCGCTGCTCGGCCCGGGCCACCTCGTCGCGGTGCACCTCGTCGGTGAGCCGGTCCAGCTCGGCGGCGTGCTCCCGCACCCGCGTCCGGACGACGAGCAGCTCGGCCTCCCGCCCGGTCCGGGCCGCGGCGAGGGCGTCGCGCTCGGCGACGGCGAGCTCGAGCGACCCGGCCAGCACGGCCAGCGCCGCCTCGGCCCCGGCCCGCACCTCGGCGGCGACCCGCGCCCCGGCGGCCCGGGCCACCCGGGCGGCCTCGGCCCGCTCACGCGCGGCCCGTTCCTGCCGGGCCTGCCGGCGCAGCGACTCGGCGCGTCCGTGCAGCGACCGGGCGCGCTCCTCGGCGGTGCGCACCCCCAGCCGGGCCTCGGTCTCGGTGTGCGCCACGGTGGCGACCTCGGTGCGCAGCCGGTCCCGCTCGCTGGGGTCGGGTTCGTCGGCGACCGGGGCCGCCTCGGCCCCGGCCAGTCGCTCCGTGGCGGTGGCCAGGGCACTGCCCGCCTGCTCCAGCGCCTGCTCGGCCCGTACCCGGGCGGCGTCGGCGCGCTCCGCCTCGGCGGCGGCGGACCGGGCGTCGGCGGCCAGCCCGGCGAGCTCCCGGCCGCGGGCGGCCTGCTCGCGCTCGGCATCCCGCCGGCGCACCGCGGCCCCGGCGACGGCCTCGCCGGCGGTCTGCTGGGCCTCCCGGGCCCGGGCCAGCGCCTCCGCCAGCTCGGCGGCGCGCGCGGTGGCGGTGCCCAGCTCGCCGTCGGCGGCGTCCACCCGGGCCCGGACCTCCAGCCCGGACGGCGCGTCGGGCTGGCCCCCGCTCGCCCGGTCGGCGCCGAGCAGGTCGCCCGCGGCGGTGACCGCCCGGACGTCGGGGGCGGCCCGCACCAGGGCGACGGCCGCGGTGAGGTCGGCGACCACGGCCACCCGGTCCAGGGCCCGGTCCACGGCCGGGGCGAGGTCGGCCGGGGCGTCGAGGAGGTCCCGCGCCCACCGGGCGCCCTCGGGCAGGGGCGGCCACCCCGACCGGTCGAGCGCCGGCCCCTGACCGGCCACCAGCAGGCGCACCCGTCCGGCCCGGTCGGCCGCCAGGTGCTGCAGGGCGTCCGCAGCCGCCCGCGGGCCGGTGACGACCAGCGCGTCGGCCCACCCGGCGAGCGCGGCGGCCACCGCGACCTCGTCCCCGGGGTGCACCGCCAGCCGGTCGGTCACGGGGCCGGCGACCCCGCCGAGGGCGCCGTCGGCGGCGGCGGCCAGCACCGCGGCGGCCCCGTCGACCGGGGTGAGCCCGAGGGCCAGGGCGTCACGGCGGGCCCGCGCGGCCCCGCGCTCGCGTTCGGCGGTGCGCTCGGCCGCGGCCAGCTCGGTGACCGCCCGGGTGGCCTCGGCCTGGGCGGCCACGGCGGTGTCGTGGTCGGCCACGGCAGCACCCAGGTCGGTGTCTTCGACGCCCGCGTCGGGGTCGACGGCAGCGAGCCGGTCGGCAGCGGCCTCGGCCCGGGACGACGCCTCGACCGCGGCGGCGGCGAGCCGCTCGACCTCGGCCTCCCCCGCTGCGGTCCGCGACCGGGCGGCGGCGACCTGCCCGGAGAGCCGGGCGATGCCCTCGCGACGGTCGGCGAGCGCCCGGGCCGCGGCGACCAGGGCCCGCTCGGCCGCGCTCAGGGCGCCGTCCAGCTCGGCGCGGGCGGCGACGGCGGCGGCCAGCCGGGCCCGTTCGGCGGCGAGCTGACCGGCGAGCTCGGCCTCGGTGGCCTCCACCCGCGCGGCCTCGTCCTCCAGCTGGTCGGGGTCGCGGCCCGAGCCCGCGGGCACCACGGCGGCGGAGAGGTGCCGGTGCCGCTCGGCGGCCAGCCCCGCCGTGCTGCGGAACCGCTCGCCCAGGGTGGACAGCCGGAACCAGGTGTCCTGGGCCGCGGCCAGCGCGGGGGCGTCCGCGGCGAGGGCGGACTCCAACCCGGCCTGCGCCGTCGTGCTCGCGGTCAGCTCCACCTCCACCCGGGTCCGGCGCTCCCGGGCGGCGGTCTCGTCGGCCACGTCGGCGTCCAGCGCGGTGCGCAGGGCCACCAGGTCGTCGGCCAGCAACCGGAGCCGGGCGTCCCGGAGGTCGGACTGCACCCCGGCGGCCCGGCGGGCCACCTCGGCCTGCCGGCCCAGTGGCTTCAGCTGGCGACGCAGCTCGGTGGTGAGGTCGGCCAGCCGGTCCAGGTTGGCCGCCATCGCGGTCAGCTTGCGGAGCGCCTTCTCCTTGCGCTTGCGGTGCTTGAGGACCCCGGCGGCCTCCTCGATGAACCCGCGGCGGTCCTCGGGGCGCCCGGACAGCACCGCGTCGAGCTGGCCCTGCCCGACGATGACGTGCATCTCCCGGCCGATCCCGGAGTCGCTGAGCAGCTCCTGGACGTCGAGCAGCCGCACCTTGTCGCCGTTGATCTCGTACTCGCTCTCCCCGGAGCGGTACATGCGGCGGGTGATCGACACCTCGGTGTAGTCGATCGGCAGGGCGCCGTCGGCGTTGTCGATCGTCAGCGTCACTTCGGCGCGGCCCAGCGCGGCGCGGCCGGCGGTGCCGGCGAAGATGACGTCCTCCATCGTGCCGCCGCGCAGGCTCTTGGCACCCTGCTCGCCGAGCACCCAGGCGATGGCGTCGACGACGTTGGACTTGCCCGACCCGTTGGGGCCCACCACGGCGGTGATGCCGGGTTCCAGGCGCATCGTCGTGGCCGACGCGAAGGACTTGAAGCCCTTGAGCGTCAGCGCCGACAGATGCACAGCTCAGGAGGCTACCGAGAGAGCGCGGGCTCCTCGGCCGCCATGGCCAGCAGCTCGCGGGCGATCACCGCGTCGCGCTCGGCCCGCAGCTGCGCGACCTCGACCTCGAGCCGGGCCACGCGGGAGCGGAGCACCGCGATCTCCTCGGCGACCCGGAGGTCCCGGGGGGCGACGACGTGTCCGAACAGGGCCTTGGCCATGGCGCAGCGGCCTCTCTCGTGCGAAGTGGTCCCGCAGCGGCCTCGGAGCGGGGGCGCGGGTGGGTCAGGCCAGAGTGACAGCCCCCGGGAGCCGCCGTCAACGTCAGGCGGTGGTGAAGCCCGACTCGCTCTGCGGGTCCTCGTCGACGACGTCCGCACCGGTGGGCCGGCCGGCTGCGTCCGGTCCGGTGAGCGCGCGCAGGACGGCCAGCACGTCGTCGTCCGGACCCTCGAGGACGACCTCGACCCGCCCGTCGGCCAGGTTGGTCGCCGAGCCGGCGAGGCCGCGCTCCTGGGCCCGGCCGCGCACGAACCAGCGGTAGCCGACGCCCTGCACGTCGCCGGAGACCAAGGCGCGCACCCGACGGGTCATCTCCGGGCCCTCGGCCGCGGCTGGCACACCGGGCAGCTGTAGCTGGAGCGGTTCATGAACGACTCCCGGCGGATCGGGGTGCCGCACCGCGGGCACGGCCGGTCGAGCTGCCCGTACACCGCCAGGGAGCGGGAGAAGTACCCGCTCTGCCCGTTGACGTCGACGTAGAGGGAGTCGAAGGAGGTGCCGCCCTGGGCCAGGGACTGGGTGAGCACGTCGCGGACGCCCTCGAGCAGGGCGGCGACCTGGGCCCGGGTGAGCTTGTCGGTGGGCCGGGCGCCGTGCAGCTGCGCCCGCCACAGCGACTCGTCGGCGTAGATGTTGCCCACCCCGCCGATGAGGGTCTGGTCGAGCAGCGCCCGCTTGACCTCGGTCTTGCGCCGGCGGATGGCCGCGGTGAAGGCCTCGGTGTCGAAGTCGGGCTCCAACGGGTCGATCGCGATGTGCGCCAACCGGGTGGGGACGTCGTCCGGGTCCGGGGTGTCCTCCACGGCGAGCCCGCCGAAGGTGCGCTGGTCGACGAAGCGCAGCTCGCGGCCGCCTTCGGTGAACACGAACCGGGCCCGCAGGTGCTTCTCGCTGGGCTCCTCGGGGAGCTCCACCAGCAGCTGGCCGCTCATCCCGAGGTGCGCGACCAACGCGCGCCCGACCGGTGCGCCCTCGCGCTGCAGCGGCAGCCACAGGTACTTGCCCCGCCGGTGCGCCGCGGCCACCGTGGCCCCGGTCAGCGCCGCGGTGAAGTCACCGACGCCCTCCAGGTGCCGGCGCACCGCCCGCGGGTGGTGGACCTCCACCGAGGCGATCGTGCGCCCGGCGACCCACCGGGCCAGACCGCGCCGGACGACCTCGACCTCGGGCAGCTCGGGCACGGCTCAGCCCTGCGTGACCGCGGAGAGGGCACGCCAGGCGTCCTCGGCGGCCATCTGCTCGGCGGCCTTCTTGGTCCGCCCGTCGCCCGTCCCGCGCACCTGGCCGGCGAGCAGCACGGCGGCGGTGAAGCTCTTGGCGTGGTCGGGGCCGTCGGACTCGACCTCGTAGACCGGTGCCCCCAGGCCCTGGGCGCTGCCCAGCTCCTGCAGGCTGGTCTTCCAGTCCAGGCCCGCGCCGCGGGTGGAGGACTCCACCAGCAGCGGGTCGAACAGCCGGTGCACGATCGCACCGGCCGCGTCCAGGCCGAGACCCACGTGCACGGCACCCAGCAGGGCCTCCAGCGCGTCGGCCAGGATCGAGTCCTTCTCCCGGCCACCGGTGCTGGTCTCCCCGCGCCCGAGCAGCAGGTGCGGGCCGACCCCGCCGTCCCCCAGGGAGCGGGCGACCCCCGCCAGGGAGGTCATGTTCACGACCGAGGCACGCAGCTTGGCCAGCTGTCCCTCGGGGAGGTCGGGCTGGCTGCGGTAGAGCTCGTCGGTGACGACGAGCCCCAGCACCGAGTCGCCCAGGAACTCCAGCCGCTCGTTGGTGGGCAGCCCGCCGTGCTCGTAGGCGAAGGAGCGGTGGGTCAGCGCCAACGCCAGCAGGCCGCCGGGCAGCGTGACGCCCAGGGCGTCACGCAGCCAGTCGGCGGCCCGTGCGGCGTGCTCGGCGCCACCAGGGGTGGTCGGTCCGGTCACGACGGGGTCGTGCTGGGGTGCTCGGTGGTCCGTGGTCAGACCGCGATGACCTGACGGCCGTCGTACTGGCCGCAGGTCGGGCACGCGATGTGCGGGGGCTTGAGCTCGCCGCACGCGCGGTTCGGGCAGGGCGCCAGCGTGGGGGCCGTGGCCTTCCACTGCGAGCGACGCGAGTGGGTGTTCGAGCGCGACAAGCGCCTCTTCGGGACAGCCACGGTCAGTTCTCCTTCGATGGGGTGAAACGGTCGGCGAGCCCGGCCCAACGTGGGTCGAGCACCTCGTGCGAGTGGTCCGCCGGGAGGTCGTCGAGCCGCAGGCCGCAGTCGACGCACAGACCCGAGCAGTCCGGGGTGCAGGTGGGCGAGAGCGGCAGCGTCAGGACGACGGTGTCCCGGACGAGCGGCGCGAGGTCGAGGAAGTCACCGTCGATCCGGCGCACCTCGTCCTCCTCGCTGGTGGCTTCGGTGGTGCTGCCCTCGTAGGCGTAGAGCTCCTGCACGTCGAGGGTCAGCGTGTCCTCGATCGGCTCGAGGCATCGCGCGCACTGGCCGGTGACCGGGGCGACGACCTCGCCGGTGACGAGCACGCCCTCCATGACCGACTCCAGCCGCAGGTGCAGCTCGACGAGGGCGTCCTCGGGCACGCCGATCATCTCGACGCCCCAGCCCTCGCGGGCCGGCACCGAGCGCTCGAGCTCGCGCATGCTGCCCGGGCGACGGCCGAGCTCGCGGAGGTCGACCTTCCACGGGTCGGCGGCGGGGCGCCGGTCCGTGGACGCGGCGCCTCGGCGGTGCGAGGGGGCAGCAGGCATGAGGTCACTCGTCGATCGGGGGCAGGGGGTGGAGCTCTGGTCACCGCGCACGGCACAGCCGTGGTGTGCGGGAGCAGCCCAGGTTACCCCAGCACGGACGACGGGGGCAGCGAGGGAGGTCAGGGCTGGCGCAGCTGGTTCCTGGCCGCGTCGACCGAGCGGACCATGTGGCCCAGGGTGGTGCCGAAGTCGGCCAGCCGGCTGTCGACGTACTCGTCGACCTCGGCGCGCATCCGGGACACCTCGGCCGCGGTCTGCTCGCCCAGCTCGTCCGAGCGCGCGACCGCACCGCGGTAGACCTCGGTCTCGGTGACCAGCCGGTCGTGCTCGGCCTGCCCGGCGGCCACCAGGGCGGCGGCCTGGCGCTGGGCGTCGGCCAGCAGCGCGGCGTGCCGGGCCTCGCCGTCGGCGATCACCCGCTCGGCCTCGGCGTCGGCCCGGGCGAGGAGGTCCTCCACCTGGGCCTGGGCCTCGGTGATCAGGTCGTCGCGCTGCCGGCGGGCGGTGCCGACCAGCTCGTCGTGCTGCCGGCGCGCGGTGGCGACGGTCTGCTCGCTCTCGGCCCGGGTGCGCCCGGTGAGCCGCTCGGCCTCGGCCTGGGCCTGCTCCAGGATCTCGGTGCGCTGCTCGACGATCGTGCCGGCCTGCTGGACCTCCTCGGGGAGGCCCTCGCGCAGGTCGTCGAGCAGGTCGAGCAGGTGGTCCCGCGGGACCATGCAGGAGCTGGACATGGGGACGCTGCGGGCGTTCTCGATCACCGAGGCGAGCTCGTCGACCACCTCGTAGAGCCGGTACACGACCTCGGTCACGAGCTCTCCTTCTCGGTGCGCTTCTGGACCAGGCGCGCGTTCACGGCCGGGGGCACCAGGTGCGAGACGTCGCCACCGAAGGCGGCGATCTGCTTGACCAGGCTGGAGGACAGGTGCCCCACCTGGGGGGCGGTCGGCACGAAGAGGGTCTCCACGCCGGCCAGCTCGCGGTTCATCTGCGCCATCTGCAGCTCGTACTCGAAGTCACCGACGGCCCGCAGGCCCTTGACGACCACCGGCACGTCGTTGCGCTGACACCAGTGCACGAGCAGCCCGGAGAACGAGGTGACGACGACGTTGGGCAGCTCGGCGGTCGCCTCGCGCAGCAGCGCCATCCGCTCCTCGACGTCGAAGAGCCCCGCCTTGCCCGGGTTCACCAGCACCGCGACGACCAGCTCGTCGTAGAGCGCGGAGGCCCGGCCGATGACGTCGACGTGCCCGTTGGTGACCGGGTCGAACGACCCGGGGCACACCGCCCGCCTCATGCTGCTCACGGAGCGCGACCGTACCGGAGCACGGCCTCCCCGTAGCGGCGTTCGCGCAGTCCCAGCAGGGGTGTCGGCCACTCCCAGTCGCGGTCCCGGGAGGAGCGCTCCACCACGACGACGGCCTCGGGGGCCAGCCACCCCTGGTCGTGCAGCGCCAGCAGCACGCCCTGCACCACCGGGGTCTCCACCGCGTACGGCGGGTCGGCGACGACGACGTCGAAGGGCGCATCGGCCGGCCGGCCCACCACGGCGGGCACCGAGCCGACCACCACCCGGGCCCCCGCCAGGCCGAGCGCGGCCACGTTGGCCCGCAGCACCGGCACCACTTTCGGCCCGGACTCCACGAACACCGCCTCGGCCGCCCCGCGGGACAGCGCCTCCAGCCCGATCGCCCCGGAGCCGGCGTAGAGGTCGAGCACCCGGGCCCCCTCGAGCTCGGTGAGCGTGGCCAGGGAGTTGAACATCGCCTCCCGGGCCCGGTCGCCGGTGGGGCGCACCCCGCTGGCCGGCACCTGCAGCCGGCGCCCGCGGGCCAGCCCGGCGATCACCCGGGTCACGCCCGCTCCAGCCAGTCGGCGCGGTCGGCGTTGAGCTCGGCGACCGCGGCGGCGAGCTCGGGGTGCGCGGCGACGCCGAGGTCGGCCTCCAGGATCGCCGCGGCCTCGACCCGGGCGGTGGCGATGAGCTCCTCGTCCTCGAGCAGGGACAGCAGCCGCACCGTGGTCCGGGAGCCGGACTGGGCCGCGCCGAGCACGTCGCCCTCCCGCCGGGTCTGCAGGTCCAGCCGGGCGAGCTCGAACCCGTCGGTGGTCGCGGCGACCTGGGCCAGCCGGGTGCCGGTCGACGACGACGTCGGCGCCTCGCTGACCAGCAGGCACAACCCCGGGTGCTCCCCGCGGGCGACCCGGCCACGGAGCTGGTGCAGCTGGCTCACCCCGAACCGGTCGGCGTCCATCACGACCATCACGGTGGCGTTGGGCACGTCGACGCCGACCTCGACCACGGTGGTGGCCACCAGCACGTCCACCTCGCGGGCGGCGAAGGCCCGCATCCGGGCCTCCTTGTCCTCGGCCGACATCCGGCCGTGCAGCACCTCGACCCGCAGTCCCGCGAGCGGGCCGGCGCGCAGCTCGCGGGCCACGTCGAGCACCGCCAGCGGCGGCCGCTTCTCGTCGCCGTCCTCCGGTGGGGCGCCGTCCTCGCCGTCGGGGCCCTCGAGGTCGGCGGCGGCGTCGGGCTCCTCGCCGATCCGCGGGCACACCACGTAGGCCTGCCGGCCGGCGGCGACCTCCTCGCGCACCCGCTCCCACGCCCGGTCCAGCCAGGCCGGCTTCTCCCGCACCGGGACGACGGAGGAGGACACCCCGCCCCGACCGGCCGGGAGCTGGCGCAGCGTGAGGGTCTCCAGGTCGCCGTAGACGGTCATCGCCACGGTGCGCGGGATCGGGGTCGCGGTCATCACCAGCACGTGCGGGGCACGCTGGCCCTTGGCGCGCAGGGCGTCACGCTGCTCGACGCCGAAGCGGTGCTGCTCGTCGACCACCACCAGGCCGAGGTCGGCGAAGTCCACGCCCTCCGACAGCAGCGCGTGCGTGCCCACGACGATCCCGGCGCTGCCGTCGGCGACCGCGGCGCGGGCGGTGCGCCGGGCGGCGGCCTTGAGCGACCCGGTGAGCAGGGTGACCCGGGTGCCGGCCGGGTCACCGTCGAGCTCCCCGGCCCGGCCCAGCGGCCCGAGCAGGGCGGCGATCCCCCGGGCGTGCTGGGCGGCGAGCACCTCGGTGGGGGCCAGCAGCGCGGCCTGTCCCCCGGCGTCGACGACCTGGGCCATGGCCCGCAGCGCGACCACGGTCTTGCCCGAGCCGACCTCGCCCTGGAGCAGGCGGTGCATCGGCTGCTCCCGGCCGATCTCGGCCGCCAGCGCCTCACCGACCTCGCGCTGGCCGTCGGTGAGCTCGAAGGGCAGCGCGGCGTCCACCGCGTCGGCCAGCGCCCCGCCACGCCGGGGCCGGGCGATGCCCGGTTCCAGGGCCGCGGCCCGGCGGCGGGCGGCCAGGGTCACCTGCAGGACCAGCGCCTCGTCCCACTTGAGCCGCTCGTCGGCGCGGACGACGTCCTCGTCGGTCTCGGGGTGGTGCTTGTCCCAGATCGCCCGGTCCTGGTCGATCAGCCCGTACCGGGCCCGCAGCTCGGCCGGCAGCGGGTCGTCGGTCAGCAGCTCGGTGAGCTGCTCCCGGGTCTCGAAGACCAGCCGCAGCGCCTTCTGCACAACCCAGCTGGAGACGTTCTTGCTGGCCGGGTAGATCGGCAGCATCGCCGTGGCCCACCGGTCGGCGTCGGTGGCCTCGTCGAGCACCTGGCAGTCGGGGTGGCTGAACTGCAGCTGCCCGTTCCACATCGACACCGTGCCGGCGAACAGCCCCCAGGCGCCGACGGCGAGGTGGGCGTGCTTGTGGTTGAAGAACACCAGCCGCATCGAGCCCGCACCGTCGCCGACGGTGATCTCGGTGATGGTGCCGCGCTTCTGCTTCATCGCCCGGGTGCTCGAGGTGCGCACCTGGCCCAGCACGGTGACCCGGTCCCCCACCTGCAGGTCGGTCAGCTTCGTCATCTCCCCGCGCCGGGCGTACCGGGCCGGGTAGTGCCGCAGCAGGTCGCGCACGGTGCGCAGGCCCAGCTGCTCGGCCATCGCCTTGGCGGTGCGGGCGCCGACCACGCGGTCCAGCGGGGTCCCCAGGCTCAGCACGTCACTCCACCCCGATCAGCAGCGGGCGCGAGCCCGGGGCACCGGGGTGCCGGACCACCTCGACGGTGGGGTGGTGGGCGGCCAGGTGGGCGGCGGCCGCGTCGCCCAGCCGTCCGCCGACCAGGGACACCAGCTCCCCGCCGCCGGCCAGCAGCCGGTCGAGCAGGTCGCACGCCACCGTCACCAGCGCGGGGCCGATCACGACCACCTCGCCCTCGACCATGCCCAGCGCGTCGCCGGGGTGGCAGCGACCGGCCAGGGTGAGGGCCTCGGTCTCGGCGACGGTCACCTCGGCCCAGCGGGTCGCCGCGGCCGCCTCGGCCATGCCGATGACGTCGTCGGCGAACCGCCGCTGCGGGTCGGCGACGGCGACCGCGGCCAGCCCCTGCAGCGGCGACCGGGTCGGGACGACGGCGACGTCGCGGCCCTCCTCCCGGGCCCGGGCCGCGGCCCGTCCGGCGACCGGCGCCACCGCCCGGTCGTTGGGCAGCACCACGACGTCGGCGGCGCCGGTGCCGAGCACGGCGTCCAGCAGGGCCTCCTCGTCCAGCGGACCCGACCCGGCCGGGACGACGACCACGCCTTCGGCGGTGAACAGCGCGGCCAGTCCGTCGGCCACCCACCCGGCCGGGACGACGGCGACGGTGGCCCGGGCGCCGGGGAGCGGGGCGGCGACCGACACCGGGCCAGCGGGGTCACCGCGATGCGGTGCGGCCGGCCGGCCCGGATGCCGGCCTCGACGGCGGCGCCCACGTCGGAGACGTGGACGTGGACGTTCCACTGCCGGCCCTCGGGGGTGTCCACCCCGACCACGACGAGACAGTCGCCCAGCCAGCCGAGCTCGGTGCGCAACCGGTCGACGGCGCGCTCGCTGGAGTCGGCCAGCAGGAACTGCACCTCGCTGCCGGGGCCGGCGTGCGGGTGGTGCGGGGCCTCCCGGGTGCCGGCCTGGGCGCGGCGGGCGCCCTCCCCGGCGACCAGGGGTGCCCGGTCGGGCTCCACCCCGGTGACGGTGGCGACCAGCGCGTCGAGCACCACGCACCAGCCGGCGCCGCCGGCGTCGACCACCCCGGCCTCGCGGAGGGCGGCCAGCTGGGCGGTGGTGCCCTGCAGGGCCTTGCGGGCGCCGTCCGCGGTCGCCCGGACCACCTCGGCCAGGGCCGTGCGCCCGGCCTGCACCGCCGCGGCGGCGGCCTCCGCCCCGGCCCGGGCCACGGTGAGGAAGGTGCCCTCCTCGGGCTCGGCGACCGCCTCGTAGGCCGACCCGGCCGCCCCGCGCAGCGCGGTGGCGAACAGCGCGCCGTCGACCGGGCCCGCGCCGGCCAGGGTGTCGGCCAGCCCGCGCAGCAGCTGGGCCAGGATCGCCCCGGAGTTGCCCCGGGCACCCAGCACGGCCCCACGGGCGAAGACCGACCAGGAGGACTCGCTGCCGTCGGCCACCGCGACCGCGTCGGCCGCGGACTCCGCGGTGAGCAGCAGGTTGGTGCCGGTGTCGCCGTCGGGGACCGGGAAGACGTTGAGGTCGTCGATGCTCCCCCGCGCCGTGCGCAGCGCGTCGACAGCGGCGCGGCTCCAGCGGCCGACCGCGGCCTCGTCCAGCGCCGTGAGCACGTCCGGGAGGCTACCGGTGGGCCGCCCGTGGGCACTGCCACCACGGGGGCGGCGGACAGCCGGTCCGTGGACGGGTTACAGTGGTCCGAGCAATCTGCGGGATGCACCCTGTCCGGAGTCTCCAGTCACGGGTCCCCGCCTCTTCGTACGCCTTTTCTCTAGGAGTGATCGACCGTGGCTGCCGTGTGCGACGTGTGTGGCAAGGGGCCCGGTTTCGGCATGTCGGTGTCTCACTCGCACCGCCGGACGCCGCGCCGTTGGAACCCGAACATCCAGGCCGTGAAGGCCGTCGTCGGTGCCGGCACCCGCCGCCGCATCAACGCCTGCACGAGCTGCATCCGGGCGGGCAAGGTCGTTCGCTGACCTCACCCCCCTCGTTCTCCCACCGGACCCCGGTCGCCTCACGGCGGCCGGGGTCCGGTGCGTCTGGGCCCGCCCTGCCGTCCCGGCCCGGCACCCCTAGGGTTCGACGGTGCAGTTCCGCCGTGAGACCGAGACCGCCGTCCGACGCGGACGCCGCCGTGACCCCGCCGTCGACGAGGCGGTCAAGTCCGCCGTCCTGGCGCTGCTGACCGAGCGCGGCTGGGACGGCGTCTCGATGGACGGCGTGGCCGCCCGGGCCGGTGTGGGCAAGGCGAGCATCTACCGCCGCTGGTCCTCGCGGGTGCAGATGGTCGCCGAGGCGGTCACCGAGCTCAACCGCGGCGAGCTGACGCCCCCCGACACCGGCTCGCTGCGCGAGGACCTGCTGGTGCTGTTCCGGTCGATGGTCACCGCCCTGCAGGGACCGCTGGGCACGGCGTCCCGGGCGCTGATCGGGGTGCTGCCGCACGAGCCGGACCTGGCGGTGGCCTTCCGCGAGGGGGCGCTCGGCGTCTGGGCCGAGGCGTTCGCCGCCGTCTTCGCCGCCGCGGCCGCCCGCGGCGACCTGGACCGGGAGACCCTGGGCACGGTGGCCGGCGAGGCCGGACCGGCCGTGCTCATGCAGCGCTGGCTGATCACCGGCCAGCCGCTGGACGACGCGCTGGCCGTCGACGTGGTGGACCACGTCGTCCTGCCGTTGCTCACCCGCCGCTGATCCCCCGGGCCCGCGCGGCGGCCACGACCAGGTCGACGACGGTGGCGTGGTCGATCGCCGTGCTGTCCACCACCAGGTGGTAGTGCCGGGCCTCGGCGGGGTCGGTGCGGTGGTAGTGCCGCACGTAGGCGGCGCGGGTGCGGTCGGCACCCTCCATCTCCCGGCGCACCTCGTCCTCGGGCAGGCCCAGGTGGGCCACCGCGGCCGCCAGCCGGGCCTCGGGCGGCCCGTCCAGCCGCACGTGCAGGGCGTCCGGTCGTCCGGCCAGCACCATCGCGCCGGCCCGACCGAGGACCACGCCCCCCGGCCCGTCGGCGAGCTCGGTGACCACCCGCTCGGTCTGCAGCCGGTAGGCCCGCTCGTCGGGCAGCGTGGAGCCGGGGAGCACGCCCCCGACCGGGTCGGGCATCGACCCCAGCGAGGCGACGAGGCGCCACAGGCCGCGGACGACGCTCTCGTCGTTGGCCTCGGCCTCCTCCACGGTCACCCCCAGCCGACCGGCGACCTGGGCGGGGATGACCCGGTCGTGGAACACCAGGCCCAGCCGCTCGGCGACCGCGGGGGCGATGTCCGCCCCGCCCGCGCCGAACGTGGCCGACACCGTGACGACGCCCATCAGGACACCTCGTTCTCGTCCGTCGGGAGGTCCCGACCCAGGAAGACCGCCTCGGGGGCACCGTCGTACACGCCGTACCCGGCGACCGGTGTGTACCCGGCCCGGGCGTAGAGCGCCAGTGCCTCGGGTTGCCGGTCCCCGGAGTTGAGCACCACCCGGGTGTGCCCGGCGGCGGCCGCGGTGCGCTCCAGCTCGGCGAGCACCGCCGCCGCCACGCCCCGACGGCGGGCCCAGGGCTCGACGTACATCCGCTTGAGCTCGACCACGCCGGCGGCGTGCACCCGCCAGCCCCCGCAGCCGGCGGGACGGCCGCCGAGCTCGGCGACCAGGAACAGCCCGCGCGGGGGCAGCACCTCCCCCGGGTCGACGGTCATCGCGTCGCGGCCGCCGTAGCGGACGACGTACTCCTGCTGGACCGCCTCGACCAGCCGCGCCGCGACCGGGTCGTCGTAGCCGGTGGCCCGCAGCCGCACTGCCTCAGCGGAAGTGCGCATGACCACCCCCAGACAGCCCCAGGCCGGCGACCACGTCGGCGGCGGGGACGCCGTCGACCCGCACCCCGGCGGGTCCGGCCTCGACCACCCCGATCGCGACGAAGGGCTCGGGCAGGTCGGCCGCGGCCGGGAAGGTGGCCAGCAGGGCGTGGTCCTCCCCGCCGGTCAGCACCCAGGCCATCGGGTCCCCGCCCAGGGCGGCCGCCACCTGGGGCAGCGGGCCGGCCGGGTCGACCAGGGCGGCCAGCGACCCGCGGTCCAGGTCGAGCAGCACGCCGCTGGCGTCGGCGAGGTGCCCGGCGTCGGCGAGCAGGCCGTCGCTGACGTCGCACATCGCCGTCGCGCCGGCGTCGGCCGCCGCCGGCCCGGCGGCGTAGGGCGGGGTGGGGCGCCGGTGGGCGGTCACCGCGGCCAGCGGTGCGGTGAAGCCGCGGCGCAGCACCGCCCACCCGCACGCCGACCAGCCCAGCCGGCCGGCGACCGCGACGACGTCCCCGGGTCGTGCGCCGCCGCGGGTCACCGGCGCCCGGCCCTGCAGGTCACCCAGCGCGGTCACCGAGAGCACCACCGAGGAGCTGTCCGGGGCGCACGCCACGGTGTCCCCGCCGACCACCGCGGCGCCGTGCGGGGCGCACTCGGCCGCCAGCCCGGTGGCCACGCCCTCCAGCCAGCCGGTGGGCGTGCTCGCGGGGCAGGCCAGTCCGACCAGCAGCGCGGTGGGCACCGCGCCCATCGCCGCGACGTCGGCCAGGTTCGCCGCCGCCGCCTTGTGCCCGACGTCCTCGGCCGAGGACCAGTCGCGGCGGAAGTGCCGGCCCTCGACGAGCACGTCGGTGCTGGCCACCACCCGGGCGTCGGGGGTGCGGACGACGGCGGCGTCGTCACCGGGCCCGACGTCGGCCAGCGCGGCGGTGCCGGCCCGCGCCAGCACCCGGTCGATCACCCCGAACTCGCCCACCACCGCGACGCTGTCCGCGGCGTCCACCGGGGGCACCAGGGGCCGGGGACGCGTCACCGGGCACCCCCCGCCGCTGGGGTACGTTGCCGATCAGCCCGCCGTCCGGCGGGGCGCACGTCCGTGCACCAGCTGCACTGCCCGAGGGGGGCTCTCCCGTGGTCCACGCGTACATCCTGATCCAGACCGAAGTCGGCAAGGCAGCCGCCGTCGCCACGACCATCGCCGGGATCTCCGGGGTGACCAAGGCCGAGGACGTCACCGGCCCCTACGACGTCATCGTCCGCGCCGAGGCCGGCTCGGTCGACGAGCTCGGTCGCCTGGTGGTCGCACGGGTGCAGTCGGTGGACGGGATCACCCGCACGCTGACCTGCCCGGTCGTCAACCTCTGAGCAGGACCGACCTGAGCGCGGACGACGCGCCCGCGGAGGCCGAGGAGGCCCCCGCGCCGGCGGCCGACCCCACCCGGCGGGCGGCGCTGATCGCCACCGCCGTCGCCGTCCCGGTGGTGGTGGCCCTGCTGGTCGTGGTGAACGTGTTCGGCCCGGGGTCCCAGGACACCTCCGGGGACGACGGCGGCGCGGTGGCCGAGGTCGACGGGCAGCCGGTCTCCCCCCGCGACGAGAGCCCGGTCGAGGTCGACACCCCGCCGATCACCCCCGAGGCCGACGCCGCCTGCCCGGCGCTGATGAGCCAGCTGCCGCTGGAGATCGCCGGGGAGACGTCCCGCCGGGTGGACTCGGACTCCCCGTACGCCTACGCCTGGGGCGACCCGGCCCAGGTGCTGGTCTGCGGTGCGGACGTCCCCGCCGGGTTCGTCGTCGGCGGCCCCCAGGCCCTCGGCATCAACGGGGTGACCTGGTTCGTCGACACCACCGACCCGACCGTCAACGTCTGGACCACCGTGGACCGCACGGTCCCGGTGCAGATCAGCATCCCGGCGAGCACCGACGGCTCGGTGGCGATCGCGCTGAGCCCGGTCATCGCCGGTGCGATCCCCTTCACCGAGCCCCAGCCGGGCGGGTGACCCTCCCCCGCCGGTGCCCGTGCGGCACGGGGCTGCCGTACGACGAGTGCTGCGGGCGGCTGCACGCCGGCACGGCCCACGCGGCCACCGCCGAGCAGCTGATGCGCTCCCGGTACAGCGCCTTCGTCGTCGGCGACCCGGCGTACCTGCTGGCCACCTGGCACCCCGACACCCGCCCGGCCGACCTCGAGCTGGACGGCGACACCCGCTGGACCGGCCTGGACGTGCTGGCCACCACCGGCGGGGCGATGCTCGCGGTCGAGGGCACGGTGGAGTTCCGGGCCTCGTACGTGCGGGACAGCGCGCGGGGGGCCCAGCACGAGGACAGCCGTTTCACCCGGGTCGCCGGGCGCTGGGTCTACCTCGACGGCGTCTCCCTCCCCTGATCAGCCGCGGGGCAGCAGCTCCAGCTGGGCGAGGGTGGCGGCGTGCGCCTCGGCGAGGGCGGCGTCCGGGTCGGCGGCGACCGCGGCCACCGCGACGGTGAACGGGCCGTGGGCGCACCAGACGAAGGCGGCCGGCCCGCCGAGACCGGTGTCGGTCGCCGGGGCGTCCACGGTGAGCACCGAGCACCCGGCGGGCAGGTCGTCGGGGTCCCGGTCGGGGCTGCCGCCGTAGTACTCGGTGTCGTTGCGGGCCAGGTCGGCTGCGTAGGCAGCGGCACCGGACACCCCGGCGAACTGGTCGACGAACACCGACGTCAGGGCCGGGTCGTCCTTCCAGAACCGCTCCCAGCCCCACCGGTAGCCGTAGTCGGCGAGCACCTCGGCCTCCCGCTCGGGGTCCTCGGCGTACCCGGCGACGTCCTGGACGGTCTTCGGGCCCGCCGGGGGCTCCAGCTCCTCGTCGGGCACCCGGGGCAACCCGGAGGGCACGTCGGCCAGCACCAGGTCCCCCAGGTCGTCGGCGGTGGCCGGCAGCCCGGCCGCCCGGGACGTGCCGGCGGCCGCGGTGGCGGCACCGGGCACCGCGTCCGCGCAGCCGGTGGCCAGGACCAGCAGCAGTGCGACCGCGGTGCCGCCGAGCAGCTGCCGCGTCACCCGGCGAGCGCGCTCGCGACGAGCCGGTCGACAAGCTCGGGGTAGTCCACGCCGCTGGCGCCCCACATCCGCGGGTACATCGAGATCGGGGTGAACCCGGGCATGGTGTTGACCTCGTTGACCACCAGCCGGTCGGCGCCGGTGTCGGGGTCGGTGCCGAGGAAGAAGTCGACCCGGGCCAGGCCGCGGCAGTCCATCGCCAGGTAGGCCCGGCGGGACACCTCCTGCACCGCGGCGGTCTGCTCGGGGGTCAGCAGGGCGGGCACGTCGAAGTCGACGGAGTCCTCGAGGTACTTGGCGTCGAAGTCGTACCAGTCGACGCCGGCGCGCAGCTTGATCTCCGCCGGCAGGCTGGTCTCGGGCAGCCCGCCCCCCGGTCGCGCCAGCACCCCGCACTCGACCTCCCGGCCGGGCACCGAGGCCTCCACCACGATCTTGGTGTCGATCTCGGCGGCGGTGGCCACGGCGGCGTCGAACTGGGCCCAGTCGGTGACCCGGGTGATGCCGATGCTCGACCCGGCCCGGGAGGGCTTGACGAACACCGGCAGGCCCAGCCGCTCGCGGGCGGCCGGGTCCAGCGCCGCCGGGTCGGTGGTGAGCGCGCCGTCGGCGTCCCGGAGCACCACGTGGTCGCCCTGGTCGATGCCGGCCGACGTCAGCAGCTTCTTGGTGAACTCCTTGTCCATCGAGGCCGCGGAGGCGAACACGCCGGAGCCCACGTAGGGCAGCCCGCTCATCTCCAGCAGGCCCTGGACGGTGCCGTCCTCGCCGTAGGCGCCGTGCAGCACCGGGAAGACGACGTCGACCCCGATCAGCGGGCCGTCCTCACCGAGCCGGGCCAGCCCGCGGCCGGCCGGGTCGCCGACGAGGGTCACCGGCGTCCCCCCGGTGACCTCGGGCAGCCGGCCGTCGACGATCGCCAGCGGGCCGCCGTCGTGCAGCACCCACCCGCCCTCGCGGGTGATCCCCACCGGGACCACCTCGTAGCGGTCGGGGTCCAGGGCGGCCATCACGCTGCCGGCCGAGACGCAGGAGATCGCGTGCTCCGCGCTCCGCCCCCCGAAGACGACGGCGACCCTGGTCTTGGCTGTCTCGACGGTCATCGGGTCGGACACTATCGGCCCCCGGTCACCGCAGGGCGTCCAGCGCGGCCGTCAGGTCGGCCACGAGGTCGGCGGTGTCCTCGATGCCGCAGGAGAAGCGCACGAACCCGTCGGGGACGGCGTCCCCGCCCCACTGCGCGCGCCGGTCGACGGTGGAGTGCACGCCCCCGAAGCTCGTCGCGGCCAGCCACAGCTCGCTGTGCCGCACCAGGGCGTGCACCGCGGCCTCGTCGGCCAGCGTCGCGGACACCACGCCGTTCATCCGCAGCATCTGCCGGGAGGCGAGCTCGTGGGAGGGGTCACCGGGGCGCCCGGGCCAGCGGACGCCGGTGGCCGCCGGGTGGGCGGCCAGCAGCTCGGCGACGGCGGCCGCGGTGGTGGCCTGGCGGGTGAGCCGCAGGTCCAGCGTGCTCATCGACCGGTGCGCCAGCCAGGCGTCGAAGGCCCCGGGGCCGTTGCCGGTGCGGTCGCGCCAGGCCTTGAGCCGGGTCTGCAGCTCCCGGCCCCGCTCGGTGCGCGCGGTGGACACGTGGCCCATCAGCAGGTCGCTGTGGCCGGTGAGCGCCTTGGTGTCGGCGCCGAGGGTGATGTCGGCGCCCAGCTCCAGCGGCCGCTGGCCCAGCGGGGTGGCGGTGGTGTTGTCCACCGCCAGCACCGCGCCGGCCGCCTGTGTCGCCGCGGCGACCGCGGCGATGTCGCAGACGTCCAGCTCGGGGTTGGACGGGGTCTCCAGGAGCACGAACGCCGCGCCCTCGAGGTCGCCGCGGGCAGCCACCTCGGCGATCTCCAGGGTGGGCACCTGGTCGACCTGCACGCCGAAGCGGGCCAGCTCGCCGGTGCTCAGCGCCCGGGTCTGGTAGTAGCCGTCGCTGGGGATGACGATCCGGTCGCCGGCCCCCACCACGGCGAACACCGCGGCGCTGATCGCGGCCATGCCGGTGGCGAAGGCCAGGCAGTCCCCGCCGTCGAGGTCGCCGACGGCCTCCTCGAACACCCGCAGCGTGGGGTGTCCCGGCCGGGCGTAGAAGTCGGCGGCGTAGGGGTCCTCGCCGAGGTGGTAGGGCGCCGCGAAGACCGGGCTCGGGCGCAACGGGGCCCCCGGCACGACCGGACCGTCCCCGCCCCGCACCACCCGGGTGCCGTCGGACCAGCTGCTCACTCGCTCTTCGCCTCTCGTCCCATGATCTCGCGCACCATGTCGGCGGCGGTCTCGCCCTCGTGGCAGACCCGCACCACGGCCTCGGTGATCGGCACGTCGACGCCGTGCGCCCGGGCCAGGTCCAGCACCGACCGGCAGGACTTGACGCCCTCGGCGGTCTGCCGGGTCCCGGCGACCACCTCGGCCACACTCGCCCCCCGCCCGATCTGCTCGCCGAACGTGCGGTTGCGCGACAGCGGCGAGGAGCAGGTGGCCACCAGGTCGCCCAGCCCGGCGAGCCCGGCGAAGGTCAGCGGGTCGGCCCCGAGCGCCAGGCCCAGCCGGGAGGTCTCGGCGAGCCCGCGGGTGATGAGCGAGGCCCGGGTGTTGTCCCCGAACCCCAGCCCCTCGGCCATGCCGGCCGCCAGCGCGATCACGTTCTTCACCGCGCCACCCAGCTCGCAGCCGACCACGTCGGGGTTGGTGTACGGGCGGAAGTACCGGGTGTGGCAGGCGGCCTGCAGGGCGGCGGCGCGGGCGGTGTCGGTGCAGGCGATCACGGTGGCCGCGGGCTGCTGGTCGGCGATCTCCCGGGCGAGGTTGGGGCCCGACAGCACCGCCACCCGGTCGGGGCCGGCGCCGGTCACGTCGCAGACCACCTCGCTCATCCGCCGGGTCGAGCCCAGCTCGATCCCCTTCATCAGCGACAGCAGCGTGGCGTCGGGCGGCAGCAGCGGGGTCCAGGCGGTCAGGTTCTCCCGCAGCGTCTGCGACGGGATGCTGAGGACGACGACGTCAGCCCCCGCGAGCGCCTCGGCCGGGTCGGCGGTGGCCCGGACCCGGTCGGGCAGTCGCACCCCGGGCAGGTAGTCGGCGTTCTCCCGGTCGGCGGTGATCGAGGCGGCCAGCTCGGGGCGGCGGGCGTACAGCGCGACGTCGGTGCCGGCGTCGGCCAGCACCTTGGCGAACGTCGTCCCCCAGCTGCCTGCGCTCAGCACCGCGGCGCGGGTCACGCGACCCCGGTCTCGGGGCCGCCGGGGAGGTCCCCCGACGTCCGCCGGGTGGGGCGGGGGTGCACGAGGGCCGGCGGCTGCTCGCCGCGGACCTCCCCCAGCTGGTCGCGGACGCGGGCCATCAGCAGGTCGGTCACCTCTCGGAGCAGGTCGGCGGTCAGCGGGCGCCCGTCGCGCACCTGGGCCCGCAGCGCGGACAGGTCGACGGGCTCGCCCACCAGGTACTCGGCCGGGGCGCGGAAGCGCAGCCGCAGCTGCTTCGCGTGGTAGTCGTGCACCCGGTGCGGCCCCCACTGGGCCAGCGGGACCACGGCGGCGTCGGTGGTCAGCGCCAGGCGGGCCACCCCGGTGCGGGCCTGCATGGGCCACCAGTCGGGGTCGCGGGTCACCGAGCCCTCGGGGTAGATCACCACGAGCTCGCCGTCCTCCAGGGCCTGCCGGGCGGCCCCCACCGAGGAGCGGGCGTCGGCCGAGCCCCGGGAGACCGGGATCTGGCCGGCGGCCCGCAGGATGGTGCCGGCCAGGCCGGCGAAGACCCCGTCCTTGGCCAGGAACCGCGGCACCCGGCCGGCGTCGTAGACCAGCATCGCGCAGGCCAGCGGGTCGAGCACCGAGACGTGGTTGGCCACCAGCAGCACGCCGCCGGTGGCCGGGATGCGCTCGGAGTGCCGGAACCGCAGGCCGTACAGCACGGAGGCGACCGGGCCCACGACGGTCAGGCTCAGCCGCAGCGCCCAGTTCAGCGGCGGGCGGGGGCGCCAGCGCCGCCGCGGCCACGAGCCCCCCGGGGCCGCGAGTTGGGTACTCACCGCCCCAGTCTGCCCCGTCCCCCGAGCCGGACCGGCGGTCGGTGGCCGTGTGGCAGCGTGGGAGGCGTGCAGCGCTGGTCGGTGGTGGTCCCGGTGAAGCCGCTCGGGCTCGCCAAGACCCGGCTGGGTCCGGCCACGACCCGGGCCGCCCACGAGGACCTGGTGCTGGCCCTGCTCGGCGACACGCTCGAGGCGGCACTGGCCAGCCCCGCCGTCGGCACGCTGTGGGTGGTGACCGACGACCCTCGGGTCGCCGCGGCGGCCGCCGGAGCCGGTGCCCGGGTGGCGCCCGACGTCCCCGCGGCCGGCCTGAACGCGGCCCTGGTGCACGGGTCGCGGACCGCCGGCGGCTCCCGGGTGGCCGCGATGCACGCCGACCTCCCCGCGCTGCGCACCACCGAGCTGACCGGCGCCCTGGCGGCCGCGGGCCACCACCGGCGCGCCTTCGTCGCCGACGCCGAGGGCACCGGGACGACGCTGCTGGCGGTCACCGGCGGCGACCTGTCGCCGGCGTTCGGTCCGGGGTCGGCGGCCGCGCACGCCGCCGGCGGCGCGGTGCACCTGACCGGGGACTGGCCCGGGCTGCGCCGCGACGTCGACACCCCGGCGCACCTGGTCGACGCACGCGCGCTGGGCACCGGTCCGCGCAGCCGGGCGGACGCCCGGCCCGGCGCGTGCGCGTGATCGTCTGCCGTTCACCCGCGTGCGGCACGATGACGGCGTGTCCGAGACCCAGACCCCGCCGCAGACCGACACGGTGCTGCACGCCGACCGCTTCCTGAACCGCGAGCTGTCCTGGCTCGACTTCAACGCCCGGGTCCTGGAGCTGGCCGAGGACGACGGGGCGCCGCTGCTGGAGCGGGTCAAGTTCCTCTCGATCTTCGCGAGCAACCTCGACGAGTTCTTCATGGTCCGCATCGCCGGTCTCAAGCGCCGGCAGAACACCGGCCTCACCGTGCGCTCCCCCGACGGGCTCACCATCCGGGAGCAGCTGCACCGGATCGCCGAACGCACCCAGGACCTCGTCGCCCGGCACGCCGCGGTGTTCGTGGAAGACGTCGGGCCGCGCCTTGAGGAGCACGGCATCAAGATCGTGCACTGGGGCGAGGTGGCCGACGGCGAGGCGATGCGGCTGCGCGAGTACTTCCGCGACCAGGTCTTCCCGGTGCTCACCCCGCTGGCGGTCGACCCGGCACACCCCTTCCCCTACATCTCCGGGCTCTCGCTGAACCTGGCCGTGTCGGTGCGCGACCCCGAGACCGGCGCGCCGCGCTTCGCCCGGGTCAAGGTGCCCGACAACGTGCCGCGCTTCGTGCCGGTGGCGACCACCGAGGACGAGTCGGTGTTCCTGCCGCTGGAGGACCTCATCTCCGCGCACCTCAACCAGCTCTTCCCGGGCCTGGACGTCATCGACCACCACCTGTTCCGGGTGACCCGCAACGCCGACGTCGAGGTCGAGGAGGACCGCGACGAGGACCTGCTGCAGGCCCTGGAGCGCGAGCTGGCCCGCCGCCGGTTCGGTCCCGCCGTCCGGCTCGAGGTCACCGAGACGATGGACCCGCAGATCCTCGACGTGCTGCTGCACGAGCTCGAGGTCTCCCCCAGCGACGTGCTGCACGTGCCGGGTCTGCTCGACCTGGCCTCGCTGATGGCCCTCTACGGCCTGGACCGGCCCGAGCTCAAGGACGAGCCGTTCGTGCCGGCCACCCACCCGCGGCTGTCCGAGGGCGAGACGCCCAAGAGCGTGTTCGCGACGCTGCGCGAGGGCGACGTGCTGGTGCACCACCCCTACGACTCCTTCGCCACCAGCGTGCAGCGGTTCATTGAGCAGGCCGCCGCCGACCCGCTGGTGCTGGCGATCAAGCAGACGCTGTACCGCACCTCGGGTGACTCCCCGATCGTGCAGGCGCTCATCGAGGCCGCGACCGCCGGCAAGCAGGTCGTCGTCCTGGTGGAGATCAAGGCCCGCTTCGACGAGGAGGCCAACATCAGCTGGGCCCGCTCGCTGGAGCGCGCCGGCTGCCACGTCGTCTACGGCCTGGTGGGTCTCAAGACGCACTGCAAGACCGCGCTGGTGGTCCGCCGGGAGAACGGCGTGCTGCGCCGCTACTGCCACATCGGGACCGGCAACTACAACCCCAAGACCGCCCGGATCTACGAGGACCTCGGCATCCTCACCGCCGACCCGCGGGTGGGCGCCGACCTCACCGACCTGTTCAACACCCTCACCGGCTACTCCCGGCAGACCACCTACCGGTCGCTGCTGGTCGCCCCGCACGGCATCCGCGCCGGCCTGGTGGAGAAGATCCGCCGGGAGGCCCGGCACGCCGCCGAGGGCCGCGCCTCGGGCATCCGGATCAAGGTGAACTCCCTCGTCGACGAGGAGCTCATCGACGCCCTCTACGAGGCCAGCAACGCCGGGGTGCCGGTGGAGCTGTGGATCCGCGGGATCTGCGCGCTGCGCCCGGGGGTGCCCGGGATGAGCGAGAACATCCGGGTGCGCTCGATCGTGGGCCGCTTCCTGGAGCACTCCCGGGTGTGCACCTTCCTCAACGACGGCACGCCGGAGTGGTGGCTGGGCAGCGCCGACCTCATGCACCGCAACCTGGACCGCCGGGTGGAGGTGCTGCTGCGGATCGGTGACGAGCAGGCCCAGGCCCAGCTGGAGCGGATGTTCCAGAACGCCATGGCGCCGGAGACCCGCAGCTGGCAGCTGCGCGCCGACGGCAGCTGGGAGCGCACCGGCGAGCGCGACCACCAGGCGATGATCATGGCCGGTGAGCTCGCTGGCTGAGCGCCTCACCCCGGCCGCCGGGGGTGCGCTCTGGCGGCGTGGTCCCGGCGGGGTGCTGGAGACCGCGGTGGTGCACCGGCCCAAGTACGACGACTGGTCGCTGCCCAAGGGCAAGCTGGACGCCGGGGAGCACCCGCTGCAGGCCGCCGTCCGCGAGGTCGTGGAGGAGACCGGGCTGCAGGTCGCCGTCGGCCGGCGCAGCGTGCAGACCCGGTACACCCACCGGGCCGGCCCCAAGCGGGTCGACTACTGGACGATGCAGCACGTCGCCGGGGACTTCGTGGTCAACGACGAGGTCGACGAGCTCCGCTGGCTGCCCGTGCCCGAGGCCAGCCGGCTGGTCACCCACCCGCACGACGCCGCGGTGCTCACCGACCTGGCCCGCGCCGACGTGCCCCGGACGCCGACCCTGCTGCTGGTGCGGCACGCCAGCGCCGGGGAGCGGTCGGACTTCGACGGCCCGGACGACGACCGCCCGCTGGACGCCCGCGGCCGCTCGCAGGCCCGCCGGCTGGCCCAGGTCCTCACCGCCTTCGGTCCCACGGAGATCCTGTCCGCTCCCCCGCTGCGCTGCCGGCAGACCGTCGCCCCGCTGTCCCGGGCGCTGGGCCTGCCGGTCGGCGAGGTGCCCGAGCTGGGCGAGGACGGCTTCGGCGCCGACCCGCAGGCCGGGCTGGACGTCGTCCGTCGTCTGCTCGAGCCGCGCAGCACCCCGGGGGTGACCGTGGTGGCCAGCCAGGGCGGCGCCATCCCGTCGGTGCTCATGGCGCTGGGGGTGCAGCACGCCACCACCGGCGGTGCGCTCTGGCCGCCGGCGGCCAAGGGCAGCGTGTGGGTCCTCGGCGGTCACCCGGGGGCGCTGCTGGCCGACTACTACCGGGACTTCCCGGTCGACCCGGACGCCCCGGCCTGAGGGGTCAGCGGCGGCGGCGCAGTGCGAGCGTGCCGCCGCCGGCAGCGAGCACCACGACGCCCACGGCGACCAGGGCGGCGGTGCTGCTCCCGCCCTCGTCGTCCTCGGTGCTGGCCGCGGCCTCGCTCGGCCGGGCCTGCTCCGGTGTCGCGGTGGCGGGCGCCGCCGTGGTCGCCGGCGCGGCCGTGGTGGGCACCGGTCCGGCGTAGCCGAAGGCGACCGTGCCCTCCAGCCGGTGGCCGTCGGCGGAGGTGACCGCCCAGGTGACGGTGTGCGGGCCGGTCGCCGTCGGCGCCACCAGCACGGTGACCACCGCGCCGTCGGCGGTGGCCTCCCCGGTGGCCACCGCTGCCCCGTCCGGGCCGGCCACGGTCACCTCGGGCCCCCGGACGGCGGCGCTGAACGTGAGCGTGACGGCCGCCAGCGGCTCGGTGACCGTGCTGCCCTCGGCCGGGGTGGACGCGGTCAGGCCGGTGTGCGCCTGGGCGGTGCCGGCGGCGGTCAGCCAGGCGGCCAGCGCGAGCAGGAGGACGAGGACGGACCGGCGGGGTCGGGAGGTGGACACGGGTGTCCAGTCGCCGCCCGACCCCGCCGGGTTCCCGACGGTCAGACGACCGGCAGGGTCCGCGGCAACCAGGCCGGGCGGGCGGCCTCGAAGGCGGTCACGTCCTCGAGGTGCCGCTCGGTGAGACCAACGTCGTCCAGGCCCTCCAGCAGCCGCCAGCGGGTGTAGTCGTCGATGTCGAACCCGACCGTCCGATCGGCCCAGCGGACCTCCTTGGCGACCAGGTCGACGGTCACCTCGAGGGTGGGGTCGGCCTCGCTGGCGTCCTGCAGCGCCTCGACGTCGGCCGCGGGCAGCTGCACGGTGAGCAGACCGGACTTCGTCGAGTTGTTGCGGAAGATGTCGGCGAAGCGGGCGCTGACCACGACCCGGAAGCCGCCGTCGAGCAGCGCCCAGTTGGCGTGCTCGCGGGAGGAGCCGGTGCCGAAGTCCGGGCCGGCGACCAGGATCGAGGCGCCGGCGTACTCGGGCTTGTTGAGCACGAAGTCCGGCTCGTTGGTGCGCCAGGCCACGAACAGCCCGTCCTCGAAGCCGGTGCGGGTGATCCGCTTGAGGTACTCGGCCGGGATGATCTGGTCGGTGTCGACGTTGGTGCGCCGCAGCGGGGCGGCGGTGCCGGTGTGGGTGGTGAAGGCGTCCATCAGAGCGCTGCTCCCTGCAGGTCGGCGGGGGCCGTCAGCCGCCCGGTGATCGCCGTGGCGGCCGCGACGGCGGGCGAGACCAGGTGGGTGCGCCCGCCCTTGCCCTGCCGGCCCTGGAAGTTGCGGTTGGACGTCGAGGCCGACCGCTCCCCCGGGGAGAGCTGGTCGGGGTTCATCCCCAGGCACATCGAGCAGCCCGCACCGCGCCACTCGGCCCCGGCGGCGGTGAAGACCGCGTCCAGGCCCTCGGCCTCGGCCTGCTGCTTGACCCCGATCGAGCCGGGGACGACCAGCATCCGGGTGTCGGCGGCGACGTGGTTGCCGCGCAGCAGCTCGGCGGCGACCCGCAGGTCCTCGATCCGGCCGTTGGTGCACGAGCCCAGGAACACGGTGTCCACGCTGATGTCCCGCAGCGGGGTGCCGGCGGTCAGGCCCATGTACTCCAGCGCGGACTCCGCGGCGGCCCGGTCACCGGCGTCGGCGATCTGCGCCGGGTCGGGCACCGAGGCGCCGATCGGCAGGCCCTGGCCGGGGTTGGTGCCCCAGGTGACGAACGGGGTGAGCGACGCGGCGTCGATGACGACCTCGCGGTCGAACACCGCGTCGTCGTCGGTGCGCAGCCGCGCCCAGGCCTCCAGGGCGGCGTCCCAGTCGGCGCCCTGCGGGGCGTGCGGGCGGCCGGCCAGGTAGTCGATCGTCGTCCGGTCGGGGGCGATGAGCCCGGCGCGGGCGCCGGCCTCGATCGACATGTTGCAGATGGTCATCCGCGACTCCATCGACAGCGCCTCGATCGCGCTGCCCCGGTACTCGATGACGTGGCCCTGCCCGCCACCGGTGCCGATCTCGGCGATGACTGCCAGGATGACGTCCTTGGCGCTGACGCCCAGGGGGAGCTTGCCGTCGACCCGGACCGACATCTGCTTGGCCGGGCGCTGGGGCAGCGTCTGGGTGGCCAGCACGTGCTCGACCTCGCTGGTGCCGATGCCGAAGGCCAGCGCGCCGAAGGCGCCGTGCGTGGAGGTGTGGCTGTCCCCGCAGACGATCGTCATACCGGGCTGGGTGAGCCCCAGCTGCGGGCCGATGACGTGCACGATGCCCTGGTCGCGGTCGCCCATCGGGGCGGTGCGCAGGCCGAACTCCGCGGCGTTGTCGCGCAGCGCCTGCACCTGGGCCCGGCTGACCGGGTCGGCGATGGGCGCGAGCAGGTCCGTGGTCGGGACGTTGTGGTCCTCGGTGGTCATCGTGAGGTCCGGACGTCGCACGGTGCGCCCGGCCGCGCGCAGGCCGTCGAAGGCCTGGGGGCTGGTGACCTCGTGGACGAGGTGCAGGTCGATGTAGAGCAGGTCCGGTTCGCCCTCGGTGCGCCGCACCACGTGCTGTTCGTAGACCTTCTGCGCCAGGGTCTGCCCCACGGCTGCGCCTCCTGTGTCCGGTGACTTGCCATCCCACTGTGCGGGATGAGAGTGTCAGCTCGTGGGACAGCCTAACCCCGTTGCCGTGTTGGACAAAGCCGTCGCGATCCTGCACGCCGTCGCGGCCGAACCGGCCACCCTCGCCGAGCTGGTGGCCCGGACCGGACTGCCCCGGGCCACCGCGCACCGGCTCGCCGTGGCCCTGGAGGGCCACCGCCTGGTGCGGCGCACCCCCGACGGCTCCTGGACCCCCGGCCCGGTGCTGGCCGAGCTCGCCCGGGGCGGCGCCGACCGCACCGAGCAGCTCGCCGGCGCGGCCACCCGGCACCTGGTCGCGCTGCGCGACCTCAGTGGCGAGAGCGCCCAGTTCTACGTCCGGGACGGCTCGGTGCGGGTCTGCGTCGCCGCTGCCGAGCGGCTCTCCGGGCTGCGCGACACCGTGCCCGTCGGCGCCCGGCTGCCGATGACCGCGGGCTCCGCGGCCCACGCGCTGCTCGCCTTCGCTCCCGCCGACGAGGTCACCCCGCTGCTGTCGGCGGCCAGCTTCACCGCCCGCACCCTCCTCGACGTCCGCCGCCGGGGCTGGGCGCACAGCGTGGCCGAGCGCGAGCCGGGCGTCGCCTCGCTGTCCGCCCCGGTCCGGGACGGCGCGGGCGGGGTGCTGGGCGCGGTGTCGGTCTCGGGCCCGGTCGAGCGGCTGGGCCGCCGGCCCAGCCCCGCGGTGGTCGGCGCCGTCCTCGACGCCGCCGTCGCCATCGGCCGCGCCACCCGCTGACGAGGGAAGGACCCCGTCGGTGACGAGAAGGGCGGCGGTCTCAACGGGTGTGTGCAACGGCCTCGTTGAATGCTTCGGCGGGAGTCTTCCAGTCCAGGGTCTGTCGGGGTCGGCCGTTGAGTCGTGCGGCGATGGCGTCGAGGTCGTGCTGGGTGAAGGCCGTGAGGTCGGCGCCCTTGGGCAGGTACTGGCGGAGGAGGCCGTTGGTGTTCTCGTTGCTGCCCCGCTGCCAGGGGCTCTTGGGGTCGCAGAAATAGACGTCGACGCCGGTGGCCACGGTGAACTGTGCGTGGGCGGCCATCTCCTTGCCCTGGTCCCAGGTCAGGGACCGGCGCAGCTGGGCTGGCACCCGCCTGATCGCTGCGGCCAGAGCCGGGTGGACCTGCTCGGCCTTCTTGCCTTCCGGTAGCGCCACCAACGCCACGAACCGGGTGGTGCGCTCCACCAGGGTGGCCACTGCACTGGGCAGCTTGCCCAAGACGAGGTCGCCCTCCCAGTGCCCGGGGACCGCCCGGTCGGTGGCCTCGGCGGGTCGTTCGGAGATCGGGACCATCCCGCGCAGCTGCCCACGCCCGGAAGGCAACTTGGCCCCGCGCGGGTGCCGGGTCGCCCGACCGGTGCGCAACGACCGGGTCAACTCACGGGCCAACCCGCCCCTGGCCTGCACGAACAAGGTCAGGTAGATCGTCTCGTGGGAGACCCGCATCGCCTCATCGTCGGGGAAGTCCACGACCAAGCGTGACGCGATCTGCTGCGGTGACCACTCCAGGGCCAGCCCACGCTGCACCTCCGCGCGAAGCCGCCCGTCGATCGCCAGCTTCGCCGGCTTGGGTCGCAGCGCCCGACGATCGGCCGCGGCATCGGCTGCTGCGGCCCGGTAGGCCTCCCGCCCGCCGTTGCGGGCCAGCTCCCGGCTGATCGTGGAGGGCTCCCGCCCCAACACACGCGCGATCGCCCGCACCGACGCCTCGGCGGCGATCCCGCGGCTGATCTCCTCCCGCTCGACCACGCTCAACGCCAGCGGCCCCCGCCGCCGCGCTACCGGCCGTCTGCCACCACACGCCGTGACATGCCGGTGCACCGTGGCATGCGACAGCCCCAATGACCGGCCGATGCCACGCAGTGACTCACCGGCCCGCCATCGCGCCCACAACTGATCCTGCTGCTCCACCGACAGCCCCGACGACCTCACCGGACCACCCCTCAGACCACGACACCGTGATCATCTGCAGAGGCTGTTGCATCCACCCGTTGAGACCGCCGCGCTTCTCGTCAGCTGAGGCGGTGGGCTCCCGGGCCGGGGACGGCGACGAAGGTGCGGTAGGTGCCGCCGGCGGGCTGGACGGCGGCGGTGACGGCGTCCAGGGAATCCGTGTCGACCAGCACGATCGCGCTGCCGCCGAAGCCGCCGCCCACCATGCGCGCGCCGTGCGCGCCCGCGGCCAGCGCGGTGTCGACGACGGCGTCGAGCTCGGGGGTGGAGATCTCGAAGTCGTCGCGCAGCGAGGCGTGCCCGGCGGTGAGCACGGGGCCGATCGCCCGGGGGTCGCTGCCGTCGGTGAGCAGCCGGACGACCTCGAGCACCCGGTCGTCCTCGGTCACGATGTGCCGGGCGCGGCGGCGCAGCACGTCGTCGGCGATCGTCGCGACGGTCTCCACGGTGGCGTCCCGCAGCGCGGTGACCCCGAGGTCGGCGGCGGCCGCCTCGCACTCCCGGCGCCGGTCGCCGTAGCCACCGTCGGCGTGGCTGTGGGTGTGCCCGGTGTCGACCACCAGCAGCGCCAGGCCGGCCGCGGCCAGGTCCAGGGGCACGTGGGCGGTGGAGCGGTCCCGGGTGTCCAGGAAGAGCGCGTGACCGGCCCGGCAGAGCAGCGAGGCCGACTGGTCGAGGATCCCGGTGGGCGCGCCGACGAAGTCGTTCTCGGCCCGCCGGGCGACGTCGACGAGGTCGTCCACGGCGAGGTCCGGGCGGAGCAGGTCGCGCAGCGCCAGGGCCACCGAGCAGGTCACCGCGGCCGAGGACGACAGGCCGGCGCCGGCCGGGACGTCGCCGTCGACGAGCACCGACAGCCCGCCGGGCAGCTCGAACTGGGTGGCCACGCCGGCGACGTAGCCGGCCCAGCCCCCGGGGTTGCCCGGTCGCAGCTCGGTCATCGGCAGCTCGACGTGCACGCCGGGCTGCTGCACCGACGCCACCGAGAGCAGTCCGTCGGTGCGGCGCCCGACCGAGGCCAGCACCCGGTGCGGCAGGGCGATGGGCAGCACGTAGCCGCCGTTGTAGTCGGTGTGCTCGCCGATCACGTTGGCCCGGCCGGGGGCCAGCCAGACACCCTCGGGGTCGGCGCCGAACAGCTCGCGGAAGGTCACGGCAGGACCACCTGGCGCAGCTCCTCCGCGACGCCCTCGGGCGAGGTGTCGGAGACGAAGGCGCCCATCCCGGACTCCGAGCCGGCCAGGTACTTCAGCTTCCCCGGGGCGCGGGTGAAGGAGAACAGCTGCAGGTGCAGCCACCAGTCCTCGCGTCCCTCGTGCACCGGGGCCTGGTTCCAGGAGGAGATGTAGTTCATCGGGGCCTCGAAGCGGTGCGCGAACCGGCCCAGCACGTCCAGGTACAGCTCGACGAAGGCGTCCCGCTCGGCGTCGGTGAGCGCCGCGACGTCGGGCACCCGACGGTGCGGGAAGAGCTGGAGCTCGTAGGGCCAGCGGGCGGCACCGGGCACGAACGCCGTCCAGTGCTCGTTGGCCGCGACCACGCGGGGGCCGGTGCGCTCGGCGGCGAGCACGTCGGCGAACAGGTCGCCGTCGTACGCCCGGGCCTGGGCCAGGACCCGCTGCACCCGGGGGGCGAGGAACGGGTAGGCGTAGACCTGCCCGTGCGGGTGACCCAGGGTCACCCCGATCTCCTCGCCGTGGTTCTCGAACAGGAACACCTGCTCCACCCCCGGCAGCGCCGACAGCACCTCGGTGCGCTGCGCCCAGGCGTCGACGACCAGCCGTGCCCGCTGGGCACCCAGGTCGGCGAAGGAGCGGTCGTGGTCGGCGGTGAAGACGATGACCTCGCAGCGGCCCTCCCCGGGCCGCAGGGCCACCAGCGGGTTCCCCTCGGCGTGCGTGGGCACGTCCCGGTCGACCTCGGTCGACAGCGAGGGGAAGCGGTTCTCGAACACCGCGACCTGGTAGTGGGCCTCGGGCACCTCGGTCGCCCGCTCCGGGGTCGAGGGACACAGCGGGCACTGGTCGGTCGGCGGCAGGAACGTGCGGGTCTGTCGGTGGGCGGCGATGACCACCCACTCCCCCAGCAGCGGGTCCCAGCGGACCTGGGAGCGCGTCGCCACCGGCGGGAGGTCCCGCGGGTCGACGGCGTCACGGGACACGGGCGCGTCGTCGAAGTAGACGATCTCGCGGCCGTCGGCGAGGTGGCGGGTGGTGCTGATCACGATTGTGAACGCTAACACCCGCCACCCGGACGCCCTAGATGGTGGACACGGACCCCGCGTCCACCCGGTAGTTGCTGCCGTTGACGAAGCTGGCGCGCTCGGAGCACAGGAAGGTGATCACGCTGGCGACCTCCTCGACCTCGCCACGGCGACCCAGCTCCATGCCCGGCCGCTCCTCCTCCAGGAAGGACTCGATGGCCTCGTCGACGGAGGTGCCGTTCTCCTCGGCCCGCTTCTCCATCATCGCGTCGGTCATCGGGCTGGCGATGAAGGCCGGGGACACGGCGTTGACCAGGACGCCGTCGGAGCCGTAGCTCTTGGACAGGCCCTTGGTCAGGCTGAGGACGGCGGCCTTGGCCGCGCAGTAGGGCAGCTCGTCGACGTAAGGCTGGACGGCGTCCTCGCTGGCGAGCAGGACGATGCGCCCCCAGCCGGCGGTGCGCATGCCGTCGACGAACGCCCGGACGACGCGGACGACGGCGAAGAAGTCGATCTCCAGGGTGGAGCGCCAGCCCTCCTCGTCGATCTCGTGGAAGAGCCCCTGCGCGCCGGTGATGCCGGCGGCGTTGACCAGGATCTGCGGGTCGCCGATGGCGGCGACGACCTCGGTCTTGAGGCGGTCGACGTCGGCGGCGTCGGTGAGGTCGGCGGCGATGGCGGTGACGCCGTCGCCCAGCTCGGCAGCGGCCTTCTCGAGGGCCTCGGCGTCCACGTCGGTGATGACGACGCGCACGCCCTCGGCGAGCAGCATGCGGGCGGTCTCGCGGCCGATGCCGGAGTCCGCTCCGGTGACGAGTGCGGTGCGGCCGCTGATGCCGAGGTCCATGGGGTCTCCCGTGGTCGTGCACCCGTGGGCCGGGTGCGTCCGGGGGTCTTCCTCCCCCGGACGCACCAGGCTGACACCCGGTGTCACCCGGCCACGCAGCCCCCATGACACAGAAACACCCTCCGACCCGGGTGGGTCGGAGGGTGTCTGGTGGTGCGGTGTAGCCCCGAAGGGATTCGAACCCTCGCTACCGCCGTGAGAGGGCGGCGTCCTGGGCCGCTAGACGACGGGGCCAGAACTGTGTGCAGATGTTACCTGAGGAGATCACGCTTCCTCGCTGGGGTACCAGGACTCGAACCTAGACTAACGGAACCAGAAACCGTCGGGCTGCCAATTACCCCATACCCCATGGGCTGTGCTGTTGTCAGCGCCTCTCAGCGCCGTCGGAGACACTACCCGATGCCCTCCCGGGCTTCACGCACCCCCTGCCGCGACCACCGCGGGTCGGGCGCCGGCGGACCCGGCGGCCCGCCGAACGGGGGCAGCGGCGGGGCCGGCACCCAGGTGGGCTGCCGGGCCTGTGTCCCCCGGAGGTCGACGGCCGGGCTGACGAGCTCGGGCCGCAGCACCGCGCGGGAGCGGGCGACGAGCCAGACGTAGGCGCCCATGGCGACCAGGTCGAGCAGGGTGACCAGCAGCCCGATGCCGGCCGGGGGCACCGCGGTGGCCACCTCGTCGCCGAGGAGCCCGATGGTCAGGAAGACCACCACGTTGTTCACCGCGTGCAGCACGATCGCCGCCTCCAGCCCCCCGGTGAGGTTCGTGACCCACGAGGCGGCGAGCCCGAAGGCGAACCGGTCTGCGAAGGTCAGCACGTCCGGCGGGGCGTGTGCGGCCGAGAAGAGCGTGGCCGTCACCAGCGCGGCGATGACCGGCCCGGCCTTCTCCGAGCGGATCCACGCGGTGAGGGCCTGGGTCAGGTAGCCGCGGAAGACGTACTCCTCGGCGGCGGACTGCAGCGGCGTGGTCAGCAGCACCACGAGCAGCAGCCAGACGTAGCTGGAGTCGGGGCCGGTGATCGTGCCGGACTCGGCGGTCAGGCTGATCCCGATGGTCACCAGCACGCCGACGCCCAGGGTGAGCAGGGCGCGCCAGGTGAGCGGTCGGAACAGCCGCCAGCGCAGCCGGCCGGTGACCGACGACGACCAGCCCGGCCGCATGCCGTGCGCGACCGCCCAGCAGGCCCAGACGATCGGGATCGCGACGATGAGCGACAGGTTGGTCATCAGCAGCACGCCGGGGTCGACCAGGTCGAGCAGGTTGGCCTCGGGCACCACGCCGGTGACCAGCACCGCGACCACGACGAGGACGGCGGCCACGGCGTAGAGCACGGAGAACAGCAGCAGGCCCAGCACCGGACGCCACCAGGCCCAGTCGCGGGCCCGCATCAGCCGCTCGTAGGGCTGCGGTCGGTCGAAGGGCGGGGCCCCGGGCGGGGTGACCGGTCGACCTCCCACCGGCCGTGGCGGCAGCGGTGGCGGCGGCGGGGCGGGCACCCAGCCGCGGGGCACCTGCGCCGGTGCCCCCCACCGGCCGGTGGGGGCGGGCCGCCGTACTGCCAGGGCTGCGCCTGACCCTGCTGGGAACCCGCTCCGCCGGGCATCACGCGCTCGCGCGCTCCCGGGCGACGGCGAGCCGGGCCAGGGTGGTCTCCCGGCCCAGCAGCTCCATCGACTCGTAGAGCGGCGGGCTGACCGTGCGCCCGCTGATCGCGACCCGGACGGGCCCGAAGGCCTGCCGCGGCTTGCGGCCCAGCTCCTCGACCAGGGCCTGCTTGAGCGCGGCCTCCAGCTCGGGGGTGGTCCAGTCGGTCAGTGCGGTCAGCGCCGCGGTCGCGGCGTCCAGCACCTCCACGGCGTCCGGTCCGGACAGCTGCTTGGCCACCGCCGCCTCGTCGAACACGACGTCGTCGGTGAAGAGGAACCCCAGCAGGCCGACGGCCTCGGAGAGCACGACCATCCGCTCCTGGGCCAGCGGCGCGATGGCGTCGAGCACCCGTTGCTGGTCGGCCGTCGGCGGCTCCGCGACCAGGCCGGCGCCGGCCAGGTACGGGGTCACCCGGGTGACGAACTCCTCCACCGGCAACGCGCGCAGGTGGGTGGCGTTGATCGCCTCGGCCTTCTTCAGGTCGAAGCGGGCCGGGTTGGGGCTCACCCGACGGACGTCGAAGGCCTCGACCATCTCCGCCATCGAGAACACGTCCCGGTCCTCGGCGATCGCCCAGCCGAGCAGCGCCAGGTAGTTGGCCAGGCCCTCCGGGAGGAAGCCCCGGTCGCGGTAGAGGTCCAGGTTCGACGTGGGGTCGCGCTTGGACAGCTTCTTCGCGCCCTCCCCCATCACCAGCGGCAGGTGCCCGAAGCGCGGGGCGCCCTGGGCCACCCCGACGGCGGTGAGCGCCTCGTAGAGCGCGAGCTGGCGGGGGGTCGAGGACAGCAGGTCCTCCCCGCGCAGGACGTCGGTGATGCCCATCAGGGCGTCGTCCACCGGGTTGACCAACGGGTACAGCGGCTGGCCGCCGGCCCGGGCGAGCACGAAGTCCGGCACGGCGCCGGCGGCGAAGGAGACCTCGCCGCGCACGAGGTCGTCCCAGGCCAGGGCGTGGTCGGGCATCCGGAGCCGGTAGACCGGCGAGCGGCCCTCGGCCCGGAACGCGGCCTTCTGGGCGTCGGTGGTCTCCCGGTCGGCGCCGTCGTAGCCCTGCTTGGGGTCCTGGCCGGCGGCGACCCGGCGGGCCGCGACCTCCTCGGGGGTGGAGAACGACTCGTAGGCGTGCCCGCCCTCCACCAGCTTGGCCAGCACGTCGCGGTAGACCTCACCGCGCTCGGACTGCCGGTAGGGCCCGTGCGGGCCACCGACCTCGGGGCCCTCGTCCCACTCCAGGCCCAGCCAGCGCAGGCTGTCCAGCAGGTGCCGGTAGGACTCCTCGGTGTTGCGCGCGGCGTCGGTGTCCTCGATGCGGAAGACGAACTGCCCGCCGGTGTGCCTGGCGTAGGCCCAGTTGAACAGCGCGGCCCGCATGACGCCGACGTGCACCGTGCCGGTCGGCGAGGGGCAGAACCGGGTGCGGACCGGAGCGGTGGGGGCCGTCACGACGCGGTGGAGACGGTGTCGGCGCCGGTGACGGTGTTGGTCAGCTCGCCCAGCCCCTCGATGGCGCAGGTGACCGAACCGCCGGCCCGCAGCGGGCCCACCCCGGCCGGGGTGCCGGTGAGGACGACGTCCCCGGGCAGCAGGGTCATCACCTGCGAGATGTAGGAGATCAGGGTGGGGACGTCGAAGAGCAGCTGGCTGGTGCGACCGTCCTGGCGGAGCTCGCCGTCGACGGTGGCGGTGACCGACAGGTCGGCGGGGTCCTTGCCGATGCCGGGCAGGTCGGTCTCGATCCACGGGCCGATCGGGCAGAAGGAGTCGAAGCCCTTGGCCCGGGTCCACTGGTTGTCGCTGCGCTGCATGTCCCGCTCGGTGACGTCGTTGCCGATCGTGTAGCCGAAGACGCTGGACAGCGCCTGCTCCGGGGTGACGTGCCGGGCCCCGCGGGCGCCGATGACGACGGCCAGCTCGGCCTCGTGGTGCACGTTGGTGCTGCCCGGCGGGATGCGGATCGCGTCGCCGGGCCCGATCACCGAGGTGGAGGGCTTGAGGAAGAGCAACGGCTCCTTGGGGGCGTCCCCGGTCTTCATCTCCGCCACGTGGTCGGCGTAGTTCTTCCCGACGCACACCACCTTGCTGGGCAGGATCGGGGAGAGCAGCCGGACGTCGGCCGCGGCGTGCCGCTGACCGGTGAAGGAGATCTGGCCGAAGGGGTGGCCCTCGATCTGGGCCACCTGGCCGTCCCCGTCGAGGACGCCGAAGGACATGCCGGACGGTGAGGCGTAACGGACGATGCGCACGGGTCGAGGTTACTGACCTGGTGCCACCGGCTCCCTGCGGCCAGGATCGGGCGATGGCCTCCCGCATCACCGCCGTCGCCGTCGACGCCCTGGACCCGCCCGCGCTCGCCGCCTTCTGGGCTGCGGTCCTCGCCTGGGAGGTGGTCGGCGAGGAGGACGGCGTGGTCAGCATCGCCCCGCCGGGGCAGCCGGAGAAGGGCCCGGTGCCGGGGCTGGACTTCCTCCCCACCCCCGACCCCACGCCCGGGAAGGTGCGGCTGCACCTGGACCTGAACGCCACCGACCGCGACCAGGCGGCCGAGCTCGGGCGGCTGCTGGCGCTGGGGGCGACCCGCGCCGACGTCGGTCAGGGCCCGCCGTCCGAGGAGATGACCTGGGTCGTGCTCGCCGACCCCGAGGGCAACGAGTTCTGCCTGCTCGCCTCCACGGTGGCACCGCTCAGCGCACGCTGACCCCGTCCGGCCGACCCGGGGCTCAGCCGGAGGCGAGGGCCGCCAGGCGGTCGCCGACCTCGGCGGTGCGCAGCGGGGAGCGCTTGTCCCGGGTGGAGAGGTCGAAGGCCACCGCGGCGTTGACCTTGCGGGCCTGCTCCGGGCGCCCCAGGTGCTCCAGGAGCAGCCCGACCGACAGCACCGTCGCGGTGGGGTCGGCCTTGCCCTGACCGGCGATGTCGGGCGCCGAACCGTGCACCGGCTCGAACATCGACGGGTTGGTGCCCGAGGCGTCCAGGTTGCCGCTGGCGGCCAGCCCGATGCCACCGGTCACCGCAGCGGCGATGTCGGTCACGATGTCGCCGAACAGGTTGTCGGTGACGATCACGTCGTAGCGGCCGGGGTCGGTCACGAAGAACATCGCGGCGGCGTCCACGTGCTGGTAGGCCACGGCGACGTCCGGGAACTCCGTGGAGAGCTCCTCCACCGTGCGCGACCACAGCGACCCGGCGTGGCTGAGCACGTTGGTCTTGTGCACCAGCGTCAGGTGCTTGCGCGGGCGGGTCACGGCGCGTTCGAAGGCGTACCGGACCACGCGCTCGACACCGAAGGCGGTGTTCAGGCTGACCTCGGTGGCCACCTCGTGCGGGGTGTCCTTGCGCAGCACGCCGCCGTTGCCCACGTAGGGGCCCTCGGTGCCCTCGCGCACGCACAGCATGTCGATCTCGCCGGGGGCGGCCAGCGGGCTGGTGACGCCGTCGTAGAGCTTGGCCGGGCGCAGGTTCACGTGGTGGTCGAGCTCGAACCGCAGCTTCAGCAGCAGCCCCCGCTCGAGGATGCCGGCGGGCACCGACGGGTCGCCCACCGCACCCAGCAGGATCGCGTCGTGCTGGCGCAGCTCGTCGAGCACCGTGTCGGGCAGGAGCTCCCCGGTGCGCTGCCAGCGGGCGGCTCCGAGGTCGTAGTGGGTGCTCTCGACGTCGGGGGCCACCTCACCGAGGACCTTGAGGCCCTCGGCCACCACCTCGGGTCCGATGCCGTCTCCAGGGATCACAGCCAGCCGCATGGGGCCCGAGGCTAGTGCCCGGCACGGACGGCGTCCCCACCCGGACACACCGGCGCCCCCCGCACGGGTGTGCGGGGGGCGCCGGGTGCGCGGTGGTGCTACCGGGTCAGCCGGCGGGCGGGGCGTCCGCGGGCGTCTCGACCGGGGCGTCGGCCGGGGTCTCGACGGGTGCCTCCGCGGGCTCCTCGGCCACCGGGGGCACCGTGGTGGTGTCCTCGGGCGCCGGCTCCACCGGGGTGGTGTCGGCCGGCGGGACCTCGGTGGTGGTCGAGGTGTCGGCCGCCGTCCCGGCGATCGGGACGGTCTGGGTGCGGCCCGCGCCGGTGCTGTTCTGGCTGAGCAGCACCATCGCGGCCTTCTCCCCGCCCACGGCGGTGTCCGCGGCGTAGGACGCGGCGTCCTGGGTCACCGTGATCTCGGTGCCGTCGGCGGCCGGGACCACGATCGCGGACTCGCCGTCGACGTCGAAGGACAGCCCGGGGGCGGTCGGGTCGAAGCTCATCGCCTGGGGCGCGAGCTCGGGCAGACCACCGGTGGTGACCGTGCCGACGTCGTCCACGGTGCCGTTGGCGCTGGAGGACTGGACACCGAAGGTGATCCGGCCCAGCGGCTCCGGGAACGCCGACAGCGGGACGCTGAGCACCTGGACGTCGGAGTCCATCGCGTTGGTGTCGACGAGGCCGTCGTAGACGTTCATCGGCGTCACGACGGGCTCACCGCCCGGCCCGACGAGGTTGAAGTCCCGGTCGGTCAGGACGACCAGCGGCACGTCGTAGTCCTCGATGCGAGTGGTGGTGACCTGGTAGTCCCAGACCCCGTCCCCGGTCGCGTCGAGGAACACCCCGTAGTTCACGGCCGTCTGCGCGGTGGTGAAGCGCCCGTGCGCGGAGACCGCGAAGTACAGGCCTGCGTCGTCGTACTGCAGCACGTCGGAGGCGACCCCGACGCCGGCCAGGTCGACCGACCGCTCGAGCTCGGTCTTGTAGCAGTCCGAGGCGGGGGCGGTGGTGCACTCGGGCAGCTCCGGGCTGTAGCCGAGCTGCTCGAACCCGCTGACCAGCGAGGTATAGCTGCTGGGGTCCAGGGCCGGGCCGTTGGCCACGCCCTCACCGGCGAGGGTGATGGACGAGCCGTCCTCGGCTGCCGTGGCGGCCAGCGTGGAGGAGGGCTTCGGGTTGGCGTGCACCGGCACCCGCAGGGTCTCCCCGCGGTTGTTCTGCGGGGTGAAGAAGACCCGACCGCTGGCCTCACCGACGAACTGGCGGCCGTCGTCGACGACCATCGTCGGGTCGGCGACCTTGAGCAGCTGGTCCTGGGTGGCGGTCATGGTGACCGTCACCGTGCGGCTCTGGCCCGGGGGCACGGTGAGCCGCTGGGCGGACAGCGCGTACCGGACGCCCGGCTGGGCGACGAGGGCGTCGTAGGACACCCGGTAGACCGCGGCCCGGTCACCGGTGTTCTCCACCGTGATGGTCCGGCTGTCGCTGACCTGCTCGGCGTCGACCTCGACGACCCCGAAGGACGCCGACACGACGCCCGAACCGGCCTCGGCGTAGGCGAGCACCTCGTTGGCCAGCGCCGCCGACGCGTCGATCCGGCCGGCGCCGACCCGGTTGGGCCCGTAGACCTCGCCGGTGCCGTCGGGGCCGGTGGTCAGGTCGTGGCCGGCGGTGTTCATCAGGTCGGCCTTGACCTGCTCGGTGCTCCACTCCGGGTGCGCCGCGCGGATCAGCGCGGTGACGCCGGCGGTGACCGGGGCGGCCATCGAGGTGCCGGAGAGGGTGGCCCCACCGGAGCCCTGCCCGACACCGGCGGAGAAGACGCTCACGCCGGGGGCGGCGACGTCGGGCTTGACGCCGTCGGCCTGGCGGACCCCGCGGGAGCTGAAGGACGCGAGCTGGTCGACCTGGCCCGGGTCGGTGGTGACCGAGGAGGACTTCAGGCCGGGGCCGAAGGTGACCGTGACGGTCGTGCCCGCGGCGACGGCACCGGCGAGGGCCGCACCGTCGGTGGCGGTGACCAGGATGCCCGGGATCTGCGGGACGCCGGTGATGCCGGTCTCCAGGGCGTCGCCGTCGTCGACGATGACGAAGCCGATGGCCCCGGCGTTCACCGCGTTGGTGCCCTTGGCGACCGAGCCGCAGGTGAACCCGTCGGCCTCGATCAGCAGGATCTGGCCGCTGGCGTAGCCGGGCGGCAGGGCCGCGCAGCCGGACTCGTTGCCGGCCGGTGCGGCGATCAGGTCACCGGTGACGTCGGGCTTGATCGTGCCGCCGTCGTCGGTGTCGCTGTAGGCGATGGACCGCAGGCCGGGGCGGGTGCCCTCGACCAGGCCCTCGGGCGAGACGACCTGCCAGCCGTCGAGCACCGCGTAGCCGTCGTTGCTGGCCGCCACCGCGATGCCGCGGGGGGCGTTGCCCGGCGAGCCACCGATGTCGTAGCTGTCGGCGGCGTTGCCGGCGGACAGCACGGCGAGCATGCCGAGCTCCATGGCCCGGTCGATGGCCATCGAGTCGGCGTCGTCGGCCAGGCCGTAGTCCGAGCCCAGGGAGAGGTTGACGACGTCGAGGTGGTCCTCGGGGTTGCCGTCACCGTTGGGGTCCAGCGCCCACTCGATCGCCTGCATGGTGACGTCGGTGGAGCCGTCGCAGCCGAAGACCTTCAGCGCGTACAGCTCGGCACCGGGCGCCATGCCCGGCCCGATGGACAGGTCCGAGGGGACGCCGTCGTCGTAGCCGCCGCGGTAGGTGGTGCCGTCGGCGTTCACGCCGTACCCGGCCGACGTGCCGGCGACGTGCGAGCCGTGGCCGTTGCAGTCCAGCGGGTTGTCGTCGGGCATGGCGACCGGCTGGTAGGCCGGGCTGGCCGGGTCGGCGTTGTAGCTGTCGCCGACGAAGTCCCGGCCGCCGACGACCTTGGCGTTGGGGTAGATGCCGGCCGGGGCGGGCTGCGCCTCGTAGGCCTGCAGGGTCTCGTACTGGTCGACGCTGCCGCTGCCACCGAAGTCGGTGTGGGTGTAGTCGATCCCGGTGTCGATGATGCCGATGGAGACGCCCTCGCCGGTGTTGCCGAGGTCCTCCCAGGCCTGCACGGCCTCGACGACCGACGCGGCACCGGTGTTGCTGATCTGCTTGGGCGCGATCGCGTGCACGGCCACCACGTCGGGCAGTGCGGCCAGCGTCTCGTAGTCCGCGGCGTCGGCGCGGACGGCGACCCCGGAGAGCACGGTGGTCGTGGAGTACAGCACCTCGGCGGCGGGCACCGCGGCCGGCACCTCGCTGGCGACGGCGGCCGCAGCGGCCTCGGCTGCGGGCTGTGCGGCCGCGGCGGCGACACCGGCGGCGGCCTCCCCCGAGCCGGGCAGCGTCTCGGCGAACACCTGGGACGTCGAGGGCGTGCCGGTCTCGACGAAGAAGGAGGTCGGTCCGCTGTCGGGCAGCCCGGCGGGGCGGCTGCCGTCGCGGCGGGCGTCGAGCTGGCCCTGGACCTGCTGCAGCTGGTCCCCGGTGAGGGTGACCGGCTGCTGGCCGGCGCGGGCCGCGATGTCGGCCGGGGCGGCCAGCGCGTTGCCGGCCCCCGCGGTCATGGTGAGGGCCGCCGCGATGGCGACGACCCCGCTCCGGGCGAGGACGCGGTCGCGTCCGGCCCGGGTGGTGCTGTTCGTCCTGGGAACCACGTGCACCCCTGTCAGCGATGAACCGGATGTGCCGGTGGCTGGGCCCCCCGTGCACACCCCGTGTGCACCTGGTCGCCACCTGCGAGGAAAAGCGTGGTCGTGAGCCTCGCTAATCGACAATGGGCCACCTGGCCCAGTCGCGACCCAGAAGTGCCTGCAGACGGCCCAACGGACCGTCCGGTGCCGGTCGAACCGCCCGGGAGTCGCGCAGACGGGGGTACGTGATGCGCAGACGGAGCAACCACGACCCGCCGGACGTCGTGGTCGACACGCGTTCAACCACCCGGCTGGCAGTCTGCTGTCCGTCCGGTGCACACCGGCCGGACACGCGGCAGCGGCGCCGACCCCGGGTGGGGTCGACGCCGCTGAGGGCCGCGCGGGTGGGTCAGATCGGGTTCAGGTCCGCCGCCCGGGCCTCACGGGCCCCGATGCGACCGGCGATGTCGGCGAGCAGCTCGCCGGTGACCTCGCTGTCGACGGTGACGGCCATCAGCGCCTCCCCGCCCTGTGTGGTGCGGCTGACCTGGGCGCCGGCGATGTTCACCCCGGCCTCGCCGAGCGCGGCCCCCACGGTGCCCACCACGCCCGGCCGGTCGGCGTAGGTGAAGAACAGCAGGTAGCCCTTGGCCTCGAGGTCGATCTCGAAGCCACCCACCTCGGTCAGCTTGGGCACCTGGTTCTTGCCGTACAGCGTGCCGGAGACGGTGACCCCGGTGCCGTCGGCCATCGCACCGCGCACGGTGATCAGGTTGCGGTAGTGCGGGCTCTCCACGTCCTTGGTCAGCGTGACGTCCAGCCCGCGCGCCTCAGCCAGCAGCGGGGCGTTGACGTAGCTGACCTGCTCCTCGACGACGTCGGTGAAGACCCCGCGCAGCACGGCCAGCTGGACGACGGAGACGTCGAACTCGGCGATCTTGCCCAGCACCTCGACCGACACCGACTGGGCCAGTCCACCGGCGACGGCGGTGAAGACCCGGCCCAGCTTCTCCGCCAACGGCAGGCCCGGACGCACGTCGGGGGCGACGACGCCACCGGCCTGGACGTTGACCGCGTCGGGCACGAAGTCGCCCTGCAGGGCCAGCCGCACGCTGCGGGCGACCGCCGTCCCGGCCTTGTCCTGGGCCTCGGTGGTGGAGGCGCCCAGGTGCGGGGTGACGACGACGTTGGGCAGCGCGAAGAGCGGGCTGTCGGTGCAGGGCTCCTTGGCGTAGACGTCGATGCCGGCCGCACCGACCTGGCCCGACTGCAGCGCCTCGGCCAGCGCGGCCTCCTCCACGAGCCCACCGCGGGCCGCGTTGACGATGATCACGCCCTTCTTGGTCATCGCCAGCTGCTCGGCACCGATCATCCCGAGCGTCTCGGGGGTCTTGGGCAGGTGGATGGTGATGAAGTCCGACTCGCGGAGGAGGTCCTCCAGCGACACCAGCCGGACGCCGAGCTGCGCGGCGCGCCCGGGCTGGATGTAGGGGTCGTAGGCGATCAGCGTGACGCCGAAGGCGGCCAGCCGCTGGGCCACGAGCACGCCGATCCGGCCCAGGCCGACGACGCCGACGGTCTTCTCGGTGACCTCGACGCCGGTGAACTTGGAGCGCTTCCAGGTGCCCTCGCGCAGCGAGGCGTCCGCGGCCGGGATGTGCCGGGCGGCGGCGAGGAGCAGGGCCACCGCGTGCTCGGCGGCGCTGACGATGTTGGAGGTGGGGGCGTTGACCACCATGACACCGCGGGCGGTGGCCGCCGGGACGTCGACGTTGTCCAGCCCGATGCCGGCGCGCGCGACGACCTTGAGGTGCGGGGCCGCGGCGAGGGCCTCGGCGTCCATGGTGGTGGCGCTGCGCACCATGACCGCCGCCGCGTCGGCGAGGGCCGGCAGCAGGGCGGCCCGGTCGGCGCCGTCGACGTGCCGGATCTCGAACTCCGAACCCAGCACCTCCAGCGCACTGGGGGCGAGCTCCTCGGCGATCAGGACGACGGGCGCAGGGGTGGTCACGGCTGGACAGCCTAGGGCGCGCGCCCCCGGCACCTCCCGGGGAGCCCGTGCCGGAGCTGCCCGGCGACACCCGGGAGGGTCGGCCCTGCTTGCCCGGTGGGGGTGCCACGGCCATCCTGGCTGTTCACCGCCGGTCCCCCGGGACCGGCCCCGCGTGGAGGAGACCATGAGCGACGAACGGGACGAGCAGGGCCGACCGGAGTCACCCCGGTACGGACAGGACCCGTCTCCGGGCTCGAGCGGCTGGGGCCGGTCCGCCGACCAGCCGTCGTACGGGCAGCCCCCGCAGGGCCAGTCCTCCTACGACCAGTCCTCGTACGGCCAGTCTCCCTACGGCCAGTCCTCCTACGGCCAGGGCGGGTACGACCCGTCCGCCTACGGCCAGGGCGGGTACGTGCAGCCGGCCTACGGCCAGGAGGCGTCCCCGTACGGCTACCAGGCCGCCTACGGCCAGAGCGGGGTGCAGGGCCAGGGCTGGGGCACCGCTCCCCCGGCCCGGCCCGGTGGCGTGATCACCGCCGCCGTCCTCGGCTTCGTCTTCGGCGCGATCGGCGTCCTGGTCACGGCCCTGTTCCTCATCGGCGGGGCCGCCCTCACCGGGGCCAGCTCCAGCGCGAACTCGCTGGACGACGAGTTCGGCCTCGGCCAGGTGTTCGGCAGCGGCTTCGCCGCAGCCGCGGGCGTGGTCTTCGTCTTCGGCCTGCTGGCCCTCGTCTGGACGGTGCTGGTCATCTGGGGCTCGGCGTGGGCGCTGACCGGCCGGAGCCGGGTGCTCCTGCTGGTCGCCGGTTCCGTCTCGATCGCGGCCACCGGGCTGGCCTTCATCGGTGCGCTGAGCGGCGCGGGACAGGAGGGCGCCGCCGGCGGGCTGGTGGTCACGCTGCTCTTCTTCGCCGGGGCGATCGCGATCGTGGTGCTGCTCTCGCTGGCACCGGCGAGCCAGTTCTTCGCCGCCCACCGGGCCCGTCGCGCCGCCCTCGGCTGAACAGCGCCCGGACGTGACCGACGGGGGGCCGGGGCCGGACGACGCGTCGACCGGCCCCGTGGCCGTGCCCCGGCAGGTCACGGCGCCCCTGTCGGTCCCGCCCCGGACCGCCGAGGGCTACGGGGGTCCACCGCCCACCCGGCGCCCGGTGCCGGCACGGGTGCCACCCCCGCCGTCCTGGGGGCAGGCTCCCCCGCCGTGGGCCGCCCCGCCCCCGCCCTGGGGAGGGTGGGGGCCGCCGCCCGGTCGGCCGTGGCAGCCGCCTCCCCCGCCCCCACCCCCGGGTCCCCGCCCCTGGACGACGACCACCGCCGTGGTGCTGGGCCTGGTGCTGGTCGGCTACCTGGGCTGGCTCACGGTCGACCTCGCGGCGACCGGTCTGGACGCCCGGGGCAGCGGGGGAACCGACCCGGACCTGGGCGAGAGCCTGCGCCGGGGTGTCGGGGGGTTCCTGGTGGCCCTCTCGGTCGGGCTGACCCTCGTCACGATCGGGGTCGCCGCGGCCGTGCTGGCCTGCGCCACCGGACGGACGAGGGTGCCGCTGCTCGTGGTCTCCGCCGTGGGCGGGGTCCTGCTGCTGCAGCCGGTGCTGTCGACGCTGGTGGGGGTCGGTGACCCGGGGGCGACCCGGGCGCTCACGCCGCCGGTGCTGCTGGCCTGCGTGCTGACGGTCGTGTTCCTGTCCTTGGCACCGTCCGCGCGTTTCGACGCCGCCCACCGGGCGCACCGGGGGTGGGCCGTCCATGATCGAGCCCCCGTACCCAGGTGAGAGTGAGCCGATGACCAGCCCGAACCCGCCCCAGGACCCGAACGCCGGCTGGCAGCAGCCGCAGCCCGGCTGGTCCCCCGCCCCGGACGGCCCCACCGCCGGCGTCCGGCCGCCCCAGGTGACCGGTGCCGCGGTCGCAGCCGTGGTGATCGGCGCCCTCGGTGCCCTGGGGGGCCTGCTCAACCTGGCCGTCATCGGCACCGTCTTCGACGTCAGCCCGCTGCTCGGTGTCCTGGTGCTCGTCTCGCTGGTCGTCGCCCTCGCCGTGCTGGCCGGCGGCATCCAGCTGCTGCGCGGAGGGGACGAGAAGCTCCTGCTGACGGCGCTCTACGCCTCGATCGCGCTCAACCTGCTCGTGGTGGTGCTCAGCCTGGTCGACGGTTCCTTCCAGTTCTTCAACCTGCTGGGCTTCCTCATCCCGTTGGTGATCGTCTTCCTGCTCCGCCAGCCCCCGGCGCAGCAGTACCTGGCCGGGCGCCGCGCCGCGTGACCGCCGGAGGCACGGGGCGTCCCCCGCCGGCGGTCGTCGCCGCGGCCGCCCTCGCCGGACTGCAGGCGCTCTTCTGCCTGCTCCCCGGGTTGTCCGGGCTGAGCCTGGGCGTCAACGGGCGACTGGACTTCCTCGCGCTGGGGCTGCTCTACCTGGTGCTCTCGGCCGGGGCGGTCTACGGCGCCGTGCTGGCGGTCCGCGGGCGCAACGGCCGGGTGCTGACCGTCGTGGGGGTGGCCCTGGTCGTGGTGTGGGCGGTCAACGAGGTGCTGTCGGTGGTGACCGGGATCGGCTTCGACGTCCTGTCGGCCCTGCTGCTGGCCCTCGCCGTGGCCGTCGTGGTGCTGATGCGCCGTCCCGACGTCGCCGCCTGGACCGCACCGGCCGCCTGAGCCCGGACGCACGACAGCCCCTCCCCGCAGGTCGCGGGGAGGGGCTGTCGTCGTCGTGCGGGGGTCAGCGCTGGGCGCTGCCGGTGTAGTCGTCGCTGGCGGAGACCCAGCTCATGAGGCCGCGCAGCTGGCGCCCGGTCTCTTCGATCGGGTGCGCCTCGGCGGCGGCGCGCTTGGCCGTGAAGTCCGGCGCACCGGCGTCCTGGTCGGCGATGAAGGCCGCGGCCCAGGTGCCGTCCTGGATGTCCTTGAGGACCTGGCCCATCGTCTCCTTGACGCGGGCGTCGACGACCCGCGGCCCGGAGGTGTAGTCGCCGTACTCGGCGGTGTCGGAGACCGACCAGCGCTGCTTGGCGATGCCGCCCTCGTACATGAGGTCGACGATCAGCTTGAGCTCGTGCAGGCACTCGAAGTAGGCGATCTCGGGCTGGTAGCCGGCCTCGGTGAGGGTCTCGAACCCGGCCTGCACCAGGGCGGACATGCCGCCGCAGAGCACGGCCTGCTCGCCGAACAGGTCGGTCTCGGTCTCCTCGGCGAACGTCGTCTTGATGACGCCGGCGCGGGCACCGCCGATGGCCTTGGCGTAGGACAGCGCCAGGGCCTGGGCCGAGCCGGAGGCGTCCTGCTCGACGGCGATGAGGCAGGGCACGCCCTTGCCGTCGACGAACTCGCGGCGGACCAGGTGACCCGGGCCCTTGGGGGCGACCATGGCGACGTCGACACCGGACGGGGGCTTGATGTAGCCGAAGCGGATGTTGAAGCCGTGGCCGAAGAACAGCGCGTCGCCGTCCTGCAGGTTGGGCTCGACGGACTCGGCGTAGAGCTTCCGCTGCACGTGGTCCGGCGCCAGGATCATGATCAGGTCGGCCTCGGCGGCCGCCTCGGCGGGGGTGACGACGCGCAGGCCCTCGGCCTCGGCCTTGGCCCGGCTCTTCGAGCCCTCGAGCAGGCCGACGCGGACGTCCACGCCGGAGTCGCGCAGCGACAGCGAGTGGGCGTGGCCCTGGCTGCCGTAGCCGATGACGGCGACGGTGCGCCCCTGGATGATCGACAGGTCGGCGTCGTCGTCGTAGAAGATCTCGGCGGCCATGTGCGGGTGACTCCTCTGGGTTGGGGTGGTGGGGTCTAGGCGGAGCGCTCGACGGGGCGCAACGTACCGGCGCCGCTCATCGAGCGTGGGCCGCGGCCCAGGGCCACGGTGCCGGACTGCGCCATCTCCTTGATCCCCAACGGGGCGAGGACGGCGAGCAGCGCCTGCAGCTTCTCGGGGGTGCCGGTGGACTCCAGGGTGACGGTGTCGGTGTTGACGTCGATCACCCGGGCCCGGAACAGCTCGGCGGTCTGCAGCACCTGGGCGCGGTCGGCCAGCGGGGCCCGGACCTTGACCAGCAGCAGCTCGCGCTGCACCGAGGCGCCGTCCAGCTCGACGATCTTGATGACCTCGATGAGCTTGTTCAGCTGCTTGGTGATCTGCTCCAGCGGCTGGGACTCGACGTCGACCACGATCGTCATCCGGGACAGGTCCGGGTTCTCGGTCGGTCCGACGGCGAGGGACTCGATGTTGTAGCCGCGGCGGCTGAACAGCGCCGAGACGCGGGCCAGCACACCGGACTTGTTCTCGACCAGCACCGACAGCGTGTGCCTCGGCATCAGACCTGCCCCTCTCCGAAGACCGGGCGGACGTCCCGCGCGGCGAGGATCTCGTCGTTGCTCGCACCGGCGGCGACCATCGGCCACACCTGGGCGTCGGAGCCGACGGTGAAGTCGATGACCACCGGCCGGTCGTTGATCGCCATGGCCTGCTCGATCGTGGCGTCGACGTCCTCGGCGGTCTCGCAGCGCAGCCCGACACACCCCAGCGCCTCGGCCAGCAGCACGAAGTCCGGGATGCGCACGCCGGCCCGGCGGGTGCCGTCCTCGTTCTGCACGTGCAGCTTGGTGTTGGAGTAGCGGCCCTCGTAGAACAGGGTCTGCCACTGCCGGACCATGCCCAGGTTTCCGTTGTTGATCACGGCGACCTTGACCGGGATGCCCTCGATGGCGCAGGTGGCGAGCTCCTGGTTGGTCATCTGGAAGCAGCCGTCGCCGTCGATGGCCCAGACCGTGGCCTCGGGCCGACCGGCCTTGGCGCCCATCGCGGCCGGGACGGCGTAGCCCATCGTCCCCAGGCCGCCGCTGTTGAGCCAGGTGCCCGGCTTCTCGTACTTGACGAACTGGGCGGCCCACATCTGGTGCTGGCCGACCCCGGCGCAGTACACGGCGTCCGGCCCGGCGATCGCACCCAGCCGCTCGATGACGTACTGCGGGGACAGCGCGCCGTCCTCGGGCAGGTCGTAGCCCAGCGGGTAGGTGGCACGCCAGCTGTCCAGCTGGGTCCACCAGGCGGACAGGTCGGGGCGGCCCTGGTCCTCCTGCAGGTCCCGCAGCGCGCCGACCAGCTCGGTGATGGTCTCCTTCGCGTCGCCCACGATCGGCACGTCGGCCTTGCGGTTCTTGCCGATCTCGGCCGGGTCGATGTCGGCGTGCACCACGGTCGCGCCGGGGGCGAAGGTGGACAGCTGGCCGGTGACCCGGTCGTCGAAGCGGGCGCCCAGGGCGACCAGCACGTCGGCCTTCTGCAGGGCGGTGACCGCGGTGACGGTGCCGTGCATGCCGGGCATGCCCAGGTGCTGGGGGTGGCTGTCGGGGAACGCGCCGCGGGCCATCAGGGTGGTGACGACGGGGGCCCCGGTCAGCTCGGCCAGCTCGGCGAGGACCTCGCTGGCGTGCGCCTTGAGCACCCCGCCGCCGACGTAGAGCACCGGCTGCCGCGCGGCCTGGACGACAGCCGCGGCCTCGCGGACCTGCTTGCCGTGCGGGCGGGTGGTCGGCTTGTAGCCGGGCAGGTCGATGCGCGGCGGCCAGGAGAAGTCGGTGGTGGCCTGCAGGACGTCCTTGGGGACGTCGACCAGCACCGGCCCGGGCCGCCCGGTGGAGGCCAGGTGGAAGGCCTCGGCGATCCGCTGGGGGATCTCGGCGGCATCGGTGACCAGGAAGTTGTGCTTGGTGACCGGCATCGTGATGCCGCGGATGTCGGCCTCCTGGAAGGCGTCGGTCCCGATCGCGCCAGAGGGCACCTGGCCGGTGATGGCCACGATCGGCACCGAGTCCATGTAGGCGTCGGCCAGCGGGGTCACCAGGTTGGTCGCGCCGGGCCCGGAGGTGGCCATGCAGACCCCGACCTTCCCGGTGGCCTGGGCGTACCCGGTGGCGGCGTGCCCGGCACCCTGCTCGTGGCGGACCAGGACGTGGCGCACGGAGGAGTCGAAGAGCGGGTCGTAGAGCGGGAGGATGGCCCCGCCCGGGATGCCGAAGACCATCTCCACCCCGACCGCCTCGAGGGAGCGGACCAGGCTCTGCGCACCGGTGATGCCGGTGGCCGGCTGGTGGGTGGCGGGGGCGGCGGCCTCGGCCACCGAGCCGGCTGCGGTCTCCAGACCGGCCAGCGACTCGGCGGCGGCGGCGGTCGGGGCTTCGGCGGTGGTGCTCATCTGGGTGGTTCTCCCTGGACGCGAGGGTGGGTGTGCGGAGCGGGTCCGGCGGGTTCCGGCCAACAAAAAACCCCTCGTGCCAGGAGGCACGGAGGGGTGAGCGCGTCGGTCGGTGGACCGACGCGCTAGTCGATGACTACGAGGAGCCGGGAGCGCAGCACGCCCACACTGTGCGCCCTGGCACGTGTCGCCGTCAACCACGTCGTCCCATTCAGTGGAACGACGGCGACCGTTCCGTGGGACGCAGGACCTCGGGGTCGAAGCCGTCCACCACCGCGGCGAGATCGGCGGCCCGGGTCGGGCGGGCGAGCAGGAACCCCTGCACGAACCGGCAGCCCAGCTCCTGCAGCGCGGCCAGCTCCCCCGGCGTCTCCACGCCCTCGGCGACGACGTCGATCTGCAGCTGCCGCCCGAGGGCGATGACGCTGCCCACGACGGCCGCGCCGCGGGCGTCGTGCTCGATGCCGGCGAGGAACTCCCGGTCCATCTTGAGCACGTCCACCGGCAGCCGGGCCAGGTAGGCGAAGGAGGAGTAGCCCCGCCCGAAGTCGTCCAGGGACACCACGCAGCCCATGTCGTGCAGGGTCTGCAGGTCGCTGTCGAGCCGGTCCTGCTCGCTCATCAGCACCGACTCGGTCACCTCGATCATCAGCCGGTGCGGGGGCAGCCCGGAGGCGGCCAGCGCCTGGGCGACGTCGGCCACCAGACAGCCCGCCTGCAGGTGCCGCACGCTGATGTTCACGCCCAGCTTGAGGTCGCGCCCCCCGGCCCGGAGCGCGGCCAGCTCGCCGCAGGCCCGGTCGAGCACCCAGCGCTGCAGCGGCACGATCAGCCCGTCGTCCTCGGCCAGCGGCACGAACTCGTCGGGCCCGACCTCCCCCAGCACGGGATGGTCCCAGCGGACGAGCGCCTCCACGCCGAGCACCCGGCGCTCGAGCACCCCGACCACGGGCTGGTAGTCCACCCGCAGCTGGCCCGCGGCCAGGGCCTGCGGGAGGTCCCGGGCGAGCCGGGTGCGCCGGGTGGTGGCGGCGTCCGCGGCGTCGCCGTGGCTGCGGACGCAGCTCTTGCCGGCGGCCTTGGCCGCCCGCAGCGCCAGGTCGGCCTGACGCAGGGTGGTCGCGACGTCGTCCTCGGCACGCAGCTCGGTGACCCCGATGCTGGCCGACAGCGCGAACACCGGACCGTCCGGTGACCCGTCGGGCGCCGAGGCACGGTGCTCGCGGTCCAGCCCGGCGACGACCCGCTCGGCCAGCGCGGCCGCCTCGGTCAGCCCCGACCGGACCAGGACGGCGAACTCGTCCCCACCGAGGCGGGCCACCAGGTCGGGCTCGCGGACCAGCCCGCGCAGCTCGTCGGCCACCTCGGCCAGCAGCCGGTCCCCCGCCTCGTGCCCGGCGACGTCGTTGACGGACTTGAAGCCGTCGAGGTCCAGCAGCAGCACGCTGGCCGGGCCGCCCTCCTGCGCGCGGGCCCGGGCCACACCGAGGGCGGCCATCAGCCGGGCCCGGTTGGGCAGCCCGGTCAGGAAGTCGGTGAACGCCATCCGCTGCAGCTCGCGTTCGGCGGCCCGGCGGTCGGTGACGTCGCGCAGGTGCAGCACCCGGCCCTCGACACCCGCCGCGCCGTCGGTGCCCCCACCGAGGGCCTCGACCTCACGCCAGGCGCCGGCCCGGGTGCGCACCCGGAAGGCGTGCGGGCCGGGCTCCCCGGCCACCGCGGCCGACAGCGCGGCGGCGTCCTCGGGGTGCACGAGGTCCGCGAACGCCCGGTCGGCGAGCTCTCGGGGCCCGTAGCCCAGCCGGCCCTGCACGGAGTCCGACACCCAGGCCAGCCGGGTGCCGCGGTGCAGGACCACGGTCACGTCGTCGGCGTCGAGCACGAGCGAGCGGAACCAGGCCTCGGCCCGGGCCAGCCGACGGGTCAGCCGCTCACCGTCGGCCACCCACAGCACGCTCCGGGCCGCGGTCAGCAGCAGCAACACCAGCGCTCCGACGCCCTCGACGAGACCCACCGGGCTCCCGGCGGCCACCCCGGCGACGAGCAGCACCCCCACGGCCGACGCCGAGCACCAGCTCAGCAGCACCCCGGACAGCGGTTGGGTGCCCGCCTCCGCACGGGGCGGCGGGACACCGGGCCCGGGGTCGGCAGCCGCGCCGAGCACCACCGCGACGAGCACGACGGCCCAGGCCACGACGGTGAGCAGGTCGAGGGTGGCCGAGTCCAGCGCGGCCGCGACCGCGCCGTTGACCGCGACCACGGCCGTGGCCAGCCACTGCACGGTCACCCAGGACCCGGTGGCCCGCCGCCCGGCGGGCAGCACCGCCGCGGTGAGCAACCCGATCGCGGCCAGCAGCGCCCCGACCGCAGGGAGAGCGGCGGCCACCAGGGGGTCCCCGGCCGTGCCGGAGCTGTCGAGTGCCCCGCCGACCACGACGGCGGCCACCACGGAGACGGCGACCAGCACGATCCCGGCGTCCAGCCAGGAGCGCGAGCCCACCCGGCTCCACCAGCGGCCGGGTCCCTCGCCACCCAGCAGCGCCACGCTGCCGGCCAGCACGAAGGGGACGGCGAGGACCAGGGGCAGGTCCTGCGGACCGCTGCGGCCCGGGTTGAGTCCCACGCCCAGCACGCCGGCGACCGCCTGGCCCGCCCCGACCAGCAGCAGCGCGACCCCGAGCAACCGCCAGGGCCGCCCGGCGCGCCCGGGCCGGGCGATCCGGCGCAGCAGGGCCGCGCCGGTGCCGGCCGAGACGACGGCGAGTCCGGCGGGCAGCACCCGGTCGGCGAGACCGGGGACGACCAGGCTGGACACGACGGCGACCACCAGGACGGTGCTCAGCGCGCCCAGCAGCGGCCCGACCCGGGGGCCGGCCGGGGCCGTGGGGTCGGGGGTGGTCGGTGCCGGCAGCGCGGTGCGCGACGCCATCGACTCAGACCCGCCCGACCAGTCCCGGCCACAGCTGGCCGGCGTCGGCCTCCAGCATCCCGACGAAGGGGGGCAGCGAGAGCGGGCGGGACAGCAGGAAGCCCTGGGCGAAGCCGCAGCCCATCGACCGCAGCACGGCGAGCTGGCTGGGGGTCTCGACGCCCTCGGCGACGACGTCGATGCCCAGCCGGGCGCCGATGCCGATCACCGACTCGCACAGCGCCCGGGTCTGGGTGTCCTTGTCCAACCGGGCCAGGAACGTGCGGTCGAGCTTGATGATGTCCACCGGGAGCCGGGTCAGGTGGGCCAGCGAGGAGTAGCCGGACCCGAAGTCGTCCAGGGCCAGGTGCACGCCCATCAGCCGCAGCGCGGCGAAGTCGGTCTCCACGTGCATGCCGTCGGCCAGCACGGTGGACTCGGTGATCTCGATGACCAGCCGCTCCGCGGGCAGCCCGCTGGCCTGCAGGGCCCGCGAGACGTCCCCGACGAGGGTGCCGCTGGCCACGTGCACGGCGGAGACGTTGATCCCCAGCTTGAGCGGGGTGTCCCCGGGCTGGGGCAGGGCGACCGCGGCGGTGGTGGCCTCGGCGAGCACCCAGCGCTGCAGGTCCCCGATGAGGCCCGAGCGCTCGGCGATCGGGATGAACTCCTCGGGCTCGAGCTCGCCGTAGGAGGGGTGCCGCCAGCGGGCGAGCGCCTCCACGCCGGTCACCCGCTGGGTGGCCAGGTCGACGATGGGCTGCCAGGCCAGCGCGAACTCACCGCGGGCCCGGGCGCCGACGAGGTCCTCGCGCAGCCGCTCCCGGCGGTCGCGGGCCGCGCCCATGGCCGGGTCGTACCGGCGCACCGACCCCGGCCCGGCGGTCCGGGCGGCGACGACGGCCAGCTCGGCCCGGTCGATGACCCCGGCAGGGGTGTCCCCGGCGGCCAGGGGGACGAGCCCGACGGCCGCGGAGAGGTCGACCAGGCCCAGCTCGGTGGTGACCGGCTGCTCCACGACCGACAGGCAGCGGGCCGCCACCAGGTCGGGCTCGCCGTCCACCCCGTGGGCCAGGACGGCGAAGAGCTCGGGCCCCACGCGGGCGACCTGGTCGTCACCGCGGACGGTGGCGCGCAACCGGCGGCCGACCTCGACCAGGGACACGTCGACCACGTCGCGGCCCACGTTCTCCCTGGCCTCGGCCAGCCCCTCCACCTCGAACAGCAGCAGGGCCACCCCGGGGGTGTCCCCCACCTCGCGGAGCTCCTCGGTCAGGGCCCGGACGTGGGCGGCACGGTTGGGCAGGCCCGTGACCGGGTCGCTGAAGGCCAGCGACCGCAGCTCGTCCTCGGTGTCCAACCGGGCCGTGATGTCGCGGCACTGCAGGACCAGGGCCGCGACGTCGGCGTCGGCCCGCAGGTCGGTGATGCCGACCTCCAGCACACGCCAGGTCCCGTCGGCGCCGGGCAACCGGAAGCTGCGCAGGCCGGTGAGCCGGCCGACCGGCACCGCCGGGTCGGTGAGCCAGGCGCGGACGGCGTCGACGTCCTGCGGGTGCACCCGGTCCAGGACCGGGGCGCCGGTGAGCGGCAGGCCCGACCGCTCGGCCGGCCCGGCCAGCGCGGGCGCCGCCCAGGTGACGGTCAGGTCGGCGTCGAGCACCAGGACGGCGTCGCTGCTGGAGCGCACGAGGGAGCGGAACCAGGCCTCGCTGCGCTGCAGGCGAGCGCCGACCCGGACCTCGTCGCGGGCCGAGACGCCTCGGTGCACGGCGGTGAGCACGAGCCCGAGGGCCACGGCGACCAGGGCGGCGCCGGTCGGGGGGTGGCCGAGCAGGGCGGAGCCCAGCAGCAGGACCGCGGCCACGACGACGACCACGTGCGGCAGCAGGTGCCCGGCCATGGTCAGCCGGTCGGTGAGCCGGTGCTGGTCCCCGGGCGCGGCGTCGTCGTCGCCGTCCCCGTCGTCCCGACCGGGATCGGCCGCCGAGGCGGCCAGGAGGAGCGTCGCACCCACCAGCAGCAGCGCGCGGGCCGCCAGCGCGGTGCCGGTGAAGGGGGCCTCGGAGCCCAGCGCGCCGAGGGCGTCGCCGACGGTGAGCGTGACCAGGGCGGCCAGCACCAGGGCACCGGTGACCCGGCGGGTGGCGTCGGCGGCGGTGGCGAGGGTGAGTCCGGCGCCCAGGAGGACCGTGGCGGCCAGGCAACTGGCCTCCAGGGCGACCCGGGAGGTGGTGTCCAGGTCGGCGGCCAGCGGGCTGACCACCAGCACCTGGCCCAGCACGAAGGCAGCCGTGCAGAACAGGGCGATCTCGGTGAGCAGCCGGGCACCGCCGGCCCGCAGCCGGCCGCGGCCCAGCAGCACCAGCACGCCGAACGCACCGAGCAGGTGGGCGGGGACCGAGGCCGCGGTGCGCCAGGCGTCCACCTGGCCGGTGCCGCCGGAGACCAGTTCGGCCAGCCCCGCGGTGGCGAGACCGACGAGCAGGGCGACGCCGAGGGTGCGCCACCCGCGGGCCGCGCCGACCCCGCCGCGGCGCAGCAGGAGCAGACCGGTCAGCGCCGTGACCGCGGCCACGAGGGCAGCAGCAGCGAACCGGCGGTCCTCGGCCGGGAGGGCGAGGACGCCGGCGAGCAGCACCAGGGACGCCAGTCCCAGCGGTGCCGCTCCTCGACGCAGATGATCCACACGCTCAGTGTCGGCAGCTCTACTGAGCGTGAACAGGCGAGGCTCGCCGGGAGTCACCCGTTCGGGCGGTCCCGGTGGTCACCGGAGTGTGACCACCGGGACCGGTGACTCACCCGCAGATGGCGCCCTGGGCGGCCGAACCGACGAGCTTGGCGTACTTGGCGAGGACGCCCCGGGTGTAGCGCGGGGCCGGCGGGGCCCAGCCCTCGGCCCGGCGGGCCAGCTCGTCGGCGTCGACGTGCAGGTCCAGGGTGCGGGCGGCGAGGTCGAGGACGATCCGGTCGCCGTCGCGGATGAAGGCGATCGGACCGCCGTCGGCGGCCTCGGGGGCGATGTGGCCCACGCACAGCCCCGTCGTCCCCCCGGAGAACCGGCCGTCGGTGAGCAGCAGGACGTCCTTGCCCAGCCCGGCGCCCTTGATCGCCCCGGTGACGGCCAGCATCTCGCGCATGCCGGGCCCGCCCCGGGGGCCCTCGTAGCGGATGACCACGACGTCGCCGTGCTTCAGCGTGCCCTCGGTGACCGCGGCCATCGCGCCGGCCTCACCGTCGAACACCCGGGCGGTGCCGTCGAAGACCTCGGCGTCGAAGCCGGCGCTCTTGACGACCGCGCCGTCCGGCGACAGCGAACCGCGCAGGACGGTGAGGCCACCGGTCTTGTGGATCGGGTCGTCCATCGCCCGGATGATCGCGCCGTCGGGGTCCTGCGGGCCGATGTGCGCGAGGTTCTCGGCCATCGTCCTCCCCGTGACGGTCAGGCAGTCCCCGTGCAGCAGCCCGGCGTCCAGCAGCGCCTTCATGACCACCGGCACCCCGCCGATGCGGTCGATGTCGGTCATCACGAAGCGGCCGAAGGGCTTCACGTCGGCCAGGTGCGGGGTCTTGTCGCCGATCCGGTTGAAGTCGTCGAGGGTGAGGTCGACGTCGGCCTCGTGCGCGATGGCCAGCAGGTGCAGCACGGCGTTGGTCGAGCCACCGAGGGCCATGACCACGGTGATGGCGTTCTCGAACGCCTCCTTGGTCATGATGTCGCGGGCGGTGATGCCCTGGCGCAGCAGCTCCACGACGGCCTTGCCGGACTCCACGGCGTAGCCGTCCCGGCGCTTGTCCGGGGCCGGCGGGGCGGCGCTGCCGGGCAGGCTCATGCCCAGCGCCTCGGCGGCCGAGGCCATGGTGTTGGCGGTGTACATGCCGCCGCAGGCACCCTCACCGGGACAGGTCGCCTTCTCGATCGCGGTGAGCTCCTCGCGAGTGATCTTGCCGGCCGCGCAGGCGCCGACGCCCTCGAAGACGTCGATGATCGTGAGGTCCCGGTCACCGAGCTTGCCGGGCATCGTGGCGCCGGCGTAGAGGAACACCGCGGCGAGGTCCAGGCGGGCCGCGGCCATCAGCATGCCGGGCAGCGACTTGTCGCAGCCGGCCAGCAGCACCGAGCCGTCCAGCCGCTCGGCGAACACGACGGTCTCCACCGAGTCGGCGATGACCTCGCGGGACACCAGCGAGGCGCGCATGCCCTCGTGGCCCATGGAGATGCCGTCGGAGACCGAGATGGTGCCGAACTCCAGCGGGAACCCGCCGCCCTCGTGCACGCCGGTCTTCACGGCCTTGGCCAGCCGGTCCAGGCTCAGGTTGCAGGGGGTGATCTCGTTCCACGACGAGGCCACACCGATCTGCGGCTTCGCGAAGTCGTCGTCGCCCATGCCCACCGCGCGCAGCATGGCGCGGGCCGGGGCCTTGGCGTCACCGTCGGTCACCTCGTGGGAGCGGGGCTTGATCGAGGCGTGCGTCGGTGCAGGAGTGCTGGTGTGCGGTTCGTCGACGGTCGTCACGCCCGGGATCGTATGCCCGCACGGCGACCCGCCGTCTGGGAGCATCGACGGACGTGAACACAGCACAGCTGCGGATGAGCCGCACGGCGTTGGTCCCCGTCGTGATCCTGCTGGTGTGCGTCGTCCCGATCGCCGGCGCCGCGTGGTGGGGTCTCCCGCTGCTGCTGGTGCCCGTCGTCGCCGCGGCCTGGGTGCTGCGGGTCGGCGTCGACGTCGGCGCCGCCGGGGTCACCCCGCGCAGCCTGCTGACCGCCCGCACCGTGCCCTGGGACCAGGTCGCCGGCATCCGGGTCGGCGAGGACCAGGACCTGTGGCTGGTGCGCACCACCGGCACCGAGGTCCGGCTCCCCGTCGTCCGCGCCCGGGACCTGCCCCAGCTGTCCGCCGCCTCCGCGGGCCGCATCCCCGACCCCAGCGCCCCCTGACCCCGGCGGAGGAAGCTCCACACCCCCTCAGCGGCCCATCAGGGGGTGCAGGGGTTCCTCCGCCTCAGTAGGCGTCGACGACGTTCTGCAGGGGCTGGCCGGCGAGCACCCGGTCGAGCTGGTCGAGGACGGCGTCGGTCGCCCGCTCGGCTGTCTGCGGCACGGCTCCGCCGACGTGTGGGGTGAGCAGCAGGTTCGGGGCGGCGAACAGCGGGTGGCCCTCGGGCAACGGCTCGGGCTCGGTGACGTCCAGGGCGGCGCGCAGCCGGCCGGAGGTGAGCTCGGCGAGCAGCGCGTCGGTGTCGACGACGACGCCGCGCGCGGCGTTGACCAGCAGGGAGTCGTCGGGCATGGCGGCCAGGAACGCCGCGTCGACCATGCCGGTGGTCTCCGGGGTGACCGGGACGATGAGGACGACGACGTCGGCCTCGGGCAGCAGCTGGGGCAGCTCGTCGGTGGAGCGGACGCCGTCCCGGGCGGTGCGGGCCACGAAGGTGAGGTCGACGTCGAAGCCGGCCAGCATCTCCCCGATGGTGCGGCCGATGTCCCCGGCGCCGACGACGAGCACCCGGGCCCCGACCATCGAGTGGTGGGTGCCCGGCGTCCAGCGCCCGGCGTCCTGCTCGCGGACGAAGGTCGGGATGCCGCGCTGGGCGGCCAGGGCCGCGGTGACCGCCCACTCGGCGGTGGCCGGGGTGTGTGCGCCCCGGGCGTTGCACAGGGCGACGCCGTCGGGTGTCTTCCCGACGAACCGCTCGGCGCCGGCGCTGGTCAGCTGGACCAGGCGCAGCCGGGGCAACGCGTCGAAGAGCCCGTCGGGCACGCCGCTGCCATCGGGCACCCAGACCTGGGCACGGGCGGCCTCCCCGGTGGGCGGGCCGTCGGCGGGGTCGAACCGGTGCGCGCGGATGCGGGAGGACAGCCCCTCCAGGGCCTCCCCCATGGCGCGCGAGGGCACCAGCACGTGCAGCGTCTCGTCGTCGGACAGGTCGATCGTCAGGGCGTCGGGCACGGTTCCCGACCGTAGGGGGCTCCTGCGTCCACGGCGATCCCGGCCCCGACCCCCGTACCCTCGCAGGCGTGACCGGGGGGACGAGACGCGCGCCGTGGCTGGTGGCCGTGGCGGCGTCCTGCCTGCTCGTCACCGCGTGCAGCAGCGGGTACGAGCCGGCCGGCCCGTTCCGCGCCGTGCCCGAGGGCCCGGGCCCGCAGGTGGCCCCGCCGACCGACACGGCGCCCGGCCCGCTCCCGGAGGACCCCTCGACGCCGGGCACGGAGGACGAGCAGCCCGGTGACCCGAACGTGCTGGCCACCGACCTCGCCGTCCCCACCGGACTGGTGCTGCTGCCCGACGGCACCGGCATCGTCGCCGAGCGGGAGACCGGCCGGTTGCTGCAGGTCTACCCCGACCGCTCCCCCGCCCGGGAGCTGATGACCGTCGCCGGGGTCGACACCACCGGTGACGGCGGCCTGCTGGGCCTGGCCCTCTCGCCCACCTACGCCGAGGACGGCCTGCTCTACGCCTACCTGTCCACCGCGACCGACAACCGGGTGGTGCGCTTCCCGCTCGGCGGTCAGCCCAACGAGGTGGTCACCGGCATCCCGCGCGGGGAGACCCGCAACGGCGGCGGCCTGGTCTTCGGCCCCGACGGCACGCTGTACGTGGGCACCGGCGACACCGGCAACGCCGCGCTCGCCCAGGACCCGGCCTCGCTGGCCGGGAAGGTGCTGGCCTACGACGTGTTCGGCCAGCCCGTCGGCGCCAGCGCGGTCTACAGCCAGGGTCTGTCGAACGTGACCTCGCTGTGCGTCGGCGACGACGCGGTCTACGCCACCGACGACGCCGCGACCGGTCCCGACGACCTCGAACGGCTCGTCGCCGGCGGCGACTACGGCTCCCCCACGGCGCTGCCCGGGTCCAACGCCCCGGTCCTCGCGGTGCCCGAGGCCGTCGCCGGGCTGGCGGGCTGCGCGGTCTCCGGGGACTTCGTCTACCTCGGGGCCCTGGACGGCCGGCAGGTGCACCTGGTCACCCTCGGCCCGGACGGCGCACCGACCGGTGACCCGGTGCCCTTCCTGGCCGAGGAGTACGGCCGGCTGCGCACGGTGGTCGTCGACGCCGAGGGCGCACTGTGGATCACCACGTCGAACACCGACGGCCTGGGCACCCCCGCCGAGGACGACGACAAGGTGCTGCGCATCCAGCCCCCGAACTCCGACGCCGACAGCCCGCTCTAGAGCTCCAGCCGGTAGACCACGTGGTCGCGGCTGTCGGCCGGGTCGTCCGGCTCGAGTTCGCCCTCGGCGACCCGGGTTAAACCGGCCTTCTCCAGGGCGCGCCAGGAGCGGCGGTTCTGTGCGTGCACGGGGACGACGACGTCGCGCGCGTCGGGGTACAGCGCCTGCAGCTCGCCGACCGCGGCCGAGACCAGGGCCGGCCCGACCCCGCGCCCCCGCGCACTCGGCACCCCGAGGAGGTAGTCGACGCTCACCGCGCCGTCGGGGACCGGCCAGACCGTCGCGATCGCCGCGAGCTCGGCGGGCTCGTCGGCCCAGCGGTACCCCTGCACCAGGCCGACGGGCGCCCCGTCGTCGAGCACCACCCACACGCGGGTCGGGTCGGTGCCGTCGACGGACGGGCCGTACTGGGCCTCCACGGCCTCGGCCGAGCTGTCGTCGGCCCACCAGCGCCGGACCAACGGCTCGTCCAGCCACGACCGCAGCAGCACGAGGTCCTCGCGCTGCAGCGGCCGCAGCGTGATCACCCGAGCACGCGCTCCTCGAGCATCCGGCGCACGGTGGCGGCGTCGGCCTTGCCGCGGGTCTCCTTCATGACCGCACCGACCAGGGCACCCAGCGCCGCGGTCTTTCCTCCCTTGACCTTCTCGACCACGTCCGGAGCGCCGGCGATCGCGGCGTCCACGGCGGCACCGAGCTCGTCGGAGTCGCCCATGACGGCCAGCCCGCGGCCCTCGACCACCTGACGCGGGGAGCCCTCACCGGCGAGCACGCCGTCGAGCACCTGGCGGGCCAGCTGGTCGTTGACGGTGCCCTCGCCGACGAGCGCGACCAGTTCGGCGACCTGCTCCGGGGTGACGGCGAGCTCGGTGAGCTCGACGCCGGCGTCCTTGGCGCGGCGGGAGAGCTCGCCCAGCCACCACTTGCGGGCGTCGGCGGGGGGTGCGCCGGCGGCCACGGTGTCGGCGACCAGCCCCAGGGCGTTGGCGTTGAGCAACCAGGCCATCTCGGTGTCGGAGAGCCCCCACTCCTCGCGCAGCCGCACGCGACGGGCGGCGGGGAGCTCGGGGAGCCCCGCGGTCAGCTCCTCGACCCAGGTGGCGTCGGGTGCCATCGGGACCAGGTCGGGCTCGGGGAAGTACCGGTAGTCGGTGGCCTCCTCCTTGCTGCGCCCGGAGGACGTGGAGCCGGTGTCCTCGTGGAAGTGCCGGGTCTCCTGGACGATCCGGCCGCCGTCGTCGAGCACGGCACCCTGCCGACGCATCTCGTAGCGCACCGACCGCTCGACCGAGCGCAACGAGTTGACGTTCTTGGTCTCGGTCCGGGTGCCCCACTCGAGGCTGCCGGTCGGGGCCAGGGAGATGTTGACGTCGCACCGCAGGCTGCCCTGCTCCATGCGCACGTCGGAGACCCCGAGGGCCTGGACGATCTCGCGCAGCTCGGTGACGTAGGCGCGGGCGACCTCGGGGGCCTTGGCGCCGACGCCCGGGACCGGCCGGGTGACGATCTCCACCAGCGGGATGCCGGCCCGGTTGTAGTCGACCAGCGAGTGGTCGGCACCGTGGATGCGCCCGGTGGCACCGCCGACGTGCAGGTTCTTGCCGGTGTCCTCCTCGAGGTGCACCCGCTCGATCTCCACCCGGTAGGTCTCGCCGTCGACCTCGACGTCCAGGTGCCCGGCCGTGCAGAGCGGCTCGTCGTACTGGCTGGTCTGGAAGCCCTTGGGGATGTCGGGGTAGAAGTAGTTCTTCCGGGCGAAGCGGCACCAGGTCGCGATCCGGCAGCCCAGGGCCAGCCCGATCTTGATGGTGGCCTCGATCGCGGCGGCATTGGCCACCGGCAGCGAGCCGGGCAGGCCCAGGCAGACCGGGCAGGTCTGGGTGTTGGGCTCGGCGCCGAAGGTGGTGGCGCAGCCGCAGAACATCTTCGACGCGGTGCCCAGCTCGACGTGGGTCTCCAGCCCGATGACCGGCTCGTACCGGGTCAGGACGTCGTCGAACTCCAGCAGGCGGTCAGTGCTCACGACGTGCCACCGATCCCGCTCTGCGCGGCGCTCTGCTTGCTGATCGACCGGGCGGTCAGCACCGCGCCGACGGCAGTCACGACGCCCAGGACGACGAAGACGGCGAAGACCGGGCGACCGGTGAACACCCAGAGCAGGACGCCGGCGACGGCGACCAGGTCGGCGAGGAAGAAGGCGAGCATCAAGGGACGGTTCACGGTGCGACCTCCTGGGTGGGGACCGGCTGCGGGCGCTGCTGGCTGAGGAACGTGCCCCCGCGGGCGGCGTCCCCGGCTGCCTCGAGCGCCGCGGCGACCCGGTAGCAGCGGTCGTCGGCGAGTGCGGGTGCCATCACCTGGAACCCGACGGGCAGGCCCTCGCTCAGGCCGCAGGGCACCGAGATGGCCGGGGTGCCCGCGAGGCTGGCGGGCAGGGTGCAGAGGTCGGCGGCGTACATCGACAGCGGGTCGTCGACCCGGGCGCCGAGGGGGAACGCGACCATCGGCGAGGTGGGGCTGACCAGCACGTCGACGCCTGCTCCCTCTGCACCGAACGCCGCCGCGAAGTCCCGGCCGATGAGCGTGCGGACCTTCTGCGCCTGGCCGTAGTAGGCCTCGTAGTAGCCCGAGCTCAGGGCGTAGGTGCCCAGGATGATGCGGCGCTTGACCTCCGGCCCGAAGCCCTGCTCACGGGTCAGTGCCATGACCTCGTCGAGGTCCCGGCTGCCGTCGTCGCCGACCCGCAGGCCGAAGCGGACGCCGTCGAAGCGGGACAGGTTGGACGAGGCCTCGCTGGGCGCGATCAGGTAGTAGGCGGCCAGCGCCAGGTCGAAGCTGGGGCAGGACACCTCCCGGACCTCGGCACCCAGGGCGCGCAGCTGGTCGACCCCGGCGGAGAAGGCGGCCAGCACGCCGGGCTCGTAGCCGTCGGTGTGCCCCTCGCCGCCGAGCTCGCGGACGACGCCGACGGTCACCCCGGTCAGGTCGCCGGTGGCACCCTGCCGCGCGGCCGCGACGAACGGCGCGGCCGGGGCGTCGATGCTGGTGGAGTCGCAGGGGTCGTGCCCGCCGATGACCTCGTGCATGAGGGCGGCGTCGGCGACGGTGCGCGCCATCGGGCCGGCCTGGTCCAGGCTGGAGGAGAACGCGATCAGGCCGTAGCGGGACACCGAGCCGTAGGTGGGCTTGTGCCCGACCAGGCCGGTGACGGCCGCGGGCTGGCGGATCGAACCACCGGTGTCGGTGCCGATCGCCCACGGCGCCAGGTGCCCGGCGACCGCGGCCGAGGACCCACCGGAGGACCCGCCGGGGATGCGGTCGTGGTCCCACGGGTTGCGGGTCGGGCCGTAAGCGGAGTTCTCCGTGGAGGAGCCCATCGCGAACTCGTCCATGTTGGTCTTGCCCAGCAGCACGGTGCCGGCGGCCTTGAGCCGGGCGGCGACGGTCGCGTCGTAGGGCGGGGTCCAGCCCTCGAGGATCTTCGAGCCGCTGGTGGTGGGCACGCCCTCGGTGACGACGACGTCCTTCAGGGCGACGGGGACGCCGGCCAGGCGGCCCAGCTCCTCCCCCGCGGCGCGACGGCGGTCGACGTCGGCAGCCGTGGCCAGCGCCGCCTCGCCGTCGACGAACAGGTAGGAGTTCAGCGCGCCGTCCTGGGCGGTGATCGCGTCCAGGTGGGCCCGGGTGACCTCGACGGCGCTGGTGCTGCCGTCGGCCAGGGCGGCCTGCAGCGCGGTGACGTCCAGCCGGGTCAGCTCGGTGGCGCTCATGCCTCGTCCTGCAGGATCCGCGGGACCCGGAAGCGGTCGTCCTCGGCCGCGGGCGCGCCGGCGAGCACCTGCTCGCGGGTCAGGCTCGGGGTCACGACGTCGGGCCGGTACACGTTGGTCAACGGCACGGCGTGCGTCGTCGGGGTGACGTCCTCGGTGGGGGCGTCCTGCACCCGGGCGACGGCGCCCAGGACGACGCCGAGCTGACCGGCGTAGAGGTCGAGCTCCTCGTCGGTGACGGCGAGCCGGGACAACTGCGCGAGGTGCGCGACGTCCTCTCGGGAGAGGCTGCTGGGAGTGCTCATGCGCTGGCGGGACCCCACTGTCGGTCTGCTCGGTGCGGTGGCTGGTGTGCTGCGTCGTACGGGTGCTGGGCCGGGACGGACCGTGGTCCGCTCCAACCCGGGCAGTCTACGTGGGGCGGACGACGTCCCCCGTCCGCGAGCCGGGTTGGCCTCGACGGGGGCTGATGGGGCAGGGTGGGCGCCGTCCCTCGATCGACGGAGATCGGCTGCCCGAGTCGTCGCGCTGGTGTCCCCGCGGAGGATCACGTGTCCTACCTGCTCCGGCTGGTCGTGCCCGACCGTCCCGGCATCCTGGGCGCGGTGGCCACCGCACTGGGCCTGGCCGGCATCGACATCGTCTCGGTCGACGTGCTGGAACGGGGCAACGGCGTCGCGGTCGACGACATCGTGGTCGAACTGCCCGCCGACCGGGTGCCCGACGGCCTGATCACGGTGGTCATGAGCGTGCCCGGGGTCGAGGTCGAGTCGCTGCGGCCGTACTCCGGGCCGCTGGACACCCACCGCGAGCTGGAGCTCCTGGAGGCGCTCGCCCGCGGTGGTGGCGGCACCGCGCAGCTGCTGGCGACCGAGCTCCCCCGGGTGCTGCACGGCGGGTGGGCGGCGGTGCTCAGCGGCGGCCCGGACGACGTGCGTGTGCTGGCCGCCTCCGACGCCGCGCCGGCCCTGGCTGCCCTCACGCTGCCCTGGCTGCCGCTCACGTCGCCGGTGCTGCTGCCCAGCGAGGACGACTGGGTGCCCGAGCGCTGGCGGGAGATGGCCATCGAGATGATGGCCGCACCCTTCGACGGCTCGGGGACCGCGGTGCTGCTGGGCCGCTCGGGCGGGCCGGCGTTCCGACGCTCGGAGCTGCTGCGGCTGGCACACCTGACCGGCATCGCGGCCACGGTGGCTCAGCTCCCCCCTGCCTAGGCCTCCTCCTCGGCCGGGGCCTCCTTCTTCTTCCTCGGGGCTCGCTTCTTCGGGGCGGGTGCCTCGGCGTCGTCGGCGGCGGGCGGCTCGGGCTCGCTGCCGTCGCCGATGGTGGCCACCTCGCGGGCGGCCTCGGGCCCCTGCTCGAGGAGGACGGTGAAGCCGTCGTCGTCGAGCACCGGGGCCTTGACCTGCACCGCCTTGTCGTACTTGCTGCCCGGGTCGGCGCCCACGACGACGAATCCGGTCTTCTTCGACACCGACCCGGTCACCTTGCCGCCGCGCTCCTGGATGGCGGCGATCGCCTGGTCCCGGCTGTGGTCGCGCAACGAGCCGGTGACCACGACGGTCACCCCGGTGAGCGGGCCGGGCCCGGCATCGGACTCCTCGTCGGCCATCCGGACGCCGTCCCGGGCCCACTTGTCCACGACCCCCCGGTGCCAGTCGACGGCGAACCAGTCGCGCACCGCGGCGGCGATCGTGGGGCCGACCCCGTCGGCGGCCGCGAGCTCCTCCTCGGAGGCGGCCACCAGCCGGTCCATGGTGCGGAACTCCCGGGCCAGGGCCTGCGCGGCGGTCGGCCCGACGTGCCGGATGGACAGGCCCACGAGCACCCGCCAGAGCGGGACGTCCTTGCGGGTCTGCAGGTTGGTGAGCAGCCGGGCCCCGTTGGCCGACAGCGTGCCGTCCTTCTTGGTGAAGAACGGGGCGCGCTGCAGCTTCTCGGCGTCGAGGGAGAACACGTCGCCCTCGTCCTCGAGCAGGTGGCTCTCCAGGAGCGCGATCGAGGCCTCGTAGCCGAGCACCTCGATGTCGAAGGCGCCCCGGCCGGCGACGTGGAACACCCGCTCCCGCAGCTGCGCCGGGCACGACCGGGCGTTGGGGCAGCGGATGTCGGCGTCGCCCTCCTTCTCGTGCCGGAGCTCGGTGTGGCACTCGGGGCACTCGCGCGGCATCTCGAAGGCGACCTCGTCGCCGGTGCGTACGTCGACGACCGGACCCAGGATCTCCGGGATCACGTCGCCGGCCTTCCGGATGACCACGGTGTCGCCGATGAGCACGCCCTTGCGGACGACCTCGCTGGCGTTGTGCAGGGTGGCGAGCTGCACCGTGGACCCGGCGACCTTGACCGGCTCCATGTAGCCGAACGGGGTGACCCGCCCGGTGCGCCCGACGTTCACCCGGATGTCCAGGAGCTTCGTCGTCGCCTCCTCCGGCGGGTACTTGAAGGCGATCGCCCACCGCGGGGCACGGCTGGTCGAGCCCAGCCGGCGCTGCAGCGCAACCTGGTCGATCTTGACCACGACGCCGTCGATCTCGTGCTCGACGGAGTGCCGCTGCTCCCGGTACCGCTCGATGTAGGCCCACACGGCCTCGAGGTCGGGGACCACCTCGAAGCGGGTGCTGGTGGGCAGCCCGAACGCCGCCAGCTTCTCGTAGGCCTCGGACTGCCGTTCGAGGTCGAAGCCGGTGCGGGCGCCGATGCCGTGCACGAGGAGCCTGAGCGGGCGGGTCGCCGTCACCCGGGGGTCCTTCTGCCGCAGCGAGCCGGCGGCCGCGTTGCGCGGGTTGGCGAACGGCGCCTTGCCCGCCTCGACCTGCGCGGCGTTGACCTCGGCGAAGGCGGCGACCGGGAAGTAGACCTCCCCCCGGACCTCGACGAGCTCCGGCACGTCGTCCCCACGGAGCTGCTGGGGGACGTCGGCCATCGTGGCGACGTTGGCCGTCACGTCCTCCCCCGTCGTCCCGTCGCCCCGGGTGGCGGCACGGACCAGCCGGCCGCGCTCGTAGACCAGGTCGATGGCGAGCCCGTCGATCTTCAGCTCGCAGAGGTACCCCGCTCCCCCGGCGCCGTCGCGGTCGGCCCGGGCGGCCCAGGCCGACAGCTCGTCGGAGCTGAACGCGTTGTCCAGGCTCTGCATGCGCTCGAGGTGGGTGACCGGGGAGAAGGTGGCGCCGAAGCCGCCGTTGACCTTCTGGCTGGGCGACTCGGGGGTGACCAGCGCGGGGTGCGCGGCCTCCAGGGCCTTCAGCTCGCCCATCAGCTCGTCGTACTGGCCGTCGCTGACGTGCGGGGCGTCCTTGACGTAGTAGGCGAAGGACAGCCGGTCGAGCTCCTCGGACAGCTCGGTGTGCCGGGTGCGGGCGTCGTCGGGGACCTCGGTGACGTCGGCGCGCTCGCTCGCAGCTGTCACGTCAGGGGTGTCGGCGGGGTCCACCACGGCCTCGGTGCTCACGGTCGAGACGGTAGCCGGGGGGTACGACAGGACGCCCTCCTCACTCGGGGAGCAGGTACCTCGCCGCCTCGCGCACGTGCGCCATCGCCGCGCGTGCGTAGGCCGGGCTGGCCCCGGCCAGCCCGCACGAGGGGGTGAGCGTGACGGCCTCGTGCAGGGACTCGGCGGGGAAGCCGAGCTCGTTCCACCAGGCCTGCAGCCGCGTGGCCGTCGCCTTGGGTGCGGGCAGCTGCCGGTCGGTGCCGGGGACCACGCCCAGGAACAGGTGGGTCCCCGCCTCCACCGCCTGCCCGATGTCGTCGAGGTCCTGGACGAGGCCGTGGTCGAAGGAGAGCGCGTCGGCCCCGGCGGCCCGGATCAGGCCGAGCGGGGCGCGGGTGGCGCAGCAGTGCACGACGGTGCGGTGGCCGAGGGCGGAGAGGAAGCCCTCGAGCTCCTCCTGGACGACCTGGGCCTCGATCGCGGCGAGCTTGCCGAACCCGCTCTGGGTGGGCAGCCCGCCCAGCAGGACCGCGGGCAGCGAGGGCTCGTCGACCTGGACGACGACGTCCGCGCCGGGCAGCCGGGCGGCGACCGCGGCGGCGTGCGCCCGCAGGCCCTCGGCGAGGGACTGGGCGATGTCGCGGCGGGCGCCGGGATCGGTGACCGCCCGGTCGCCCCGGGTGCGCTCGAGTCCGGCGGCCAGGGTCCAGGGTCCCGCGGACTGCACCTTGAAGGGCCCGGTCCAGTCGGCGGCGACGTCGTGCAGGGCGTCGAGGTCCCGGTCGAGGAACTCGTGTGCGCGCTGCTCGTCCCGACCCGGGCGGGGCACCAGCCGCCAGCCGGCCGGGGTCAGGTCGACGTGCACGTCGACGAGCAGGCCTGCGCTGCGGCCCAGCACGTCGGCGCCCACCCCGCGGGCGGGCAGCTCGGGGAGGTGCGCGAACCCGGGGAGCTCGCCGACGACCAGGCGGACCGCCTCGGCCGGGTCCGTGCCGGGCAGGGACCCGACGCCGGAGGCCGGCCCCCAGGGTGCGGGGACCGGCCTCGGGTCGTCGGTACCGTTCTCGGTGGTGCCGTGCTCAGGGGTGCTGTTACTCGGCGAGGCCACGCCGGCGACGGTAGCCCGCCGCGGTGGCGACCCCACCGGTCAGGAGCAGCAGCGCACCCAGGCCGAGCATCTGCCCGGTGGCCGCGCCGGTGTTCGCCAGCTGACCGGTGCCGATCCCGTTGCCGGGATTCGCCACCGGGTCCACACCCGGGGTGGGCGTGGTCGGCGGGGTGGTCGGCGGGGTGGTCGGAGCAGCCGGGCACGGGTACCCCGCAGCAGCGGTGCCGGTCGTGCCGGTCGGACCGGTGGCAACGGCGTTGCCGCCGTTCTCCCCAGCCCCGGAACCGCCACCGGCAGGCGGCGTCGCCGGGTTCGCGGCCCGTCCGTCGGTGACAGCCGTGCCGTGTCCGATGGGCGGCGCGGTGTACGGGTCGTTGTCGCCGAAGAACGCGATGGCGGTCTCCACGTCGACCGGCCCGGTCACCTGCAGCGTCCCGTTGCGGAAGGCGGTGAAGCTGTCACCGCCGCCGGCGAGGAAGGAGTTCGCCACGACGCGGTAGGTGGTCGTGGGGACGACGACCTGCGGGTCGAGCGCCGGGGTGCTCGGGTCGTCGAGCTGGATCGAGGCCGGGTCCACCCGGTCGTAGGCCGGGCGGGCCAGGTCGTAGGAGTAGGAGAAGCCCTCCGACGTGCCCAGCCACAGCTGCGACGTCCGCCCCGGGGTGGCGAACTGCTGCTCCAGCAACAGCCGGATGTCGGCGCCGGTCAGGGTGATCGCGTTGGCGTAGTTGCCGAACGGCTGGACGGCGAACGCCTCGGCGTACGTGATCGCGCCGGTGTCGATGTTGGCCCGCAGACCCCCGGGGTTCATGAACGCCACCGCGGGCAGACCCCCGCCGAAGGTGGCGGCCGGGTCCCCGTAGGTGGTGGGGTCGTCCTGCAGGCCGACCAGCTGCGCCTGGGCGACGGTGTTGCCCAGCACGGACTCCGCTCCGCGGTTCTCGGTCCCGGCGGAGTTGACAGCGCGGGCGAGGGGGGTCGTCGTGGACCCGACCTGACGGCTCCCGACAGCGGTCGCCTGGCGGCTCCAGAAGGAGACGATGCCCGCGGTGGCCGCATCCGGCGTCCGGGCTGCGCGGTCGGTCGGCACGTTGGTCACCGAGTAGGTGCCGCAGAGCCGGTCGACGTCGCCGGTGGCACCGTCGATGACAAAGCGGACGTCACCGACGAGCCGGCCGTAGTAGCCGGACTGGGCCACCAGCCGGGGCTGACCGGCCGGGTCCTGGAGGTAGCAGCTGTAGTTCTGGTGGGTGTGGGCCGACAGGACGACGTCCACGGCGGGGTCGGTGCGGTCGTTGATGTCCACGATCGAGCCGTTGAGCTGACCGCAGCCGTTGACGTCGGCCGGGGTGGCCGGCGTCCCGCCCTCGTGCACCAGGGCCACGATGGCCTCGATGCCCTGCGCCTGGAGCACCGGCACCCAGCGGTTGATCGCGGTCGCCTCGTCGATGAACTCGACGTCGGCGATCCCGGTCGGGGCGACGATGCCCGCGGTGGTCTCGGTGACGACTCCGATGAAGCCGATCCGCTGGCCGTCGACCTCCTGGACCGCGTAGGGCGGCAGCATGGGCTCGTCGGTGCCGGCCCGCAGGACGTTGGCGGCGAGGTACGGGAAGTCGGTGCCGGCGAAGGGTGCCCCGGTGCTGTCGGTGAAGCAGCCGTCGACGCCGGCGGTCACGCCCTCGCACGCCGTCTGGTCGTCGGAGAAGGTCCGGTCGGTGGGCCCGGAGAGGCGGCGGAGCTCGGTGGTCCCGCGGTCGAACTCGTGGTTGCCCACCACGCTGACCGCCATGTCGAGGCCGTTGAGCACCTCGATGGTCGACTCGTCACGGAAGCCCGCGGAGTCGAACGGGGAGGCGCCGACCAGGTCACCCAGTCCGATGAACAGCGAGTTGTCCGCCGCGCCACCGCCGGCCACGAAGGCCTGCCGACTGGCGTTGACGGTGCTCGCCACGTTCGCGGCACCTCCGACGGTCGCGGTGCCCAGGGTCGCGTCGGCAGCGGTGGTGTCGGCGATCCGGCCGTGGAAGTCGTTGATCGTCAGCAGCTGGACCGGGACGTCGGGTGCGACGGCCGGCGCCGGCGCGGCAGACGCCACCGACGGAATGCCGACGACGGCGGCCGAGGCCACCAGGGTCAGCGCGAGAGAGAGGCGCGTACGGCGCAAGGGTCCTCCGAGGTGTGGGCCCGGCCCGACGACTCCCCGTGGTCGTCCGGTCACAGAGCTTGACTAAGTAGCGGAGCTCACGAAGAGCGCCCGCCGAAAGCTAGCCCGGACCCGTGACGAATCCAAGAGTCAGCTGAGAACTGACGCCTGTCGTTCACCTGCGCGGAACACGGTGGCCTGCCCGAGCACCCGGTCGCCGCGCTCGGCGTCGGGGGCGTAGAGCACGGCCGACTGGCCCGGGGCGACACCCCGCTGCTGGTCGTGCAGCTCGAGCTGCAGCCCGGCCGACCCGTCCCGCGCCGAGACCGTGCACGGCACCGACGCCCCGTGCGCGCGTAGCTGCACGACCGCGGAGAAGGGCAGCTCGGGCGCCGGACCGGTCCAGGTCGGCGCACCGGTCAGCACCTCGTCGACGCCGGCCTGGTCGGCCGTGCCGATGGTGACCGTGCGCGACACCGGCTCGATGCCCAGCACGTAGCGCGGCCGCTGGTCCCCGACCGTCACGCCCAGGCCCTTGCGCTGCCCGATGGTGAAGCCGTGGGTGCCCTGGTGCTCCCCCACGGTCGCGCCGGTCGCGGCGTCCACCACCGGTCCGGGGGCCACGCCGAGCCGGCGGTCCAGGAAGCCGCGGGTGTCGCCGTCGGGGATGAAGCAGATGTCGTGGCTGTCGGGCTTGGTCGCCACGGCGTACCCGCGCTCGGCGGCGATCTCCCGCACCCGCTCCTTGGTCATCTCCCCCAGCGGGAAGACCGCCCCGGCCAGCTGCCGCTCGGTGAGCACCCCGAGCACGTAGCTCTGGTCCTTGGCGGCGTCCACCGACCGCCGGAGCTCGCCGTCGACCAGCCGAGCGTGGTGGCCGGTGACGACGGCGTCGAACCCCAGGGCCTGCGCGCGGTCCAGCACGGCGGCGAACTTGATCTTCTCGTTGCAGCGCAGGCACGGGTTCGGCGTCCGGCCGGCGGCGTACTCGGCGACGAAGTCGTCCACGACGTCCTCGGCGAACTGCTCGGCCATGTCCCACACGTAGAACGGGATGCCCAGCTCGCCGGCCACCCGACGGGCGTCGTCGGCGTCCTCGACGCTGCAGCACCCGCGGGACCCGCTGCGCATCTGCTGCCGGTGCTGGCTGAGCGCCAGGTGCACCCCGGTCACGTCGTGCCCTGCCTCGACGGCCAGCGCGGCGGCGACGGCGGAGTCCACCCCGCCGCTCATCGCGGCGATCAGCTTCACGCCGACCGCCGGCCCAGGCCCGCCCGCCGGGCCCGCTCGACGACCGGGGCGATCACGTCGAGGACGGCGTCCACGTCGGCGTCGGTGGAGGTGTGACCGAGGCTGAACCGCAGGGAGCTGCGCGCCCGGTCGGGGTCGGCACCGGTGGCCAGCAGCACGTGGCTGGGCCGGGCCACCCCGGCGCTGCAGGCCGAGCCGGTCGAGCACTCGATGCCGTTGGCGTCCAGCAGCATCAGCAGGGCGTCGCCCTCGGCACCGGGGAAGGACAGGTGGGCGTTGCCCGGCAGCCGCCCCGGTCCACCGGCCACCACGGCGTCCAGCGCGGGGCCGTTGAGCTGCACGTCGGGCACGCGCGCGACGACCCCGGCCACCAGCCGGTCGCGCAGCGCGGAGACCCGGGTGGCGCGCTCGACCCGGTTGCCCACGCTCGTCGTCGTCGCCACGGCGAGCCCGACGATCGCGGCGACGTCCAGCGTCCCGGAGCGCACGTCACGCTCCTGCCCGCCGCCGTGCAGCAGCGGGGTGCAGTCCGCGTCCCGGCGGAGCACCAGCAGACCCGCGCCCATCGGGCCGCCGAGCTTGTGCCCGGTCATGGTGAGCGCGTCGACGCCGCTGGCCGCGAAGTCCACCGGCACCTGGCCGACGGCCTGCACGGCGTCGGTGTGCAGCGGGACGCCGACGGCGTGCGCGACCTCGGCCAGGGCGGCCAGGTCGCTGACCGCGCCGATCTCGTTGTTGGCCCACATGACGCTGACCAGCGCGACGTCGGTGCCGTCGCCGAGAGCCTCGGCGAGCGCGGCGGGGGTGATCTCACCGCTGGGCGCGACGTCGACCCAGGTGATCTCCGCGTGGTCGTGCTCGGCCAGCCACTCGACGCTGTCCAGGACGGCGTGGTGCTCGGCCGGGCTCACGACGACGCGGGTACGGCGCGGGTCGGCGTCCCGGCGGGCCCAGAACAGGCCCTTGACCGCCAGGTTGTCGCTCTCGGTGCCGCCGCCGGTGAACAGCACCTCCGACGGGCGGGCGCCGAGCGCCTCGGCCAGCCGCTCGCGGGACTGCTCGGCCGTGCGCCGGGCACCGCGGCCGCTGGCGTGCAGGGACGAGGCGTTGCCCACCCGGGCCAGCTGATCGGTCATCGCCGCGACGGCCTCGGGCAGCATCGGCGTGGTCGCCGCGTGGTCGAGGTAGGTCATGACGTGGCCAATGTAGTCGCGCGGACCGGTTCGGCCGACGGGGCCGCAGCCCGGCCGGCGACCAGCGACCCGAGCAGTGCCAGTCCGCTGAACACCGCGATCGCGACGAGCAGGGCGGTGGTGAGCGACAGCACGCCGGTGGCGGCGGCGGCCACCAGCACGCCCCCGAACCCGACGCACAGCGCCGAGCCCACGACGTCGGAGATCTGCAGGGACGCCGAGTCGGCACCCCGCCGGTGCTCGGGCGACTGGTCGAGCAGCAGGACGCCCACGCTCGGCATGCCCAGGCCCATGCCCAGCCCGGCGACCGCCCAGCTCACGTAGGCGGTCCACCCCCCGGTCGAGGGCAGCGCGGCGAACGCGGTGCCGGCCAGACCGATCGCGAGCAGGACGAAGCCGATCTGCAGCAGTCGCACCCGGGAGACGTCGGGACGGCGGGCCGACAGCGTGGAGGCCAGCGACCAGCCGATCGCCCCGGTGGTCAGCGGGATGCCGGCAGCGGTCGCGCTGAAGCCGTGCACCTCGGTGAGGGTCAGCGGCAGCAGGGTGTCGATGCCGAAGAACGACCCGGCCAGCAGCCCGCGGGAGGCGACCACGGTGGGCAGGCCGCGGCGGGCGGTGACCGTGCCGCGGGGCAGCAGCGGCCGGAGTCCCGCAGCCAGCGCGACCACCCCGACGACGGCGACCGCCAGGGCCACCAGGTCCAGCCGCTGCCCGGCGTACTGCAGGGCACCGATGCCGACCCCGGCGAGCACCGCCCACCATCGCCGGGAGACCGCCGGCCGCGCGGTGCCGTCGGGCACGGCGAGCCGGGCGATCGAGGGCAGCACCAGGACCAGGCCGACCGCGACCAGCGGCAGGATGCCGAGGAACACCCAGCGCCAGGACGTGTGCGTGGTGATGGCGCCGGCGATCAACGGGCCGAAGAGCGCGGGGAACACCCAGGCCGCCGAGAACGCCCCGAACAGCTGGGGCCGCAGCTCCGGGGCGTACGCCTGCCCGGCGACGACGTAGAGCGACACCGCGATGAGCCCCCCGCCCAGGCCCTGGACGGCGCGGCCGGCGATGAACAGGGTCATGTCGGCGGCCGCCCCGGACGCGACCAGGCCCAGGGCGAAGAAGCCCACGCCCCACAGCAGCGCGACCCGGGCGCCCCGACGGTCGCTGACGTCCCCGCCCAGGACCATCCCGACGACCTGGGCGACCAGGAACGCGGTGAACGGCCACGCGTACCAGGCCAGCCCGTCCAGCTCCCGGACGACGGTGGGCATCGCGGTGGCCACGGCCATCGACTCGAACGCGATGAAGGTGACCAGCATCAGCAGCCCGGCCGTGGTGAGCCGGTGCCCGCGGTCGAAGACGCCGACCGTGCTCGCGTTGCTCACCCGGCCCCCAACGCCTCGGCGTCCCCGCCTCTTCCCGCCAGCAGCGCTCGGACGGCGTCGATGGTGTCGGCGTCGGCGGGCTCCTTGTCGGGCCGGTAGCGGAGCACCCGGGCGAAGCGCAGTGCGACCCCGCCGGGGTAGCGCGGGCTGCGCTGGACCCCGTCGAGCTCGATCTCCACGACCAGCTCCGGACGCAGCAGCACCGACGCGCCGCGGTCCTCCCGCACCAGCCCGGGGAAGGTGGCGGTCTGCCAGGCCAGCAGCTCGTCGGTCATCCCCTTGAAGGTCTTGCCGACCATCACCGGCTCGCCGCCGTCGGGGTCGCGGGCGCCCAGGTGGATGTTGGACAGCGACCCGGTGCGCCGGCCGTAGCCCCACTCGGCGCCGATGACGACCAGGTCCAGGGTGTGCACCGGCTTGACCTTGCGCCAGGCCTTCCCGCGCCGGCCGGCCGCGTAGGGGCCGGCCAGGTCCTTCACGACGACACCCTCGTGCCCGGCAGCCAGCGCGGCGGCGGAGAACTCCTCGGCCTGCTCGGGCGTGGGGCGGACGACGCCGGGCATCCGGTGGTCCGGCGCGACCCGGGCCAACGCCTCGTGCCGGGCGGTCAGCGGCTCGTCGACCAGGTCGGTGCCGTCAACGTGCAGGCAGTCGAAGAAGAAGGGCTGCAGCAGCAGGGCGTGGGTGTCGGCGCCGAAGCGCGCGGCGGTCTCCTGGAAGGGCCGGGGCCGGCCGTCGTCGGTGAGCGCCAGGGTCTCCCCGTCCAGGACCAGGGTGCGGACCGGCAGTGCGCGCACGACCTCGACCAGCTCCGGGACCCGGGCGGTGACCTCCTTGAGCGTGCGGGTCCAGACCCACACCTCGTCGCCGTCCTTGTGCACCTGGATGCGGGCGCCGTCCATCTTCTGCTCGACCACCACGTCGCCGTCCCCCAGCGACTCGGCCAGGGTGTCGGCCGGCGAGGCGAGCATCGGCCGCAGCGGCCGGCCGACCTGCAACCGCACCTCCTCCAGCGCGGGCACTCCCCCGGTCAGCGCCGTGACGGCGACGTCGGCGAGCACCCCGGAGAGGAAGAACGCGCGCCGGACGACGGGTGCCGGTGCACCGGCGGCCGCGGCGACGGCGTCCAGCACCACGCCCTCCAGCGCACCGTGCCGCAGCTCCCCGCCGAGCAGCCGGAGCAGGAAGGACTGCTCGTCGGCCGTGGCCGCCCCCAGCAGCTCGGCCAGCAGCGCGGAGCGGCGGGCGGTCGAGCCGGTGCCGGCGACCCCGGCCAGCGCGCCGAGGGCCGACTGGACCTCGGTGACGGTGAGCGTCGGCTCGGCGGCGGGGTCTGCGTCGACGGCGGACAGCGTCCGCCAGCCGGCTCCGAGCCTGCCCTGGGTGGTGGCCCCGGACAACCACGCGGTGACCGGTCCGATCTCCTCGGGCCCGGCTGCGCGGAGCAGGGCCGCGACGGTGGCGCTCTTCGCCGTCCGGGCTCGGGTGGCGCCCACCTGGGCGGACGCGGTGACGACGTCGGCGAACAGCACGGGCCCATCCTGCGCTCAGTCACCGGGGGTGTGCTCGGCGATGCAGAACAGGTGCCCGCCGGGGTCGGCCAGCGTCGTCCAGCGCACCCAGGGCATCTCGTCGAGGACGTCCCACCGGTGCTCGGCCCCCAGCGACACCGCACGGGCGACCTGGGCCTCCCGGGCGCCCCAGGCGACGGTGAGGTCGAGGTGCTGGTCGGGGTGCTCGGGGGCCGGGCCCTGCCGCGGGCGCACCAGCACGGAGAACCCGCCCGGCGGCCCCTGCACGAAGAGCATGCCGTCGGCCTCGCCGGCGATCTCACCTCCGGTGAGCGCGGCCCAGAAGGCAGCGAGCCGGGGCGGGTCGTCGGTGTCGAGCGCGACGGCGCCGAGGGTGATGGCGGGCGTGATGGCGGGGGTGTCGGTCATGTCCGGGACCGTAGGGGCGGGCACCGACACCACGTGCTCCACCCTCACCAACAGCTGTCCCCCCTCACCAGCGTTGGTGAGGGGGGACAGACGTGGATCAGGAGACCTGATCCACGCTGGGGTGCCTGGACGCGTTACTTGCGGGCGGAGATCTGCTCCGTCGCGGCCGGGACGACGGTGTTCAGGTCGCCCACGACGCCGAAGTCGGCCAGCTCGAAGATCGGCGCCTCGGTGTCCTTGTTGACCGCGATGATGGTCTTGGAGGTCTGCATGCCGGCCCGGTGCTGGATGGCCCCGGAGATGCCGACCGCCACGTAGAGCTGCGGGGACACCGTCTTGCCGGTCTGCCCGACCTGGAAGGAGTGCGGGTAGAAGCCGGAGTCGACGGCTGCGCGGGAGGCACCGACGGCGGCACCGAGGGAGTCGGCGAGGCCCTCGATGACCGAGAAGTTCTCCGCCGAGGCGACGCCGCGGCCACCGGAGACCACGATCGCGGCCTCGGTGAGCTCCGGGCGCGAGGACTTCTGCTCGACGACCCGGTCCAGCACCTTGGTCTGCTTGGCGGCCTCGGAGATCGAGACGGTGACCGTCTCCTCCTCGGCCGCACCGGCGGCGGCCTCGGGGGTGACCGAGTTGCCGCGCAGGGTGTAGATCGGGGTGCCGACGGTGACCTTCGAGTGCACGATCGTCGCCCCGGCGAAGGCCACCTGGGTGGCGGTGCCGTCGGCGGCGATCTCGGTGACGTCGGTCAGGAAGCCCGAGCCGGTCTTGATCGCCAGGCGGCCGGCGATCTCCTTGCCCTCCGGCGTGGAGGGGATGACCACGGCAGCCGGGGACTTCTCGCCCACCAGCTGGGCGAGCACCTCGGCCTTGGGGGCCACGAGGTAGGCGTCGACGTCGTCGGACTCGGCGACGTAGACCTTGGCCGCGCCGTACTCGGCGAGGGTGTCCTTCACGCCCGCGGCGGTGCCGGGGGCACCGAGCACGACCGCGGAGGGCTCGCCGAGGACGCGCGCTGCGGTGAGCGCCTCGAGGGTGGTCTTGCGGACGCCGGATCCGTCGGGGGCGACCTCGACCAGGACCAGTACTTCAGCCACGACTGTTCTCCTGTCTCTCTGGGTGCGGGGTCAGACGATCTTCTGGGCGGCCAGGTAGCCGACCAGCTTCTCGGCGCCGTCGCCCTCGTCGACGACCTTCACGCCCTCGCCCTTGGGCGGGCGGCCGGCGAAGTCCAGCACCTGGCTGGTGGCCGAGGCCAGGCCGACGGTCGACGGGTCCACCCCGAGGTCGGCCAGCGACATGGTCGTGACCGGCTTCTTCTTGGCGGCCATGATCCCCTTGAAGGAGGGGTAGCGGGGCTCGTTGATGGTGTCCCAGGTCGACACGATCGCCGGGGTCTGCGCCTCGAGGGCCCAGTAGCCGCCGTCGGTCTGCCGCTCGACGTGCAGCGTGGTGCCGTCGACGGTGAGCTTGCGGGCACCGGACAGGTGCGGGATGCCCAGGCGCTCGGACAGCAGCGCCGGCATCACCGAGACCTGGCCGTCGGTGGACTCCGCGCCGCAGACGACGAGGTCGTACTCGAGCTGGGACAGCGCGGCGGCGATCACCGCGGAGGTCTGCACGGCGCACGAACCGTGGATGGCCTCGTCGGTGACGTGCACGGCCTTGTCAGCGCCCATGGACAGGGCCTTGCGGATGGCGTCGGTCGCGGTGGAGGGGCCGATGGTCAGCACGGTGACCTCACCGCCCTGCGACTCCTTGACCGTCAGCGCCTCCTCGATGGCGTACTCGTCCATCTCGTTGATGACGTTGTCGGCGCTGGCGCGCGCGACGGTGTTGTCCGAGCTGTCCAGCGCGCGCTCGCTGCCGGAGTCGGGGACCTGCTTCACAAGAACGACGATGTTCATCGCACCTCCGCGGGTGGGATCGAGGTGGGGGCGGACGCACGAGCGCCCGCACTGGCTCCGATGATGGACGTTACCCGCGGGTAACGTGCGGCCGGACGGGGCTCGTCGGTGACCCCGCTCACGACCACTCCCCCGTGGCGGCGAAGTGCTCCAGCGTCGCGGTGTGCGGCGCGAGGTCCAGGCCCTGCCCGGCGATCCAGTCGTCGGAGTAGTAGGTGTGGGCGTACCGCTCGCCCCCGTCGCAGAGCAGCGTCACGATGCTGCCGGTGCGCCCGGCCGCGACCAGTTCGGCCACCAGCTGGAAGGCCCCCCACAGGTTGGTGCCGGTGGAGCCGCCGGCCCGCCGGCCGGTCACCTGCTCCAGGTGCCGCATCGCGGCCAGCGATGCGGCGTCGGGCACGCAGAACATCCGGTCGACGATCGTCGGCACGAACGAGGGCTCCACCCGCGGTCGCCCGATGCCCTCGATCCGGGAGGGCCGCCCGGTCGCGGTCGGGTCGGCGTCCCGCCAGCCGGGGAAGAACGCCGAGCCCTCGGGGTCGACGACGGCCAGCCGGGTGGGCAGTCGGCGGTAGCGCACGTACCGGCCGATGGTCGCGCTGGTGCCCCCGGTGCCCGCACCGACGACCACCCAGTCGGGCACCGGGTGCTCCTCGGCCGACAACTGCTCGAAGACCGACTCGGCGATGTTGTTGTTGCCCCGCCAGTCGGTCGCCCGCTCGGCGTGGGTGAACTGGTCCAGGTAGTGCCCGCCGGTCTCGCCGGCGATCCTGCGGGCCTCGTCGTAGACGGTGCCGGCGTCGGTGACCAGGTGGCAGCGGCCACCCTGGCCCTCGATCAGCGCGATCTTCTCCCTGCTGGTGGAGGCGGGCATGACCGCGACGAAGGGCAGCCCGAGCATCCGGGCGAAGTAGGCCTCGCTCACCGCCGTCGACCCGCTCGAGGCCTCCACCACCGTGCTCCCCCGGCAGATCCAGCCCGAGCAGAGCGCGTGCAGGAACAGCGAGCGGGCCAGCCGGTGCTTGAGGCTGCCCGTCGGGTGGGTCGACTCGTCCTTGAGGTAGAGGTGCACGCCCCACTCCGGCGGCAACGGGTACACCAGCAGGTGGGTGTCCGCGCTGCGCCGGGCGTCGGCCTCCACCAGCGCGACCGCCCGCTCCAGCCAGGCCCGTCCGTCGTCGTCGCAGCGGTCGAGGTGGGCGGGGCGATCGGGGGCACTCACCCGTGCATCCTCACACCGCGCTGACGAGCACCGGCCGCTCGGCGGGGGTGACCGTGACCGCGGTGCCCGGGGTCAGCCGCTGGCTGTCGGCACTGGCCACGTCGGCCACCACCTCGCTGCCGTCGGGCAGCGCCACCGCCAACCGGGTGGAGGCACCGGAGAAGGTCCGGGTCACGACCCGGCCCACGCCGGCGTCGTCCTCGCGGACCAGCAGGGACTCCGGCCGCACCAGCGCCACGACGTCCCCGGCGGACGGCACCGGCCCCACCACCGGGCGGCGGACGCCGAGCAGTTCCACCCCGTCACCGGACCGGGTCGCCGGCACCCGGTTCATCGTGCCGACGAACTCGGCCACGAACGCCGTCGCCGGCCGCTCGTACAGCTCGTCGGGGCCGGCCACCTGCTCCAGCCGACCGGCCCGCAGCACGCCGACCCGGTCGGCCACCGAGAGCGCCTCGGCCTGGTCGTGGGTGACGAAGACGGTGGTGATGCCCAGCTCGAGCTGGATCCGCCGGATCTCCTCGCGCAGCTGCACCCGCACCTGGGCGTCCAGCGCCGAGAGCGGCTCGTCCAGCAGCAGGACCTTGGGGGCGACGGCGAGCGCCCGCGCCAGCGCGACGCGCTGCTGCTGCCCGCCGGAGAGCTGGTGCGGGTAGCGGCCGGCGTTCGCGGCCAGCCCGACCAGCTCCAGCAGCTCCGCGGCCCGGGCCTTGCGCTCCTTGGCCGGACGCCGCCGCACCTGCAGCCCGTAGGCCACGTTCTCGGCCACGGTCAGGTTGGGGAACAGGCTGTAGGCCTGGAAGACCATGCCCATGTCCCGCTTGGACGGCGGGGTGTCCGTGACGTCCCGGCCGTCGATGAGCACCTGACCGTCGTCGGGCCGCTCGAAGCCGGCGATGGCCCGCAGCGCGGTGGTCTTGCCGCAGCCCGAGGGCCCCAGCAGCGCCAGGAACTCACCCCCGGCGATGTCCAGGTCGAGCCCGTCGAGGGCGAGCACGTCGCCGTAGCGGCGGGTCAGCCCGGCCAGCCGGACCCCGACGCCGGGGGTGTCGCGCAGCGCCTCGACCCCGGCGGGTCTGTCCGTGGTGGTGGTCATCAGGAGTCCTTCCCCGCACGGCGGCGGTCCAGCGCGGAGATGAGCAGGAGCAGGCCCCAGGTGACGACCAGGGAGAGCACCGAGACCGACACCGACAGCTGCGGCTGGGACCCGGCGATCTCCACGATCCAGGTGGGGAAGGTCTGGAAGCCCAGGATCACCGCGATCGTGTACTCCCCCAGCACCAGGGCCAGGGTGAGGAACGCGGCGTTGAGCACCGAGGTGCGCAGCACCGGCAGGACGACGCCCACCAGCACCCGCGGCCAGGAGGCCCCCAGGCTGCGGGCGGCCTCGGTGAGGGTCTTGAGGTCCACCGAGCGGATGCCGGCGTCCAGCGCGCGGTAGACGAACGGCAGCGCCAGCACCACGTAGACCAGGACCAGGATCCAGGGCAGCGAGGGCTCCTGGAGGGCGAAGAACGCATCGGCCAGCGGGGTGCCGTAGAAGTAGTCCGGCGCCCAGGCGAGCACGCTGCGCACCCCGACGACCAGCGCGATCGGCGGCAGCACCAGCGGGAGCAGCGTGAGGATCTCCACCGTCGACCGCAGCCGGGGCAACCGCAGGTCGATGAGCACCATCGTCGGCAGCATCAGCAGCAGCGAGATGACCACGGTGAGGACGGCGAGGGTCAGCGAGCGGCCGAAGGCCTCGGCGAAGCCCGGGGCGCTGGGGATGCCGGTGTAGAACTCGGCGGTCAGCTCGCCGTTGCTGCGCGAGGAGTACCAGACCGAGGCCGCGATCGGGATGAGGAAGTACAGCCCGAGCACCGCGAGGACGACGACCCGCCAGGCCCCGTTGCCGCGGCGGCGCACGCGCGGCGCGGCCTCCGGGGCGACCGTGGTCGGGATGGTCGCGGTCACTGCAGCCACCGCTGGGTGCGCCGCTGGACCCAGGTGTAGAAGACCATCACGATGCCGACCAGCACGACCATGCCCAGCGCGAGGGCCTTGCCCAGGTTCTCCGAGCCGACCAGCACGTTGGAGCTCAGCGCGTCGGCGATCTGCAGCGGCACCAGCGGCACGCTGGAGCCGACCAGGGCGCGGGCGGTGGCGTAGGCGGCGAACGCCGAGGCGAACAGCAGCATCGTGGCGCCGATGACCGGAGGGGCGAGCACCGGGCCGCCCACGTGGCGCCAGTACTGCCAGCTGCTGGCACCCAGGTTGTCCGAGGCCTCCCGCCACTGGGGGCGCAGGCCCTCCAGCGCCGGCACGATCGTCAGCACCATCAGCGGGACCAGGAAGTAGAGGTAGACCAGGCCCAGCCCGGTCATCGAGTACAGCGAGAAGCCGCCCAGCCCGACGCCGAGGTCGCCCAGCAGCGCGGTGACCACCCCGCTGGTGCCGATGGTGGCGATGAACGCGAACGCCAGCGGGATGCCGCCGAAGTTGGCCAGCACGCCCGAGGCGGTGAGCACCAGCCGGCGCAGCAGCCGGCCCCGCTTCGCCTGGAGCACGGCCACGGCCAGCGCCAGCCCGAGGACGGCGGCCAGCAGCGCCGTGGTGGCCGACAGCTGCAGGCTGCCCAGGTAGGCACGCCGGTAGGCGCCGTCGGTGACGGCGACGATGGAGTCGGTGGACCAGGACTCCTGGTAGGTCACCGGGTCGGTGGCGCGGAACGCCTCGACCGCGAGCACCCCGATCGGCAGCAGCAGGAAGACCGCCAGGTAGCCGAAGAACGGCACCGTCCCGAGGGCGGCGAGCAGACCTGCTCGCCGCCCCCGGGACCGCCGCGGGGTGGTGCTGGTGCTCAGCCCGAGATCTCCTGGTTCCACCGGCCGGCCACGACCTGCTGGGCCGCGGTCTGCTGCGCCTCGGTCGGGAACTCGGCGGTCCCCTCCACGGCGGGCAGCGCGGCCAGTGCGTCGGCGTCTGCGGTGCCGTCCTCCTGCATCGAGGGGAGCCGGACCGGGCGGGCGCCGCCCTCGAGCCAGGTGTTCTGCCCGGCGTCGGAGTACAGGTACTCCTGCCACAGCCGCGCGGCGGCCGGGTGCGGGGCGAAGGCGCTGATCGCCTGGCTGTAGTAGCCACCGAAGAGGCCGTCGGTGGGCACGTTGACCTGCCACTCGACGCCCTGCTCGGACAGCGTGTCGGTGAGCCCGGAGTTCAGGTAGTCCCAGTCGATGGCCAGCGGGGTCTCCCCGGACTGGATGGTGGCCGGGGTGATCTCGACCGGGTTGAAGTTCCCGGCGTCCTTGACGTCGACGAAGAAGTCGATCCCGGGGCCGATGTCGTCCAGGCTGCCGCCGTTGGCCAGCGACGCCGCCCACACGCCACCGAAGGCGGCCGCGGCCTGCGTCGGGTTGCCGTTGAGGGCGACCTGACCGGCGTACTGCGGGTCGAGGAGGTCCTCCATCGTGGTCGGGCAGACCTCGATCACGGTGGCGTTGCAGCCGATGGAGATGTAGCCGCCGTAGTCGTTGTACCAGAGCCCGTCAGGGTCCTTCTGGTCCTCGGGGATCTCGTCCCAGGTGGCCACCTGGTAGGGCGCGAGCAGGTCCTGGGCCGCTGCCTGCTGGGCGAACGCCGTCCCCAGGTCGAGCACGTCGGGGGCCCGCTCCTGGCCGCGCTGGCTGGTCACGGCGTTGAGCTCGTCCTGGCTGGAGCCGTCGGGCGTCGCCGAGTTGATCTCGATGCCGTACAGCTCGCTGAACTCGTCGAGCATGGTGCCGTAGTTGGCCCAGTCGCGGGGCAGCGCGATGACGTTGAGCGTGCCCTCGGCCTGCGCAGCCGCGACGAGGGCGTCCATGTCGCCGAAGTCGTCGAGGGAGGTGGCCGAGGCGGCGTCGCTGTCCGAGCCGCCGCCGGACCCGCTGTCGCTGGATCCGCAGGCGGTGAGGGCGAGTCCCGCCGCGACCATCGCGGTCGTGGCTCGCAGGGTGGTCCTGTTCACGTTCGGCTCCTCCGTGGTCCGCCCGGCCGTCGCGACCCCGTGGTTGGAGACGCGGCGCACAGACGTGACCTGCGGAAAGTAGCCCGCTGCGGGCCGCATGGACAGCAACGGGGACGTGACGAACCGATGACGGCCCGGGTGGTCTCGCTCCCGGGCCGTCCACCGGCGCGTGCTCAGCGACCGGTGAAGGTCGCCTTCCCGGGGCCGTTCTCCAGGAACGAGGCCATCCCGGTCTTCTGGTCCTCGGTGTCGAAGAGCCCGGCGAAGAGCTCGGACTCCAGCTCCAGACCGGCGTCCAGGGTGCCGTCCAGACCCAGGTCGATGGCCCGCTTGGCGGCCGCCAGGGCCAGCGGCGGACCGGCGGCGAACTTGCGCGCCATCGCCACGGCGGTCGCGTAGACCTCGTCGTCGGCCACCACCGCGTCGGCCATGCCGAGCTCGAGGGCCTCCTCGGCGCCCACGTGCCGGCCGGTGAAGACGATGTCCTTGGCCTTCGCCGGGCCGATCAGCCGGGCCAGTCGCTGGGTGCCGCCGGCGCCGGGGATGACCCCGAGCAGGATCTCGGGCTGGCCGAGCTTGGCCGAGCTGCCCATCACCCGGAAGTCCGCGCACAGCGCCAGCTCGTAGCCACCGCCGAGGGCGTAGCCGGTGATCGCGGCGACGACGGGCTTCGGGATCCGGGTGACCTCGCGGAAGGAGTGCGTGAGCTCCCGGCCCCAGGCGACCATCGAGGACCCGGTCAGCTGGGCCATCGCCTTGATGTCGGCACCGGCGGCGAAGACCCGCTCCCCGCCGTAGAGCACCACGGCCCGGACGTCGGCGCGGCTGGCGCACTCCTGCGCGGCGGCCCGGACCTCCCAGTGCAGCTGCTCGTCGATCGCGTTCATCTTGCCGCGGTCGAGGCGGATCGTGCCCACCCCGTCCTCGACCTGCAGGGTCACGAACTCCGGCTCGGCCATGTGCGGTGCTCCTCGTGGTGGGACGACGTCGTCGGCTCGACCCTAGGCCGGTGGACTCGCACGACGTGCGGTGAAGCGGCCGCGGACCCGGCCCAGGGCCAGGGGCAGGCCGAAGGTGTCGCTGAGCAGCTCGGGGGTGACGACGTCGTCCACCGGGCCGGCGGCGACCACCTGGCCCCCGCGCAGCAGCAGCGCGTGGGTGTAGCCGGGCGGGATCTCCTCGACGTGGTGGGTGACCAGCACCTGCGCCGGCGCCTGGTCGTCGCGGGCCAGGTCGGTGAGCCGGGACACCAGGTCCTCGCGGCCGCCGAGGTCCAGCCCGGCGCCGGGCTCGTCGAGCAGCAGGAGCTCGGGGTCGGTCATCAGCGCCCGGGCGATCTGGGTGCGCTTGCGCTCGCCCTCGCTCAGGGTGCCGAACGGCCGGCCCGCGTAGGGCGCCACGCCCCACTGGTCCATGAGCATCGCCGCGCGGGTCAGGTCGTGGACGTCGTAGCGCTCGCGCCACCGGCCGACGACGGCGTACCCGGCGGAGACGACGACGTCCCCGACCCGTTCGGTGCCCGAGATCCGCTGGGCGAGGGCGGCGCTGGTGAGCCCGATGCGGGTGCGCAGCTCGAAGACGTCGACCGCGCCCAGGGTCTCCCCGAGAACGGTGACCTCACCGCGGGTGGGGTGCATCTGCGCCGAGGCCAGCTGCATGAGGGTGGTCTTGCCCGCGCCGTTGGGGCCCAGGAGCACCCAGCGCTCGTCGGAGTGCACCGTCCAGTCGACGGCGCGCAGCAGGTGGGACTCCCCCCGCACCACGTCGACACCGCGGAACCGGACGACCTCGTCAGCTGGCACACCCCCATCCAACCAACCCGCCTGCGGGGAGCGCGGGTCCGACTCGGGCACCATCTGCCGGGTGATCCATCGCGCAGCCCCCGAGGTCTGGCCCGGCAGTCCCGCACCGCTGGGTGCCCACTGGGACGGCACCGGCACCAACGTGGCCCTCTGGTCGGCCGGCGCGCAGGCCGTGGACCTGTGCCTGTTCGACCCCGACGGCACCGAGCACCGCCAGCGGCTGCAGGAGACCACCCACCAGGTCTGGCACGGCCGGCTGCCCGGCGTGGGCCCGGGCCAGCGCTACGGCTACCGCGTGCACGGCGGCTACCACCCGGCCTCGGGCGCCCGCTACAACCCGGCGAAGCTGCTGCTGGACCCCTACGCCCGGGCCGTCGACGGCGACCTGACCCTCGACCCGGCGCTGTTCGGCTACGCCGACGGGCACCCCGACGCCGCCGCGGCCGACCGGCTGGACTCCGCGCCCTTCGTCCCCCGCGGGGTCGTCGTGCACGACTCGTTCCCGTGGGACGGCGACGTCCGCCCGGGCACCGCCTGGTCGGACACAGTCGTCTACGAGGTGCACGTCAAGGGCGCGACGATGCGGCACCCCGACGTCCCCCCGGCGCTGCGCGGCACCTACGCGGGGCTGGCCCACCCGGCGTTCGTCGAGCACCTGGTGTCCCTGGGCGTGACCGCGGTCGAGCTGCTGCCGGTGCACCACTTCGTCTCCGAGCCGCACCTGCTGCGCCGCGGGCTGACCAACCACTGGGGCTACAACACGCTGGGCTACTTCGCCCCGCACGCCGCCTACTCCTCCGCAGGCTCCGCAGGCCCGCAGGTCACCGAGTTCAAGGCCATGGTCAAGGCGCTGCACGCCGCGGGGATCGAGGTGATCCTGGACGTGGTCTACAACCACACCGCCGAGGGCGACCACACCGGCCCGACGCTGTCGTTCAAGGGCATCGACAACGCCGGCTACTACCGGCTCAGCGGCCACGGCGCCCGGTACACCGACTACACCGGCTGCGGGAACACCCTCGACGTCCGCCGTCCGCAGGTGCTGGCCCTGCTGATGGACTCGCTGCGCTACTGGGTCACCGAGATGCACGTCGACGGGTTCCGCTTCGACCTGGCCTCGGCGCTGGCCCGCTCGATGCACGACGTGGACCGCCTGTCGGCCTTCTTCGACGTCGTCCACCAGGACCCGGTGGTGTCGCAGGTGAAGCTGATCGCCGAGCCGTGGGACATCGGCGAGGGCGGCTACCAGGTGGGCAACTTCCCCCCGCTGTGGACCGAGTGGAACGGCAAGTACCGGGACACCGTGCGCGACGTGTGGTGCGGGGCGCACGTCGGCGTCCGGGACCTGGCCTACCGGCTCACCGGTTCCTCAGACCTGTACCGCTCCGACGGCCGGCGGCCCTTCGCCTCGGTCAACTTCATCACCGCCCACGACGGCTTCACGATGGCCGACCTCGTCACCTACGAGCACAAGCGCAACGAGGCCAACGGCGAGGACAACCGGGACGGCGAGAGCCACAACCGCAACTGGAACTGCGGCGTCGAGGGCCCCAGCGACGACCCCGCGGTGGTCGAGCTGCGCGCCCGCCAGGTGCGCAACATGCTGGCGACCCTGCTGCTGTCCACCGGCGTCCCGATGCTCACCGCCGGAGACGAGCTGGGCCGCACCCAGGGCGGCAACAACAACGCCTACTGCCAGGACAACGAGATCTCCTGGCTGGACTGGGGGTCGATCGACCCCGACCTGTGGACCTTCGTGTCCCGACTGACCGCGCTGCGCAAGGCCTCCCCCGTGCTGCGTCAGGAGGCGTTCTTCGACGGCCACGAGGTGGCCGGCAGCGGCGGCACCCGCGACCTGGCCTGGTTCGCCCCCGGCGGCGGCCAGCTGACCGACCGGGACTGGTTCGACCACGGGCTGCAGACCATCGGCATGTACCTCGACGGCCGGGGCATCCGGCACCGCGACGAGCGGGGCCGCCCGGTCCTCGACGACTCCTGGCTGGTGTGGCTGCACGCCGGACCCGACCCGGTCACCGTGCACCTGCCCGAGGCGCCGTGGGGCGACGGCTACGAGTTCGTCGTCTCCACCGAGTGGCCCACCGGCGCCCCACCCCGGCCGGCCGTCGTCGGCCCCGGCCCGATCGAGATGCCCGGCCGCTGCGTCTGGGCCCTGCGGGTGCTCCGCCGCCCGTAGGCCCTCAGCAGCAGCGCTCGTGGGCGTGCGCGGCGGCGACGTCGGTGCGGTGCCGCTCGAACGCCCGGCGGGTCATCGGCTCCCGGCCCTCCGCGGCGCAGGCGGCGAGGTGCCGGTCGTACCGGTCCTCGCCCGTCAGCGCGCGCAGGTACCAGTGGACGCCGGCCCACGCCCGTCGGATCACTGCTGGCCCGACGGTTCCCGCTCGGCCGCCAGCCGCGCCCGCTCGGCGTCCAGCAGCTCCCGCTCCTCGGCGGTCGGGAAGAACCCGGCCGGCTCGACGATGCGGCTGGGCTCGGCGGGCACCTCGGTCGTCGGCAGGCCACCGGCACGGACGGCGCGAACGATCACCCATGCGCCGTTGAGCACCACGACCAGGGCCAACACGGCGAAGACCGACTGCAGCACCCCGTTCGTCGTGGAGTTGGTGACCACCTGCTGCATCGCCTCGCCGTCGGCAGCCGGGGCGAGCACCTCACCGCGCTCCAGGGCGTCGGCGTACCGGGCGCGCTGGGCGAAGTAGCCCACCGCGGGGTCGGCGGAGAACACCTTCTGGAACGAGGCCGTCATCGTGATGGTCAGCACCCAGGCCAGCGGGACGCCGGTGACCCACGCGTAGCGGGTCTTGCCGTGCTTGACCAGCAGCACCGTGCACAGCGTCAGCGCGATCGCGGCCAGCAGCTGGTTGGCGATGCCGAACAGCGGGAAGAGCTGGTTGATCCCGCCCAGGGGGTCGGTGACCCCGACGTACAGGATGTATCCCCAGGCGCCGACGACCACGGCCGAGGCGATCCAGCTCGCCGGCCACCAGGTCAGGTCGCCGAACTTCTTCCACACGTTGCCGACCGTGTCCTGCAGCATGAACCGGCCCACCCGGGTGCCGGCGTCGACCGCGGTGAGGATGAACAGCGCCTCGAACATGATCGCGAAGTGGTACCAGAAGGCCTGCAGCCCGCCACCGAACGCGGTCTCGAAGATCTCCGAGATGCCGTACGCCAGGGTCGGGGCGCCGCCGGTGCGCGAGACCAGCGTGGACTCCTCGATGGTGTCCGCGGCGGCCTGCAGCTCGGCCGGGCCGATGCTGAAGCCGAGGTTGGCGACGAACGCCGAAGCGCCCTCGACGGTCCCGCCGGTGGCACCGGCCGGGGCGTTCATCGAGAAGTACAGCGCCGGGTCGAGGATGCAGGCCGCGATCAGCGCGCTGATCGCGACGAAGGACTCCATCAGCATGCCGCCGTAGCCGATCACCCGGACCTGGCTCTCCTTGGCGACCATCTTCGGGGTGGTGCCGCTGGAGATCAGCGCGTGGAAGCCCGAGAGCGCACCGCAGGCGATGGTGATGAACACGAACGGGAACAGCGAGCCGGCGAAGACCGGGCCGTTGCCGTCGAGGGCGAAGCTGCTCACCGCGTCGGCCTGCAGCACCGGCATCGCGATGACCAGCCCGACGGCCAGCAGCACGATGACGCCGATCTTCATGAACGTGGAGAGGTAGTCGCGCGGGGTCAGCAGCAGCCAGACCGGCAGCACGGAGGCGACGAAGCCGTAGACCACCAGAGCGATGACCAGGGTCGTCTTGTCCAGGGTCAGCGCGTCACCCAGCGGGGTGCCGTCGACCATCCCGCCGCCGATGATCGCGGCCAGCAGCGCGACGACGCCGATGGCGCTGGCCTCCAGCACCCTGCCCGGTCGCAGCACCCGCAGGTAGACGCCCATGAAGAGCGCGATGGGGATGGTCAGCGCGATCGAGAAGACACCCCAGGGCGACTCGGCCAGCGCGTTGACCACGATCAGCGCCAGCACCGCCAGGATGATGATCATGATGGCGAACACGGCGATCAGCGCCGCGATCCCGCCGACCACGCCGATCTCGGCGCGGATCATCTGACCCAGGCTCTGCCCGTTGCGGCGCATCGAGAAGAACAGCACGACCATGTCCTGCACCGCGCCGGCGGCGATGACGCCGACGATGATCCACACCGTGCCGGGCAGGTAGCCCATCTGGGCGGCGAGCACCGGGCCGACGAGCGGGCCGGCGCCGGCGATCGCGGCGAAGTGGTGGCCGAAGAGCACCCGGCGGTCGGTGACCTCGAAGTCCCGGCCGTTCTCCAGCCGCTCGGCCGGGGTGGCCCGCCGGTCGTCGACCTCCAGGACCCTGCGCACGATGAACCGGGAGTAGAAGCGGTAGGCGATCGCGTAGCTCGACAGCGCGGCGAACAGGATCCACAGCGCGCTGACCGACTCCCCGCGGGAGACCGCCAGCACCGTCCAGCAGACCGCCCCGACCAGGGCGACCAGCGACCAGACGACGACCCCCTTCGCAGAGGGGCGACGGCTCCGCCGGGTCTCGGGCTCGTCCGGTGTCCGCAGCGCTGCGGTGTCGGTGCTCACCCGGCGGAACCTAGCCGCCGCTCACACAGCTGGGACACAACGGCGCCACAGTGTGACGAGGCTGTGACCGGACCCGTGGGCCCGGGTGGGTCAGGCTGCGGGCTGCTCGAAGGTGATGACGGTCCAGCCCAGCAGCAGCCGGTCACCGTCGGAGAGCGCGTGCGCCACCCCAGGCTCCAGCTGGGTCCACTCGGTGGCCTCGGGGCCCGCGACGTGGGTGCCGTTGAGGGAGCCCAGGTCGACCAGGGAGACCTCGCGGCCGGCCCGCTGCACCGCGGCGTGGGCCGAGGAGAGCACGTTCTGGGTGTCGGCGATCGGCACGGCGGTGGCGGTGCCGCTGGTGACCAGCTCGTGGCCGTCGGGACGTCGTCCCAGCACGAGGTCGTTGTCCACGGTGACGACCATGCCGTCGTCGAAGCGGAGCACCGGGGCCGCGGGCGGGGAGTCCGGCTGCCAGAACGCGGTGGACTCGCCACCGGCCTGGGCCGGGGCCTGGGCGGGCTCCTCGGCGGCGGGCTCCCACGCGGCCGGCTCGGGGGCCGGGGCGGCGGGGGCGCTGAAGCCGGAGTCCGAGCCTGCGGAGAAGCGCTCCGCCGGCGGGCTGCTCACCGGTGCCGCGACCGGGACGGCGACCGAGGGCGGGGTGGCCGCGGTCAGCTGCAGGCTGGCGCCGCTGCCGGGCACGGTGCCCTCGACCAGGTCGTAGGCCACGCCCGGGGGCACCGGGGACGGGGCGGAGCCGGGGCCGACGTAGAGGGAGGAGCCGAGGTCGAAACCGGCGGCCAGGGTGCAGCCGCCGTCGACCTGGCGACCGGAGACCGGCACGCCGTCGACCGAGGGCTGGCCCTTGCCCGACCAGAGCGCCACCCCGGAGCCCGAGCCACCGGCGGTGTCGGCGAGGACCAGGGCGAAGGAGGCACCGGAGTCGGCCAGCGCGCCGACCTGACCGGCGACCGCGCTCAGCACCCGGTCGGCACCGGGGCCCGAGACCCCCAGGCAGGCGTGCAGCGTCGCCACCAGGGCGGGCGAGCCGGGGGCGTCCACCCACAGCAGGCCACCGCCACGGCGGGCGACGACGTTGTCTCCGGGGAGCACCTCACAGCGGTCGGGCATGCGGCGAGACTAACGGCGCGAAGACGATCACGTGATCCGCCGTGCCGGTGAGGGAGAGACCCGTGCGTGTCGCCGGTCTCTCCCTCACCGTGAGGCTCAGGCGTTGCTGACCACGCCCAGCTCGGCGGGGTCGGCCAGGTGCTCGGAGTGCGGGAGCACCCGGACGGTGTAGCCGAAGGCGCCGGTGCGCTCCAGCGGCACCGTCGAGGTGAACCAGTGCCGGGAGCCCTCGGTGGCCTCGTGGGTCATCGCCACGGTGGTCACCTCGTGCAGTCCGTCGGTGTCGTCGACCCGGCCGTAGGCGGCCTGCACCTGGACGTCGGCGGGCACCAGGCCCGGCAGCTCCACCTCGGCCCGCAGGTCGATGGTCGAGCCGATCTCCGGGGTGTCCCCCACCCCGGTGGCCTCCACGTGGGCCACCCGGACGCTGCCCCAGTTGCCCAGCAGGTGCGCCCGCCAGGCCGCCTGGTCACGGGCCACGGCGTAGCCGCCCTCGGCCAGCGCCCGGCTGCTGCGCGCGGCCGGGACGTACAGCTGCTGCACGTAGTCGGCGACCATCCGGCTGGCCAGCACCTTGGGGCCGAGGTCCTTGAGGGTGTGCTTGACCATCTCGACCCAGCGGGTGGGCACGCCGTCCCGGTCGGTCTCGTAGAACCGGGGCAGCACCTGCCGGTCGAGCAGGTCGTAGATGGCCTGGGCCTCGACGTCGTCCCGCCGGTCGGCGTCCGCGACGCCGTCGGCGGTGGGGATCGCCCAGCCGTTCTGGCCGTCGAACCACTCGTCCCACCACCCGTCCTTGATGGACAGGTTGAGCCCGCCGTTGAGCGCGGACTTCATCCCCGAGGTGCCGCAGGCCTCCAGCGGCCGCAGCGGGTTGTTCAGCCAGACGTCGCAGCCCCAGTAGAGGTACCGGGCCATGCCGATGTCGTAGCCGGGCAGGAACGCGATCCGGTGCCGGATCTCCGGGTCGTCGGCGAACTTCACCATCTGCTGGATGAGCTGCTTGCCGCCGTCGTCGGCCGGGTGGCTCTTGCCGGCGATGACCAGCTGGATCGGCCGCTCGGGGTCCAGCAGGAGGGCCTTGAGCCGCGCGGGGTCGCGCAGCATGAGGGTCAGTCGCTTGTAGGAGGGCACCCGGCGGGCGAACCCGATGGTCAGCACGTCGGGGTCGAACACCGAGTCGGTCCAGCCGACCTCGGCCTCCGACGCCCCGCGGGACAGCGCGGTCTCCCGCACCCGGCGACGCACCTCGTCGACCAGCCGGCCGCGCAGCAGCCGTCGCGTCGTCCACAGGTCACCGGGGTCGATCCGGTCGACCCCGTCGAACCGGACCGGTCCGGTGACGTCGACCGGGTCGCCCTGGCTGGTCCGCTGGGTGCCCAGCTCGACCAGCTCGCGCGCGGTCCAGGTCGGGGCGTGCACGCCGTTGGTGATCGAGGAGATCGGGACGTCGTCCTCGTCGAAGCCGGCCCACAGGTCACCGAACATGCCGCGGCTGACGTGCCCGTGCAGCTCGCTGACGCCGTTGGCCCGCTGGCCCAGCCGCAGGCCCATGTGCGCCATGTTGAACTTCGAGGCGTCCTCCTCGGCGCCCAGCGGCAGCAGCTCGTGCACCGGGACGCCGAAGCCCGCGAAGTAGCGCTCGATGAGCGCCCGTGGGAAGCGGTCGATGCCGGCCGGGACCGGGGTGTGCGTGGTGAACACGGTGCCGCCGCGCACGGCCTGCAGCGCCTCGGCGAAGGACAGCCCGTGGGACTCGGTGAGCTCGCGGATGCGCTCCACGCCCTGGAAGCCGGCGTGGCCCTCGTTGGCGTGGAAGACCTCGGGCTGCGGGGTGCCGGTGAGGGAGCAGAACGCGCGGACGGCGCGCACGCCGCCGATGCCCAGCAGCATCTCCTGGCGCAGCCGGTGGTCCTCACCGCCGCCGTAGAGCCGGTCGGTGACCCCGCGCTCGGCCGGGGCGTTCTCCTCGATGTCGCTGTCGAGCAGGAGGAGGGAGACCCGGCCGACCTGGGCGCGCCAGACGTGCGCGTGCAGGGTGCGGCCCTCGGGCAGCGGCACGGTGATGACGACCGCGGCACCCTCGGCATCGCGCAGCAGCTTCACCGGCAGGCCGTGGGGGTCCAGGGCCGGGTAGTGCTCCAGCTGCCAGCCGTCGGCCGACAGCCCCTGGGAGAAGTAGCCGGCCCGGTAGAGCAGCCCGACGCCGATCAGCGGGAGGCCCAGGTCGGAGGCGGCCTTGAGGTGGTCCCCGGCCAGGATGCCCAGCCCGCCGGAGTACTGCGGCAGCACCTCGGTGATGCCGAACTCGGCGGAGAAGTAGGCGATCGACCCGGGCGCGTCGGCGCCCAGGGACTGGTACCAGTGCGGGGCGTCCAGGTACTCCTGCAGGTCGTCGCTGACGTCGGAGAGCCGACGCAGGAACTTGCGGTCCCGGGAGAGCTCGGCCAGCCGCTGCGCGGAGACCTCGCCGAGCACCCGGACGGGGTCGTTGCCGCAGGTGCGCCACAGCTCGGGGTCCAGCGTCTCGAACAGGTCGCGGGTCTCCGGGTGCCAGGACCAGCGGAGGTTCATCACCAACGTGGAGAGCGGGGCCAGTGCCTCGGGGAGGGAGGCTCGGACGGTGAGTCGACGGAGGGCTCGCACGACGCCGACCCTAGCGGCCCCGGGTGGTCTCACCGAGCCCTGCGTCACACTCCCCCGGGCCCTGGACCGCCGACGTGCCGCGGCTCCCGCACGCCGATAGCGTGACGCCGATGACTGGCCGCGCTGATCTCCGTCTCGGCATCACCGATGTCGCCCCCGTCGTGTCCTGCGGGTCGTTCTCGTCCCGCGCCGTGGTCGGCGAGCACGTGCCGATCACCGCCACCGTGTTCCGCGAGGGGCACGACGCCGTGGCGGCCAACGTGGTCTGGAACCCCCCCGCCACCCCCGGCAAGCGGGCCACCCGCCCGCCGCTGGTGCGGATGGCCCCCTTCGGCCCCGAGCCCGACCGGTGGACCGCGACCGTGGTCCCCGACCGGGAGGGCCTGTGGACCTACCAGGTCGAGGCCTGGGACGACCCGATCGCGACCTGGCACCACGCCGTCGAGGTCAAGGTCGAGGCCGGCCAGGGGGCCGAGGACCTCGCCAACGACCTCGAGGAGGGCGCCCTTCTCCTCGACGAGGTGCAGAAGACGGTGCCCCGCGAGCACCGCAGCGCCGTGGCCGCGGCCGCCGTCGCGCTGCGCGACACCTCCCTGGAGCTCACCGCCCGGCTCTCCCCCGCGCTGGCGTCCTCGATGACCGAGCTCCTGCACGCCCACCCGGTGCGCCGGCTGGTCACCCGCTCCCCCCGCTACGAGGTCTGGGTCGACCGGGTCCGAGCGCTCTACGGCTCCTGGTACGAGTTCTTCCCGCGCTCCGAGGGCCCCGTCGTCGCCGGCCGGCCCACGCACGGCACGTTCGCCCAGGCGGCCGAGCGGCTCCCCGCGATCGCCGGGATGGGCTTCGACGTGGTCTACCTGCCCCCGATCCACCCGATCGGCACGGTCAACCGCAAGGGCAAGAACAACACCCTCACCACCGAGGACGGCGACGTCGGCTCCCCGTGGGCCATCGGCAGCGCCGACGGCGGCCACGACGCCGTGCACCCCGAGCTCGGCACGATGGCCGACTTCGAGGCCTTCGTCGCCCGCACCCGGGAGCTGGGCATGGAGGTGGCGCTGGACTTCGCGCTGCAGGCCGCGCCGGACCACCCGTGGGTGACCAGCAACCCGGAGTGGTTCACCACCAAGCCCGACGGCACCATCGCCTACGCGGAGAACCCGCCGAAGAAGTACCAGGACATCTACCCGATCAACTTCGACAACGACCCGGCCGGCATCTACGCCGAGGCGCTGCGGGTGCTGCGGGTCTGGATCGCCGCCGGGGTCAAGGTGTTCCGGGTCGACAACCCGCACACCAAGGCGCTGAACTTCTGGCACTGGGTGATCTGGGAGGTCAAGAAGACCGACCCCGACGTGCTGTTCCTGGCCGAGGCGTTCACCCGCCCGGCGATGATGCACCAGCTGGCCCGGGTCGGCTTCACCCAGAGCTACAGCTACTTCACCTGGCGCACCGAGAAGCAGGAGATCGAGGAGTACGGCCGTGACCTGGCCGGGACCGCGCACTACATGCGGCCCAACTTCTTCGTCAACACCCCGGACATCCTGCACGCGTCGCTGCAGTTCGGCGGCCCGCCGATGTTCAAGATCCGGGCCGCGCTGGCCGCGCTGATGAGCCCCACCTGGGGCGTCTACTCCGGCTTCGAGCTCTTCGAGCACGTCGCGCTCAAGCCGGGCAGCGAGGAGTACCTGGACACCGAGAAGTTCCAGCTCCGGCCCCGTGACTACGCCGCCGCCGAGGCCCAGGGCCGCTCGCTGGCGCCCTACCTCACGATGCTCAACCGGGTCCGCCGCGAGCACCCCGCGCTGCAGCAGCTGCGCACGCTGACCTTCCACCCGGTCGACAACGAGAACCTGCTCTGTTTCTCCAAGACCGATCCCGGCTCCGACGACGCCGTGCTCGTGGTCGTCTCGCTGTCCAGCCAGCACACCCAGGTCGGCACCACGGCCCTGGACCTGTCGGCGCTGGGGATGGACTGGAGCGACCGGTTCACCGTGGTCGACCAGGTCACCGGCGACGAGTACGAGTGGGGCCAGTTCAACTACGTCGAGCTGGACCCCTACCGCGAGCCCGCGCACGTCTTCGCCGTCCGCCGGCACACCCCGTTCGGCTGACCGCGACCCCCGACAGCCACCCCAGACACCCAGAGTCGAGGACCGACCTCCCCATGACCGTGCCCGTCCCCAACGCCGCCCGACCGGGTCTCCCCGCCCCCGGCGCCGATCCGGAGTGGTACAAGCGCGCCGTCTTCTACGAGGTGCTCGTCCGCGGCTTCGCCGACAGCAACGGCGACGGCATCGGCGACCTGCGCGGGATGATCGGCAAGCTGGACTACCTGCAGTGGCTCGGCGTCGACTGCATCTGGCTGCCCCCGTTCTTCGCCTCCCCGCTGCGCGACGGCGGCTACGACGTCGCCGACTACACCGCGGTGCTCCCCGAGTTCGGCGACATCGACGACTTCACCGAGCTGGTCGCCCAGGCCCACGGCCGCGGCATGCGCGTGATCATCGACTTCGTCATGAACCACACCTCGGACCAGCACCCGTGGTTCCAGGCCAGCCGCAACGACCCGGAGGGTCCCTACGGGGACTTCTACGTGTGGAGCGACGACGACACCGAGTACGCCGACGCCCGGATCATCTTCGTCGACACCGAGGTGTCGAACTGGACCTTCGACCCGGTGCGCAAGCAGTACTTCTGGCACCGGTTCTTCAGCCACCAGCCCGACCTGAACTTCGAGAACCCGAAGGTGCAGGAGGCGATCATCGACGCCCTGCGGTTCTGGCTGGACCTGGGCATCGACGGCTTCCGGCTCGACGCCGTGCCCTACCTCTTCGAGGAGGAGGGCACCAACTGCGAGAACCTCCCGAAGACCCACGAGTTCCTCAAGCACGTCCGCCGGGTGGTCGACGCCGAGTACCCCGACCGGGTCATGCTCTGCGAGGCCAACCAGTGGCCCGCCGACGTCGTCGAGTACTTCGGCGAGGACGGCGACGAGTGCCAGATGGCCTTCCACTTCCCCGTCATGCCGCGGTTGTTCATGGCCGTGCGCCGGGAGCAGCGCTTCCCGATCTCGGAGATCATGGCCCAGACGCCGGCCATCCCGGACAACTGCCAGTGGGGCATCTTCCTGCGCAACCACGACGAGCTGACCCTGGAGATGGTCACCGACGAGGAGCGCGACTACATGTGGGGGGAGTACGCCCAGGACCCCCGGATGAAGGCCAACATCGGCATCCGTCGCCGGCTGGCCCCGCTGCTGGACAACGACCTGGACACCCTCGAGCTGTTCACCGCCCTGCTGCTGTCGCTGCCCGGTTCGCCGGTCATGTACTACGGCGACGAGATCGGCATGGGCGACAACATCTGGCTCGGTGACCGCGACGGCGTCCGCACCCCGATGCAGTGGAGCCCCGACCGCAACGGCGGGTTCTCCACCGCCGACCCCCAGCGGATGCACCTGCCGCTGATCGCCGACCCGGTGTACGGCTACCAGGTCACCAACGTCGAGGGCCAGCTGCGCAACTCCAACTCGCTGCTGCACTGGACCCGCACGCTGATCTCGGTGCGCAAGGAGCACCCGACCTTCGGCGTCGGGAGCTTCACCGAGATCGGCTCGCGCAACCCGACGGTGCTGTCCTTCGTCCGCGAGTTCGGCGACGACGTCGTGCTCTGCGTGAACAACCTGTCCCGCTTCCCGCAGCCGGTGGAGCTGGACCTGCGCCGCTTCGAGGGGTACGTGCCGGTCGAGCTGACCGGGCGGGTGGAGTTCCCCGAGATCGGGGTGCTGCCCTACATGCTCACCCTGGCCGGGCACGGCTTCTACTGGTTCGAGCTGTCCAAGCCCACCGCCGCGGCCACCGCGGAGGACGACGAGGCCTGGGAGACCGCCACCAGCTCCAGCGTGGCCCAGAACCTGCTCGACGCCGGCATCGTCGGCTCGGTCGACGACGCCCCCGGTGGCAGCGGCGGCCTCGGCCTGGAGGGGACCCGATGAACGCACTGACCGACCTGCTGACCGAGTGGATGCCGCACCAGCGCTGGTTCAGCGGCAAGGGCCGCGAGTGGGCCGGCGTCACCGAGGACGGCTTCTTCCTCGACGAGAGCACCCCCGCGCTCTCGGTGCACCGGGTCCGGGTGGCCTACGCCGACGGCGCCGAGGAGCTCTACCTCGTGCCGCTGTCGTGGCGGGACACCCCGGCCGAGGACCTCGAGCACGCCTTCGTGGGTTCGATCGGCGGCGCCGGCGGGGAGAGCTACGCCTACGACGCGATGCGTGACCGGGAGGCCACCGTCCCGTGGCTGACCCACCTCGTGGCCGCCTCCACCGTGGGGCCGATGCACTTCCACCCGGCCGGGGTCGCCTACATCCCCGAGGGCCTGCCCGGTGACGTGATCTCCACCGAGCAGTCCAACACCTCCCTGGTGTTCGGCGAGACGGCGATCATGAAGCTGTTCCGCCGGCTCGAGCCGGGGCTGAACCCCGACGTCGAGGTGCACGAGGCGCTGCGCCGCACCGAGAACCCGCACATCGCCCCGCTGCTGGGCCACGTGGAGATCGACGACCCGGTCGCCGGCACGGAGCCTGCGACGGTGGCGTTCCTGCAGTCCTTCGTGCCCAACGCCAGCGACGGCTGGCGGCTGGCCACCTCCAGCGTGCGTGACCTCTACGCCGAGGCCGACCTGCACGCCGACGAGGTGGGCGGGGACTTCGCCGGGGAGGCCGAGCGGCTGGGCGAGGCCACCGCCAGCGTGCACCGCGACCTGGCCGCGGTGCTCCCGTCCGCGCCCGCCGCCCCGGGCTGGTACGCCGAGCTGGCGGCCCAGCTGACCGCCCGGCTGGACGCTGCCACCGCGATCGTCCCCGAGCTCGCCGAGCACGCCGAGGGGCTGCGCGCCCTCTACGCCGACGTCGCCGCGGCCACCGAGCCGGTGACCGTCCAGCGGGTGCACGGCGACCTGCACCTGGGGCAGGTGCTGCGCACGACCACCGGCTGGATCGTGCTGGACTTCGAGGGCGAGCCGGCCCGTTCGCTGGCCAGCCGCCGGGAGCCGGACTCCCCGCTGCGCGACGTCGCCGGGATGCTCCGCTCCTTCGACTACGCGGCCAAGCACATGCTCGTGGAGCAGTCCGACGACCCGCAGCGCGCGTACCGCGCGCAGGAGTGGGCAGAGCGCAACCGGAGCGCCTTCTGCGCCGGGTACGCCGCAGCCAGCGGCACCGACCCCGCCGCGTCGGCGCTGCTGCGGGCCTTCGAGGCGGACAAGGCGGTCTACGAGTGCGTCTACGAGGCGCGCAACCGGCCGCACTGGCTGATGATCCCGCTCAGCTCGCTGGCCCGGCTGGCGACCGACGGATGAGGTCTCGGCGCACCGGGGACGGCCCCCCACCCTGCACACGACGGACGGAGCGACGATGACCACCCAGGACGACCCGCAGGACCCGCTCGACCCCCAGGACCTGCAGCGCGCGGTCGAGGAGAAGACCAAGGCCTTCCAGGAGGAGCTCGAGCAGGCCGAGCGCGACCGGCCGAGCAACCCGGGCCAGGGCATCACCGCCGTCCCGGTCATCGCGCCGGCCCCGATCGCCGAGCCCGGCAACCCCTCGGCACCCTCGGCCCCCCAGCCCGAGGCCCCGGACGGCGACCCGGCCGAGGTCTCGCACCCCGAGCCGCGCGAGGACGGCCGGCAGGCCGGCACGGGCGGTGACTCCCCGGCCGAGACCACCGAGATCAGCCCGGCCTCCACCAGCCCGGACGTGGACGACGCCCCGGCTGCCGAGCCCACCTCGCTGGCGTCCGCGGGACGCACCCGCACCCCCCCGCCCCCGGTCAGCACCCCGCCGGTGCCGGTCGGTGAGGACGAGCCGGGTCGGCACGCCGCCGTGATCGGCACGCCGGCGGCTCCCGCCGGCGGTGCGACGGTCTACGACACCCCCGAGCAGGCCCCGCCGGTCGAGCTGGCCCCGGTCAGCGACCCGCAGCCGGGCACCGGCACCTCGGTCGACGGGGAGGCCCTGCGGGCCGTGGTCGAGGGCTGGTCGCACGACCCGCACGGCCTGCTCGGCGCTCACCAGGCCGGTACCGGCTGGGCGGTGCGCACGCTGCGCCCGGACGCGGTGTCCGTCGCCGTCCTCGACGAGGACGGCAGCCGGTACGAGGCCGTCCAGCTGCACGGCGGCGGCGTGTACGAGGCGTCGCTCCCCCGCCAGCCGGGCGACTACCGAGTGGAGGTCGTCTACGGCGACGGGGACGGCGGCACGACCACCGTCACCGCCGACGACCCCTACCGCTGGCTGCCGACCCTGGGCGAGGTCGACCAGCACCTGATCCGCGAGGGTCGGCACGAGCGGCTCTGGGAGGTGCTCGGCGCGCACCTGCGCTCCTACGACACCGCCCGCGGCACCGTCACCGGTGCCTCCTTCGCCGTCTGGGCCCCGAACGCCCGCGGCGTCAAGGTGACCGGCGACTTCGACTGGTGGCAGGCCCGCGCGCTCCCGATGCGCTCGCTGGGCTCCTCCGGCGTGTGGGAGCTGTTCGTCCCCGGCGTCGAGGTCGGCCAGCGCTACCGCTTCCACGTCCTGGGGTCCGACGGGGTCTGGCGGGAGAAGAGCGACCCGATGGCCTTCGCCACCGAGGTCCCGCCCCTGAACGCCTCGGTGGTCACCGAGTCCCGGTACGAGTGGTCCGACGACGCCTGGCTCGCCGACCGCGCCGAGGGCAACTGGCACGAGCGGCCGATCAGCGCCTACGAGGTGCACGTCGCGTCGTGGAAGCAGGGCCTGTCCTACCGCCAGCTCGCCGACGAGCTCGTCGAGTACGCGGTGCACGCCGGCTTCACCCACCTGGAGTTCATGCCGGTCGCCGAGCACCCCTTCGGCGGTTCCTGGGGCTACCAGGTCACCTCCTACTTCGCGCCCTCGGCCCGCTTCGGCGTCCCCGACGACTTCCGCTATCTGGTCGACAAGGCCCACCAGGCCGGCCTCGGCGTGCTCATCGACTGGGTGCCCGCGCACTTCCCCAAGGACGAGTGGGCGCTGGGCCGCTTCGACGGCACCTCGCTCTACGAGCACGGCGACCCCCAGCGCGGCGAGCAGCTGGACTGGGGCACCTACGTCTTCGACTTCGGCCGGTCCGAGGTCCGCAACTTCCTGGTCGCCAACGCCCTCTACTGGCTCAAGGAGTTCCACGTCGACGGCCTGCGCGTGGACGCCGTGGCCTCGATGCTCTACCTGGACTACTCCCGCGAAGAGGGCCAGTGGACGCCCAACGTGCACGGCGGCCGGGAGAACCTCGAGGCCGTGGCGTTCCTGCAGGAGATGAACGCGACGGTCTACCGCGAGGTCCCCGGGGTCATGACCATCGCCGAGGAGTCGACCGCGTGGCCGGGCGTCACCCGGCCCACGTACCTGGGCGGCCTGGGCTTCGGCTTCAAGTGGAACATGGGCTGGATGCACGACTCGCTCGGCTACGTCGAGAAGCAGCCGGTGCACCGCGTCTACCACCACAACCAGCTGACCTTCTCCCTGGTCTACGCCTACAGCGAGAACTACGTGCTGCCGATCAGCCACGACGAGGTCGTGTACGGCAAGGGCTCCCTGCTGCGGAAGATGCCCGGGGACCGCTGGCAGCAGCTGGCCAACCTGCGGGCCTACCTGGCCTACATGTGGGCCCACCCGGGCAAGCAGCTGCTCTTCATGGGCCAGGAGTTCGCCCAGGACGGCGAGTGGGCCGAGTCCCGGTCGCTGGACTGGTGGCACCTCGACGACCCGGCGCACCGGGGGGTGCTGTCGCTGGTGTCGGACCTGAACGGCCGGTACACCGAGAACGAGGCGCTCTGGAGCCAGGACGTCGACCCGGCCGGCTTCCAGTGGATCGACGCCAACGACGCGGCGGGCAACGTGCTGAGCTTCCTGCGCTACGGCAAGGGCGGGCAGGCACTGGCGTGCGTGGCGAACTTCGCCGGGCAGCCGCACGAGGGCTACCGCATCGGGCTGCCGCGGGGCGGGCGCTGGCGTGAGGTGCTGAACACCGACGCCGAGGCCTACGGCGGTTCCGGGGTCGGCAACCTGGGCGGTGTGGACGCCGTCGCCGAGCCGTGGCACGGCCAGCCCTTCTCGGCGACGCTCTCCGCGCCGCCGCTGGGCACCGTCTGGTTCCTGCACGAGGACTGAGCACCTGCGCCCACGGCCCGCCCTCCCGTCCGGACGGCGGGCCGTGGCACGTCCCGGGTTCCCCCACCCGGGTGTCCTGGCACCGCGCCTCGATGCGGGCCGGGGGCGACTCGGCCATGATGGGCGGGCCGCCCGGCCCCCTGCCGGTCCGACGAGAACGGGGAACCATGTCCACGTCGTCCCGCCCGGTGGGCGCCGCTGTCGGCGGTCTGACCCTGGCGCTCGTCCTGTCGGGCTGCGCCGCGTCGATCGTCCCCGGTCAGGCCTCCTCCGCCGAGCCCGCGGTCGTGGACGTGTCCCAGGCCGAGTTCGAGATCTACGGCGCCGGCGACGGCCCGGCCGACGTCACCGCCCGCAACGCCTTCGCCGACCTGAACACCTTCTGGGGGCAGGTCTACCCCGAGGTCTACGGCGAGGACTTCCCCCAGCTCACCGGCGGGTACTTCTCGGTCGACCCGGGTGACTTCGACCCCTCGCAGTACCCGAACGGCGACGAGCTCCCCTGCGGCGCGGGCCCGGCCGACGTGGAGCAGAACGCCTTCTACTGCCCCCCGGAGGCCCCCGAGGGCGACGCGATCGCCTACGACCGGGTCTTCATGCAGGAGCTCTACGACACCTACGGGCGGTTCCTGCCCGCGCTGGTCATGGCGCACGAGTTCGGCCACGCCATCCAGGGCCGCGAGGGCTACCCGGCCGACGACACCTCGATCAACACCGAGACCCAGGCCGACTGCTTCGCCGGCGCCTGGACCCGCTGGGTCTCCGAGGGCAACGCCGCGCACGAGACCATCCGGGCACCCGACCTCGACGACCTGCTCCGCGGGTACATCGTCGTCCGCGACCCGGTGGGCACCGGCGTCGAGGAGGACGGCGCCCACGGCTCCTACTTCGACCGGGTGTCGGCCATCCAGCAGGGCTTCGACGGCGGGGTCGCCTCCTGCCGCGACGGCTTCGAGGACGACCGACGGTTCACCCAGGGCGAGTTCCAGACCGACGAGGAGGCCCAGTCCGGCGGCAACGCCTCCCCCGAGGAGGTCACCAGCCTGATCGAGTCCGCGCTCCCGGAGTACTACGAGGACTCCTTCCCCGAGGACCTCGGCGCCGACTTCAGCGCGCCCACCATCGAGGCGTTCGAGGGCACCGCCCCGGAGTGCGAGGGCGTCTCCCCCGACGCGAACGTCTACTACTGCGCCGCCGACGACACCGTCGGGTACGACACCGTCGACCTGGCCGACCCGGCCTACAGCGACATCGGGGACTACGCCGTGCTGACCGCGGTCGCCATCCCCTACGGCCTGGCGGCCCGGGAGCAGCGTGGGCTGTCCACCGACGACCAGGACGCGATCCGGTCGGCGGCCTGCCAGGCCGGCGCGTTCTCCGGTGCGGTGCTGAACGCCGAGGTCCCCAGCATCACCATCTCCCCCGGGGACTTCGACGAGGCCGTGCAGTTCCTGCTGACCTACGGCACCGACCGGACGGTGTTCCCCGACGTCGGGCTCAGCGGGTTCCAGCTCGTCGACGTCTTCCGCACCGGCTACCTGCAGGGCCTCACCAGCTGCGGGCTGTGAGGCCCCGCCCGCTCAGAAGAGCGCGGCGGACAGCTGGCGGCGAGCGGCCCCCACCCGGGGGTCCTCGTCGCCGACCACGCTGAACAGCTCGACCAGGTGCACCCGGGCTGCGTCCCGGTCCTCACCGGCGGTGCGACGGACGACGTCCAGCAGCCGGGCGAAGGCCCCGTCGACGTCCCCGGTGCCCAGCAGGAAGTCCGCGGCCCGGGTCTGCGCGGCCACGTCGTCGGGGGCGGCGTCGGCCTCGGCCAGCGCGTTCGGGCCGGCCTCCTCGGCCCGCCGGAACAGCTGCACCTGCTTGATCGCCAGCGAGGCGACCGGGTGCGCGGGCTCGGCGTCGAGGACCTGCTGGTAGGCGGCCTCGGCAGCAGCCAGGTCGCCACGGTCCAGCGCCGCCTCGGCGGCGTCCAGGCGGGGGTCCTCGGGCTCCTCGGGCTCAGTGCCCTCGGCACCCTCAGGCAGCCCGCCACCGGTGGTGGCGCCGACCAGCTCGGTGACGAACTGGCGGGCCTGGTCCTCGGGGATGGCGCCGGTGAACTCGGCGACCAGCTGGCCCTGCCAGACCGCCTTGACCGCGGGGATGCCCTGCACCTTGAGGCCCTGGGCCAGGTTGGGGTTGGCGTCCACGTCGACCTTGGCCAGCACCCACGCGCCGCCACCCTCGACGGCGAGCTTCTCCAGCACAGGGGAGAGCTGCTTGCAGGGCCCGCACCACTCGGCCCACAGGTCCAGCACGACCGGGACCTGGAAGGAACGGTCGATCACCTCGGTCTGGAAGGTGGCCTCGTCGACGTCGACCACGGCACCGCCGGGGGCGCCGGCCGGGGCGGTCGCACTCGGCGGCGGGGCGGCCGCGGCGCGGGCGGCAGCGTCCGAGCGGGCCTTCACCGCGGCCAGGTCGACGGCACCGGCCAGCGAGGCGGCCATCTGCGCCTGCTGCGCCGCGGCGCGCGGGTCGGAGGACGGACCGGGGCGGGCGGGGCGGTTCGGCTGCATCCCCCGATCATCCCACCGCCGGGTCGGCCACGCCGAGGGCCGCCCACCCTGGTGACACCGGTCACCCCAGAACCGCTCCAGCCCCCGGTTGTGCGCCTCTGACCTGCACGGGAGCACCGACCGGGAGGGCTCCCGGCGGGTTTGCGGTCCTCCCCCCGCGTCTGTCTACGGTGTGGCTCGCCGTCCCCGGTAACCGCCACCCGCACCGGGTCGCACCGGGACGGCACCGCCGGTCGAGCCGGAGGGCCCGTGGGGCTGCCGTCGAGCGCCCCTGCCCCTGCTCCTCTCCCCCGGACCGCCCGTCCGTGGCGTGCCCGTGAGGACCGGCGGTCGATGCGAGGAAGGGAGTGCCGCCCGATGGCGACCACCGACCCCACCCAGTCCTGCTCCCCCCGGCCGCTGCTCGGGCGCCTGAGCCGCGTCGTCGTCACCGGCGCCGCTGCGGCCGCCCTGTCCGTCGGCGTGCTGCCCGGCGTCGCCTCGGCCCAGACCGCCGCACCGGCGGCCGCGACGGCCGCCGTCGCCGCCACCCCCTCCCCCGTGGCCCAGGCCGCCGCCGAGACCGCGCTGGCCGAGGTGGGCAAGGGCTACGCCTACGGCGGCAACGGTCCCGCGTCCTTCGACTGCTCCGGCCTGACCACCGCTGCGTTCGCCGCGCACGGTGTGGCGCTGCCGCGCACCAGCAGCGCCCAGGCGCAGGTCGGCCACTTCGTGTCCCGGGCCGACCTGATCCCGGGTGACCTCGTCTTCTACTACTCCCCGGTCAGCCACGTCGGGGTCTACGTCGGCAACGGCCAGATCGTGAACGCGCTCAACTCGAGCACCGGCGTGACCGTCAGCAGCGTGGACATGGCCGGCTACACCACGGCCCGCCGCGTCGCGTAGCCCCGCGTCTCCCGGGCCCCTGCCCTCCGGTCCCCGCCCGATGTGACATCGAGCGGTGTCGGGCCCTCTCGTCACCGCTCGTTGTCACATCCGGGGCCCGCGGGTGCAGGGGCCAGGGCTGTGGACGGCGGGAGCGGGCGGCGGCCCCGGTACTCGACGATGCGTCGGTGCCCCCCACCCCGGCCTGTCCACCCCGACTGCGCGCCACCGTCTTCCGCGGGTCGGAGGCCGTCGCCCGCGGTGACCTGACCCGGGCACAGCTGCGGTCCCGGGCCTTCCACAGGCTCTTCCGCGACGTCCACGCCGGGCCCGACGTCGTCCGGACACACCAGCTGCGCACGGAGGCAGCCGCGCGGCTGCTGCTGCCCGGTGCCGTCGCGACCGGGCGGAGCGCCGCCGTCCTGTGGGGCGTCGACCTGGCCGGCCCGGACGACGACGTCGAGCTGACGCTGCCACCCGGCTGCACCTCCGGACGGGTCCAGGGCATCCAGGTCCGACGCAGGAGCCTGCCGCCGACCGACGTGGTCGTGCGGCACCGGGTCCCGGTGACGTCTCTCCTGCGCACTGGTCTCGACCTGGCCGTCGCCGCTCCTCGGGACGAGGCCGTAGTGCTGGTGGACCGCTTCCTGGCCGGCGTCCCCGTGACGGCGTCCGAGCTGCTGGCGGCAGCCGCGGCCGACGCGGCGCGGGGGGCCCGCCAGGCCGAGGTCGTGGTCCGGTTGGCCGACGGTCTGGCCGGGTCCCCGCAGGAGACCCTGCTGCGCCTGCTGCTGCACCGATCCCGGCTCCCCCGGCCGGTGGCCCAGTTCCGCGTGGTGCACGGCAGGCGGGAGGTCGCCCGGGTCGACTTCGGGTGGCCCGAGCAACGGGTCGCCGTGGAGTACGACGGGCTGTGGCACGGCGACCCGACCCAGTTCCGCCGGGACCGGGCCCGGTTGAACCGGCTCACGGCAGCCGGGTGGCGGGTCGTCTTCGTCACCGCCGGCGACCTCCGGAACCCGAAGGCCCTGATCGCCCGGATCGAGCGAGAGCTGCGCCGCTCGATGTGACTCCTTGCAGCATCAGCACCGTGGGATGCCGCTCGATGTCACATCGAGCGCCCCTGGAGCGCCCCCGGAGCGCCCCTGGAGCGGGGTCAGGACGGGAGGGCGGGCTTCAGGCGGGGGACGTCGCGGACGCCGAAGACGCGCTTGAGGGCGACCCGGGCGGCGTTGTCGCCGCACATCCCGTGCACGGCCGGGCCGGGCGGGGTGGCCGCCGAGGCGAGGAAGACGTTGTCGATGGGCGTCCGGTAGGTGTTCCAGCGGGGCACCGGGCGGGCGAGCATCTGGCGCAGCGAGGCCTCGCCGTTGGAGATGTCCCCGCCGACGTCGTTGGGGTTCCACTGCTCCATCTGCGGCGCCGTCATCGTCGCCCGGGCCAGGATCGTGTCCCGGAACCCCGGGGCGAAGCGCTCGACCTGGGCCTCGATCTGCTCGGTCATGTCCACCGTCGAGCCGTGCGGCACGTGCACGTAGGCCCAGAACACGTGCTTGCCCTCCGGCGCCCGGGTCGGGTCGACCACGGTGGGCTGCACGGCCAGCACGTACGGCTTGTCGGTGATCCGACCGGCCGCGGGCGCAGCCTCGCCGGCGATCGTCTCGGCGAGGGTGCCGGCCACGTGCAGCGTGCCGGCCCGGCGGACGTCGGGGTGCGTCCACGGCACCGGGTCCGACAGTGCCCAGTCGATCTTGAAGACCCCGGGCCCGTGCTTGTAGCGGGTCACCCAGCGGGCGTAACCGGGGTGCATCCGGTCGCCGGCCATCGCCACGAAGGCGCCGGGCGAGGTGTCCAGCAGCACCGCGGGGACGCCGTCGAACTCGCGCAGGTCGGTGACCTCGTGGCCGAGCTCGACCGAGCCGCCCTGCTGCTCCAGGGCGGTGACCATGGCGTCGGCCATCTTCTGGGTGCCGCCCTCGGGCAGCGGCCAGCCGCGGTGGTGGGCCAGCATCGACAGCACCATCCCGAGGCCGGCGGTGAGCGGCCGGGTGAGGTCGAGCATCCCGTGCGCCGCCGCCCCGCCGAGCAGCGCCTGCGCCTGGTCGCCGTCGAAGGCCTTGCGGGCCAGCCAGCTGACGTTGGGCAACGCGTTGAGCGCGAAGCGGGTGATCGCCGGGATGCTGCGGGTGGGGAGCCGGCGGAACGCCGAGGACAGGAAGAAGTCGATGACGTCGGTGCCGTGCTCCACCAGCTCGCCGAACAGCATCCGGTAGGCGTCGCCGTCGGCGCCCAGCCCGGCGGCGGTCTGCTCCAGCGAGCGGTACGCCAGCGCGGCGCGGCCCCCGTCCAGGGGGTGGGCGTAGGCCACCTCGGGGTGCAGCATCCGCACGCCGCGGGACTCCCAGTCGAACTCCCGGAAGAACGGCGAGGCCACGCCCATCGGGTGCACCGCGGAGCAGATGTCGTGCTGGAACCCGGGGAGGGTGACCTCCTCGGTGCGCATCCCGCCGCCGGGCCGGTCGCCCCGCTCGACGACCTGCACCCGCAGGCCCGCGGCCGACAGGCGCAGGGCCGCGGCCAGTCCGTTCGGGCCGGCTCCGACGACGACGGCGTCCGGCTTCGAGGTCATGGGCGCCAGTCTGCCCCGCTGCGCGTCAGAGCCGCCCGACGAGCTCGTCGGCGGCCGCGTACGGGTCCAGCTCGCCGGCCACCACCCGGTCGGCGAGCGCGTCGATGGCGGCCGCACCGCCCACGTCGCCCATCCGACGGCGCAGCTCGCCGACGGCGATCGCCTCGACCTCCCGGGCGGCCCGCACCCGACGTCGGCGCACCCCCTCGCCCGAGGAGGCCAGCCAGCCGCGGTGGTCCTCGACCGCGGCCAGCACCTCGTCGATCCCCTCGTCCCGGGCCGCCACGGTCCGCAGCACCGGCGGCGTCCAGCCCGACGCGGGCGCCATCGTCAGCATCGAGCGCAGCTCGCGGGCGGTGCGGTCGGCGCCGTCCCGGTCGGCCTTGTTGACCACCAGCACGTCGGCGACCTCCAGGATGCCGGCCTTGGCCGCCTGCACCCCGTCGCCCATCCCGGGCGCGACCAGCACCAGCGTGGTGTCGGCCAGCGAGGCCACCTCCAGCTCGGACTGACCCACCCCCACGGTCTCCACGACGACGACGTCGCAGCCCGCCGCGTCCAGCACCCGCAGCGCCTGCGGGGTGGCCCAGGACAGCCCGCCCAGGTGGCCGCGGGAGGCCATCGACCGGACGTACACCCCGGGGTCCTCGGCGTGGACGCCCATCCGGACCCGGTCCCCGAGCAGGGCACCACCGGAGAACGGCGAGGACGGGTCGACGGCCAGCACCCCGACCCGCTTGCCGGCCACCCGCAGACCGGTCACCAGCGCCGTCGTCGACGTGGACTTGCCCACGCCGGGCGGGCCGGTGACCCCCAGCACCTGGGCGTTGCCGGTGTGCGGGGCCAGGGCGGCAGCGACCTCGCGCAGCAGGGGGCTCTCCTGCTCGACCAGCGAGATCAGCCGGGCCACCGACCGGGGGTCGCCGTCCCGGGCGCCGGTGACGAGCGCACCGACGTCCGGGGAGCGGCGTCCCACGCTCAGGCGGCGGGCACGTGCAGGACCAGGGCGTCGCCCTGGCCGCCGCCGCCGCACAGCGCGGCAGCACCGACGCCGCCGCCGCGGCGCCTGAGCTCCAGCGCGAGGTGCAGGGCGATCCGGGCGCCGCTCATGCCCACCGGGTGGCCCAGCGCGATGGCCCCGCCGTTGACGTTGACGCGCTCCGGGTCGAGGCCCAGCTCCCGGGTGGAGACGATGCCGACCGCGGCGAAGGCCTCGTTGATCTCGACGAGGTCCAGGTCGGTCGGGTCGATGCCCTCGCGGGCGCAGGCCGCGGCGATCGCCCGGGAGGGCTGCTGCTGCAGCGAGGCGTCCGGGCCGGCGACGACGCCGTGCGCGCCGATCTCGGCCAGCACGGTGAGCCCGAGCTCGGCGGCCTTGGCCGCGCTCATCACCACGACCGCGGCGGCACCGTCGGAGATCTGCGAGGCCGTGCCGGCGGTGATCGTGCCGTCCTTCGCGAACGCCGGCTTGAGCCGACCCAGGGACTCCGTCGTGGTGTCGGCGCGGATGCCCTCGTCCTCGCGGAACTCGATCGGGTCGCCCTTCCGCTGCGGGATGGAGACGGTCACGATCTCGTCGTCGAACAGGCCGTTCTTGTGGGCCGCCGCCGCGCGCTGGTGGCTGGCCGCACCGAAGGCGTCCTGCTCCTCGCGGGTGAGGGAGTACTGCGCGTTGTGCTGCTCGGTGAGCACGCCCATGGCGACCTGGTCGAAGGTGTCCGACAGCCCGTCGTGGCTCATCGAGTCCACCAGCGCGGTGTCGCCGAACTTCGTGCCCGAGCGGGAGTTCGCCAGCAGGTGTGGGGCCTGGGTCATCGACTCCATGCCCCCGGCGACGACGACGTCGAACTCACCGGCGCGGATCAGCTGGTCGGCCAGCGCGATCGCGTCCAGCCCGGACAGGCAGACCTTGTTCAGGGTGAAGGAGGGCACCGACATCGGGATGCCGCCGGCGACCGCGGCCGGACGGGCCGGGTTCTGGCCGGCGCCGGCCCCGATGACCTGGCCCATGATCACGTAGTCGACCTGGTCGCCGGTGATGCCGGCCTTCTCCAGGGCGCCCTTGATGGCGACGCCGCCCAGGTCGGCTGCCGAGAAGTCCTTGAGCGAGCCGAGCAGTCGACCCATCGGGGTGCGGGCGCCTCCGACGATGACGGAACGGTTCTTGGCTGCGGGTCGGGTCATGCGGGCCTCCACTCGGTCCGGCCACCCTCGTTGGCAGCCTCGTCCGGTCTCCGAGGATAGGGCGGGCCGGGGTGCAGGTGCCGGGTGTACGTGCCCGGCAGACGGGTAGTGCACAACCGACTTCGTCCCGAGACCCAGGAGGAACACCATGGCCACGCTGACCGTCGGCACCGAGAACAGCGCACCGATCGACCTCTACTACGAGGACCACGGCTCCGGCCGTCCGGTCGTGCTGATCCACGGCTGGCCGCTGTCGGGGAAGTCGTGGGAGGCCCAGGTCCCCGCGCTGGTCGAGGCCGGCCACCGCGTGGTCACCTACGACCGCCGCGGCTTCGGCGAGTCGTCCAAGCCGTTCGAGGGCTACGACTACGACACCTTCGCCGCCGACCTGGACGCGCTGCTCACCCACCTCGACCTGACCGACGTCACCCTGGTCGGCTTCTCGATGGGTGGCGGTGAGGTGGTCCGCTACGTCTCCCGCTACGGCACCGACCGCATCCACTCGGCCGTGCTCGCCGCCGCCGTCCCGCCGTACCTCTACAAGACCGACGACAACCCCGACGGCGGGCTGGACGACGCCACCATCGAGTCCTTCCAGGCCGGCGTCACCGGTGACCGGTTCGCCTTCCTCGAGGACTTCACCGAGAACTTCTTCGCCGCCGGCGACAAGGGCGACCTGGTGAGCTCGGCGCAGAAGGCCTTCGCCCGGCAGATCGCCAACGTGGCCTCCCCCAAGGGCACGCTGGACTGCATCACCGCCTTCGGCCGCACCGACTTCCGCGGCGACGTCGCGAAGATGACCGTGCCGACCCTGGTCATCCACGGCGACAGCGACGGGGTCGTCCCCTTCGAGGTCTCCGGCAAGCGCTCCGCGGAGCTGATCGAGGGCGCCGAGCTGGTCGTCATCGAGGGCGGCCCGCACGGCATCAACGCCAGCCACCCGCAGGAGTTCAACACCGCGCTCGTCCAGTTCCTGGCCAAGTAGGAGCCCCCACCGGTGCCCGTCGTCCCCCCGGGGCGGCGGGCACCGCTGTGTCCAGGGTCACCGCCTCCCGGGGCTGCCCGCGACGCCGGTGCGCGGCAGCATGCGCCCATGAGCGTCGACGAAGCCGCCAGCCCCACCGGCCTGCCCACCGAGCTGTTCACCACGATCGACCACGTGGGGATCGCCGTCCCCGACCTGGACGAGGCGATCGCCTTCTACGACCGGGCCTTCGGCATCCGGTCGGTGCACGAGGAGACCAACGAGGAGCAGGGCGTCCGCGAGGCGATGCTCGCCGTCGGCGACGGCCAGACCCGCATCCAGCTCCTGGCCCCCCTGACGCCGGAGTCCACGATCGCGAAGTTCATCGGGCGGTCCGGGCCGGGTCTGCAGCAGCTGGCCTTCCGGGTCGCGGACCTGGACGCGGTCAGTGCCGTGCTGCGTGAGCGTGGCCTGCGCCTGCTCTACGACCAGGCCCGACGGGGCACCTCGGGCAGCCGGGTCAACTTCGTGCACCCCAAGGACGCCGGGGGCGTGCTCGTCGAGCTCGTCGAGCCGGCCGCACACCACTGATCACTACTCGCCAGTAACATCCGACAACGCACCACCCGCTCCTCCGAGCCAACGACGACCCGGGAGACACACGTGAACGAGATCAGGGACGCGATCCTGTCCGACCACCTCAGCGACATCGGGGGGCTGGCCGTGCCGGACTCCTACCGAGCGGTGCTGGTGCGCAAGGACGAGCAGGACATGTTCGAGGGCCTGCCCACCAAGGAGAAGGACCCACGGAAGTCCCTCCACGTGGAGGAGGTGGCCACCCCCGAGCTCGGGCCCGGCGAGGCGATCGTCGCCGTGATGGCCAGCTCGGTGAACTACAACACCGTGTGGACGTCGATCTTCGAGCCGGTGAGCACGTTCGGGTTCCTGGCCCGCTACGGCAAGCTCTCCGAGCTCACGAAGAAGCACGACCTGCCCTACCACGTGGTGGGCTCGGACCTGGCCGGCGTCGTGCTGCAGGTGGGCCCCGGGGTGAACCGGTGGAAGGCCGGCGACGAGGTGGTCGCGCACTGTCTGTCCGTGGAGCTGGAGGACCCGGCCGGCCACGACGACACGATGATGGACCCGCAGCAGCGGATCTGGGGCTTCGAGACCAACTTCGGCGGTCTGGCCGAGCTCGCGCTGGTCAAGAGCAACCAGCTCATGCCCAAGCCCGCCCACCTCACCTGGGAGGAGGCGGCCGCCCCGGGGCTGGTCAACTCCACGGCCTACCGCCAGCTGGTGAGCCACAACGGCGCGAACATGAAGCAGGGCGACACCGTCCTGATCTGGGGCGCCTCGGGCGGGCTGGGCTCCTACGCCACCCAGATGGCCCTCAACGGCGGCGCCATCCCGGTCTGCGTGGTCTCCAGCCCGGAGAAGGCCGAGATCGTCCGGAGGATGGGCGCGGACCTGGTGATCGACCGCTCGGCCGAGGGCTACGCCTTCTGGAAGGACGAGGCCACCCAGGACCAGAAGGAGTGGCAGCGGCTGGGCAAGAAGATCCGGGAGCTCACCGGCGGCGACGACCCCGACATCGTCTTCGAGCACCCGGGCCGGGAGACCTTCGGCGCCAGCGTCTACGTGGCCAAGAAGGGCGGCACGATCGTCACCTGCGCCTCGACCAGCGGCTACATGCACGAGTACGACAACCGGTACCTCTGGATGAACCTCAAGCGGATCATCGGCTCGCACTTCGCCAACTACCGCGAGGCGTGGGAGGCCAACCGGCTCATCGACAAGGGCCTGATCCACCCCACGCTGTCCAAGGTCTACGGCATGGACGACGTCGGCCAGGCCGCCCTCGACGTCCACCGCAACGCCCACCAGGGCAAGGTCGGCGTGCTCACCCTGGCCCCCGAGGAGGGGCTCGGCGTGCGCGACGAGGCCAAGCGGGCCCAGCACCTGGACGCGATCAACCGCTTCCGCGGACTGTGAAGGAAGGACCCCGTCGCCCCCCACCACGTGCTCCGCACGCGGCGGGACCCGGCGACGGGGCCGTTCCATCGGGCTCGTCTTCTGCGAGGATCAGGTCATGAGCGACCCCCGCCCCGACCTGCTGCCGCTCCGCGAGGCCACCTACTCCTTCGAGGTGGTCCGCAAGGGCTACGACCGCGACCAGGTGGCCGAGGCCATCGAACGCCTGGACGCCGACCTGCGCGTCACGATGGCCGACCGGGACGCCGCCGCGACCCGCTCGTCGGACCTGGCCGCCCAGCTCTCGGCGCTGCACCAGGAGATGGAGGGCCTGCGACGCAAGGCCGCGAGTGCCGGGGCGCCCACCTTCGAGAACATGGGCGAGCGCATCTCGCACATGCTGCGGCTGGCCGAGGAGGAGGCCGCGGAGATCCGCCGGTCCGCCCAGGAGGAGGCCGATCAGGTCCGCGAGCGCATCGCCGCCGACGACCAGACCGCCCGGCAACGGCACGCCGCCGCCGAGGCCGAGGTCCAGCGACTGGTCGGCGAGGCCCGCCAGCAGGCCGAGCAGGCCACCACCGAGGCCCGGACCGCCGCGGAGGAGCAGCTGACCGCAGCCCAGGAGCGGGTCGCCCGCCTCGACGCCGAGTCCCAGGCCCGGCGGACCAAGATCGAGGAGGACTTCGAGATCGCCCAGCGGTCGCGCCGCACCGAGGCCGCGCGCCTGGAGGAGGAGCGGGACCGCGGCTCGCAGCAGGCCGCCGAGCAGCGGGTGGCCGCCGCCCAGGAGCACGCGGCCGGCCTCGTCGCCGACGCCGAGGCGCAGGCGGCCTCCATCCGCCGGGTGCGGGAGGAGCTGACCTCCCGGTTGCACGAGGTGCGGACCCTGCTCGCGAAGCTCCCGGACCTGGGCGACCGCCCCGACCCGCAGGCCCCGGAGTCGCCCCGGCAGCAGCCCGCCCCGACGCCCCAGCAGGGCCAGCCGGCCCCCGCCGGCGCAGCGCAGGCCGGCGCCGGCCGTCCGTCCGCCCCGGCGGCGCCGGCGTCGACCGGCTCCACGGCCGCCTCGGCGACCCCGCCGGCCACGCCGGCCACCACCACGGACGACGACGGCGGCCCCTCGACCGCCGTGCAGCCCGCCGTCCGGGACGTCCCGGCCACCGGCAGCCAGCCGGTGCAGCAGGGGACCCGTCGCTGACCTGCCCGAGGGCCCCGCACGGGGCGACCAGCACGGTCCACCACCGCCCGTCCGCCCCTCCGGCAGGCGGGCGGTCGGCGTTCCCGGGCTGGCCTCTGCTCACCCAGCGTGGCAAGATCAACACGGAGACCGACCCGTCTCGCTGGTGCTGACGGGTCCCGCCGTGGAGGGGGACCGTGTCCGAGCCCCGGTGGCACGCGCTGGCCCCGCTGTCTGCCGTGCTGGTCACGGCCCTGGTGGGTGCCCGTGACCTCCGCAGCACCCCGCTGGCCGACGACGGCGCGCTCACCGCGCCGGCCTGGTCCTGGCTGCAGGGGGGCCCGGCCCCCGCGCCCCTGACCCCCGAGGGCCTGGGGACCCTGCACACCGCCGCGTGGGCCACCGTCACCCGGGCGTTCGACCGCTACGACGGGCTCGCCGCTGCCGGCCGCGAGCTGCTGTGGACCACCCTGGTGGTCTCGGCGCTGCTGCTGTGGCGGGTCGCCCGCCGGACCGGACTGGGCAACGGCGCCGCCACGGTCGCCGTGCTGTCGTTCGGTGCGGTGCCCGGGCTGGTCGTGCTGCACGCGGTCAGCACCCCGGCCGCGCTGGCCGTGCCCTGGCTGCTGCTGGCCGCGCTGCTCGCCCGGACCCGGCACGTCCTGACCCGGGTGGCCGCCGCACCCGCCGTCGTCCCCGCCGTGCTGCTCGCGCCGGACGTCGCCCTGCTGGTGGTGGCCGGACTGGCGGGCGCACTGGCCGCGGACCGGGTCGCCCGCGGCTGGTCGGGCACCGCCCGGCTCGTGATCGCCGGCCTGCTCGCCCCCGTCTTCGTGGGCCTGGTGCTCCTGCTGCCCCGCTGGGACCCCCAGCCCGACGTGAGCGCGCCGTGGGCCGCCGGGGAGACCCGGTCGGTCCTGCTCACAGCCGCCCTGCTCGCCGCCGGGGCGCTGGCGGCCTGGGTGCTCCCCCGCTGGCGTCCCCCGGCAGCCGCCCTCGCCGTCACGACGCTGGCCGCCGTCGCGCCCCCCGGCCGGTTCTCCGCCCTCGTCGTCTGCCTGCCCGTCGGTGCCCTGCTCCTCGGCGCTCTGGTCCAGTGGTCGGCCGCGCGACCCGGCCTGGCCCGGGTGCGACCGGCCGCTGCCGCACTCGGTGCGGTCGGCCTGGTCGCGGCACTCGTCCTGGCCGCGGTGGCCCTCCCCCGCGCCCCGGTCGACGACTTCGGCGCGGCCGACCGGGCCGACCTCGTGGACTGGCTGGCCGAGCAGGTGCCGGCGGGCACCCCGGTGGCCGCCACCGGCCTGCTGGCCCGCGACCTCGCCCGGGACGGCGTCCCGGTGGGTCCCGGCGGGCTGGTGGTGACCCGCGGCGGGACCGACGCCGAGGTGCTCGCGCGGTTCGGCTCGGACCCGGCCACCGCACTCGTCGTCGTCGACCCCCGGACGGTCCCGCCGACCGCCGAGCAGGCCGAGTCCCGCCGGCAGCTCTCGGCCGCCCTGCTGACCAACCCCACCACCGCCGACGCCGGGCAGGCCACCGGCGTCCTGCTCTCCGGGGACGTCGACCCCCGGCTGCTGACCCTGCTCGCCGGGATCGCGGCCCGGTACGGCGTCGGGTTGTCGGCCCTGCCCACGGTGCCCGGCGAGGTGGCGCCCACGATCCGCGAGGCCGTGGTGGACAGCGTGGGCGGCGTGCGGCTCGCCGACGACCCCGCACTGGCCGACGTGGTCCGCGCGTGGCTCGACGCGCAGCTCGCGCCGTACGCCCCCGACCGGGTCGAAGCCGTCCCCGGTGGGCTGCTGATCGGCTACGACCACCTGCCCGACCCCGACCGGGTGGTCAGCGGCGCCTCCGGGTGAGCGCACCCGCCCGGTGCCCGGCATCATGGTGACGGACCGGTCACGGTCCGCCCCCGTCGCCCCGCACCACGAGGAGAGCACTGTGCCGTCCCGGCTGACCCGAGGTCTCTCCGTCCTGCTCCTCGCCGGGCTCCTCGCCCTGGTCGGTGGCACCTCGGCGGCGAGCGCGGCCGACGGCGGGATGCTCCGCCTGGCACACCTGTCCCCCGACACCCCCTCCGTCGACGTCTACGTCGACTCGGTGAGCACGCCGGACACCGGCATCGTGCTGGCCGGGGTCTCCTACGGCGCGGTCTCGGGCTACCAGTCGGTCCCGGCCGGCACCTACACGGTGTCCATGCGGGCCGCCGGTGCCGCGGCGACCTCGGCCCCGGTGCTGTCCACCACCGTCACCGTCGACTCCGGCACCGCCTGGACCGTCGCGGGCGTCGGCACCTTCGCCGACCTCGGCCTGGCCGTCATCTCCGACGACCTGACGCTCCCCGCCGCCGGCGACGCCCGGGCGCGGGTCATCAACGCCGCCCAGACCCTCAGCCCGGCGACCGTCACGCTGGCCGACGGCGCCGACGTCGCGGCCGGGCTGGCCTTCCCCGACCAGAGCTCCTACGTCACCGTCCCCGGCGGCCAGACCACCCTGCAGGTGAGCGGTGGCTCCAGCGCCACGACCGACCTCCCCGTCGAGCTCGCCGACGGCTCCACCTACACGGTCCTGCTGCTGGACACCGGTTCCGGTGTCGAGGTGCAGACCGTGCTGGACGCCGCCTCCCCGGGCGTCGTCCCGACCGGCGGCGTCGAGGCCGGCGGCGGTGGCGCTGCCGGCAGCCTGCTCCCGGTGGGCTTCGGGGCCGTCGCCGCGGTGGCCCTGGTCGGGCTGCTGGCCACCGCCGGCCGTCGGCTGCCGCACCGGCACGCCGGTGCCGCCCGGCACGCGGCCTGACCCCCTCCTCCGACAGCGCGACCGCGCCGTGCCCACGCACGCCGTCCACCGGCACCGCCGTCGCCGCCCGGGGCTGAACGCCCTGCGGCTGGCTCTGGCGGTCCTCGCCGTCACCGCCGGGGTCGTCGCCCTCACCGCGCCGGGGGCCTCCCCCACCGTGGCCGGTTCGCCACCCGCACCGGAGATCCGGGCCGCCGCCGGGACCACCGGTGCGGCGCCCGCGCCGGTGTCGGTGTCGGTGCCCTCGGTGGGACTCGCCAGCAGCCTGGTGGACATCGGCGTGGACGACGCCGGCGCCCTGGTGCCCCCGGCGGACTACCAGCAGGCCGGCTGGTTCGACGCCGGTCCGGCCCCGGGCCAGGTCGGCCCGGCCGTGCTCGCCGGCCACGTGGACTCCCGCAGCGGACCCGCGGTCTTCTACCGACTCGAGGAGATCGAGGTCGGCGCCCAGGTGCTCGTCGGACGTGCGGACGGCAGCACCGTGACCTTCGAGGTCACCCGGGTCGCGGAGTACCCCAAGACCGAGTTCGCGACCGCCGAGGTCTACGGGCCGACCGTCGACGCCCAGCTGCGGCTCATCACCTGCGGCGGGGAGTTCGACCGCTCCCGCCGCAGCTACACCGACAACGTGGTGGTCTTCGCCCGCCAGGTCTAGTGCCGGCGGTCCCGCGAACGCCAGCAGACGGTGTGCCAGTGCCGGCGCCAGTCCACCGAGGACTCGGTGTCCCAGGGGTCGAGATCGGAGTCCCGGGCGTAGACCGGCCAGGTGACCACGTGCGGCGTCCCCGGCCGGATCTCCTGGTCGCACCCCGGGCACCGGTAGGTGCGGGTGCTGGCCGCCCCGCTGACCGGGCGCACCACCCAGTCGCCGTCGCCCGCGCTCTCGACCGGCTCGGGCCGGGTGAGCGGTGGTCGGCCGGTCGCGTTCGGCCGCCGCCGTCCCCTGCCCATGTCGGGGACGACGGTACCGGCGTGCGCCTCAGCGGGCCGTGTGGTCAGCGGGAGGTGTGGTCGCGGAAGCCCCGGCCGGTCTTGCGGCCCAGGTAGCCGGCGGTGACCAGGTGCTCCAGCAGCGGGGCGGGGGCGAACCCGGGCTCGCGGAACTCGGTGTAGAGCTCCCGCTCGATGGCCAGCGACACGTCCAGGCCGACGACGTCCAGCAGCTCGAAGGGGCCCATCGGGTAGCCGCAGCCGACCTTCATCGCGGCGTCGATGTCGTCGGCGCTGGCGTAGTGCGCCTGCAGCATCTTCACCGCGTCGTTCAGGTAGGGGAACAGCAGCGCGTTGACGATGAACCCGGCCCGGTCGGTGCAGGAGACGGCGTGCTTGCACAGCTGGGCACAGACCGCGTGCGCGGTGGCCGCGACGTCGGGGGCGGTCGCGATGGTGGAGACCACCTCGACCAGCTTCATCACCGGCGCCGGGTTGAAGAAGTGCAGCCCGACGACGTCACCGGGGCGCTCGCTGGCCTTGGCACACTCGATGACCGGCAGGCTCGAGGTGGTGGTGGCGAGCACCGCCTCGGGCTTGCAGATCTCGCCCAGGGCGGCGAACAGCGTCTGCTTGACCGCCAGCGACTCGACCACGGCCTCCACGACGAGGTCGACGTCGGCCAGGTCGTCCAGCGCGGTGCTGCCGGTGACCCGGCCGAGCACCTCGTCCCGGGTGGCCTCGTCGAGCCGACCGCGGACGACCTGCTTGTCCAGGCTCTTGGCCAGCGCCTTCTGCACCGCCTCGACCTTCTCCGGGGCGCGGGCGACGAACAGGGTCTCGTAGCCGCCCTTGGCGAAGACCTCGATCATGCCGGTGGCCATCGTCCCGGAGCCGACGACGCCGACCCGGCGCACCGGCCGTGCGCCCTCGGCCGAACCCCCGGGGGCGGGGGTGGCCGCGTCGGGCACCACCTCGGCGGAGTCGCGACCGGCGTAGGTGTAGAAGCCGCGCCCGGACTTCCGGCCCAGCAGACCGGCGGTCATCATCTGCTTGATCACCGGCGCCGGGGCGTGCAGCCGGTCCCGGGACTGTCGGTACATCGTGTCGAGGATCTCGTAGGCGGTGTCGATGCCGATCAGGTCCATCAGCGCCAGCGGGCCCATCGGCAGGCCGCAGCCCAGCCGCATGGCCGCGTCGACGTCCTCCCGGCTGGCGTAGCGGCTCTCCAGCATCGAGACGGCGTGGTTGAGGTAGCCGAACAGCAGGGCGTTGGCGATGAAGCCGGCCTTGTCCCCGATGGTCACGTCGGTCTTGCCGAGCCGGGCAGCGAGCGCCTCCACGTCCTCGACCACCGAGGGCTCGGTGACCACCGTCCGGACGATCTCCACCAGCTTCATCACCGGGGCCGGGTTGAAGAAGTGCATCCCGACGACCTTGCTCGGCCGGCCGGTGGCCACCGACAGCTCGGTCACCGACAGGCTCGAGGTGTTCGTGGCCAGGATGGTGTCCGGCGGGCAGATGCCGTCGAGCTCGGCGAAGAGCGCGGTCTTCAGCTCCATCCGCTCGGGCACGGCCTCGACGACGAGCTCGGCGTCGGCCAGGTCGGTCAGGGCGGTGCTGAACCGGACCCGGTCCAGCATCGCGGCCTGGTCGGCGAGGTCGAGCTTGCCCCGCTCCACGGCCTTGTCGGTGGACTGCTGCACGTGGGCCCGACCGCGCTCGAGGGCGGCGTCGTCGATCTCCACGGCGGTGACCTGGAGCCCGGCCCGGGCCAGCACCTCGACGATCCCGGCACCCATGGTGCCCAGTCCGACGACGCCGACCTCGCTGAGTTCTCTGGCCACGGTGCCACTCCCTCGTCACGGCGCGACCTCGTCGTCGCAGCCCGTGCCGCCGGAGTCTGCCAGACCTGGTTACTGGCCGGTAACCACCATGGCGGTGACGGTCACCCGACCCGTCAGAACAGCCGGGCGGACGGGTCGTCGGTGCCCTTCAGGACGGCGTAGTCGACGGTGAGGCAGTCGATCCCCCGGTCGGCGGCCAGCACCCGGGCCTGGGGCTTGATCTCCTGGGCGGCGAACACGCCCTTGACCGGGGCCAGCAGCGGGTCGCGGTTGAGCAGCTCCAGGTAGCGGGTCAGCTGCTCCACGCCGTCGATCTCCCCGCGCCGCTTGATCTCCACCGCGACCACGGCGCCCCCGGCGTCCCGGCACAGCAGGTCGACCGGCCCGATCGCGGTGGGGTACTCCCGGCGCACCAGCGACCAGCCGGCCCCGAAGGTCTCCACGTGCAGGGCGAGCAGCCGCTGCAGCTCGGCCTCCACGCCGTCCTTCTGCAGGCCGGGGTCGGGCCCCAGCTCGTGCTTCACGTCGTGCACCACCGACTCGATGGTGACGATGAGCTGCTCACCGGCCTTGTTGGTCACCGTCCAGGTGCCCGCACCGTCGACCAGCTCGTCCTTCAGGGAGCACGGAGGGCTCATCCAGTTCAGCGGCTTGTAGGCCCGGTCGTCGGCGTGCACCGACACCGACCCGTCGGCCTTGACCAGGAGCAGACGGGTGGCCAGCGGCAGGTGGGCGGTGAGCCGACCGACGTAGTCCACGGAGCACTTCGCGATGACCAGACGCACGGGCGCCGACGCTACCGCGCCGACGCCCGTGCTCCGTACCGGTGACTCAGACCGTGGCGGGCTGCTTCTCCGCGTCGGTCTCGCCCAGCGAGCGGATCGGGTCGACCGTCGAGGTCGAGTCGAAGACCGCCCGGTCGAGGATGCCCTCGCGCTTCGCGACGATCGTGGGCACCAGCGCCTGGCCGGCGACGTTGGTCGCCGTCCGGCCCATGTCGAGGATCGGGTCGACGGCCAGCAGCAGGCCGACCCCGGCCAGCGGCAGGCCCAGGGTGGACAGCGTCAGCGTCAGCATGACGACCGCGCCGGTGACCCCGGCGGTGGCGGCGGAGCCGACGACCGACACCAGGGCGATGAGCAGGTAGTCGGTGATCCCGAGGTCCACGCCGAAGAACTGGGCCACGAAGATCGCGGCCAGCGCCGGGTAGATCGCCGCACAGCCGTCCATCTTCGTCGTCGCGCCCAGCGGGACGGCGAAGGAGGCGTAGCTGCGCGGGACGCCCAGGTTGGCCTCGGTGACCCGCTCGGTCACCGGCAGCGTGCCGATCGAGGAGCGGGAGACGAAGCCGAGCTGGATGGCCGGCCAGGCGCCGGCGTAGAACCGCTTCGGGGAGAGCCCGTGCAGCTTGAGCAGCACCGGGTAGACGACCAGCAGCACGATGGCGAGCCCGGCGTAGACGGCACCGACGAAGACACCGAGGCTGCCCAGGGACTCCCAGCCGTAGCTGGCCACGGCGTTGCCGATCAGGCCCAGGGTGCCCAGCGGGGACAGCAGGATGACCCACCAGAGGACCTTCTGCACGATCGCCAGGGCCGAGCGGGTGAAGGACAGGAACGGCTCGGCGGCCTGACCGACCTTGAGCGCGGCGATGCCGACGGCGACCGAGACGACGATCAGCTGCAGCACGTTGAACGACAGCGACCCGTCGGCGGAGCCCTCCAGGCCCAGGATGTTCGAGGGCACCAGGCCGGTGAGGAAGTCCCACCACGAGCCGGTGCTCGAGGGCTCGGCGGCGGCGGACTCGGCGACCGAGCTGTTGCGGCCGGGCTGGGTCAGCAGGCCCAGCGCGATGCCGATGCCCACCGCGATCAGCGCGGTGATCGCGAACCACAGCAGCGTCTGCCCGGCCAGCCGGGCGGCGTTCCCGACCTGCTTGAGGTTGGCGATGCTGACGATGATCGCGGTGACGATCAGCGGGATCACGATGACCCGCAGCAGCCCGACGAACGTCGAGCCGATGGTGTCCAGCGTCGAGGTCAGCCAGTTCTGGTCGGTGCCGGGGACCAGCTCGCCGTCGACGAACGAGCCGGGCACGGTGCCGATCGAGCGGGCCAGCAGGCCGAGGAGCACGCCGAGGACGAGGGCGATGCCGACCTGGGCCGCGAAGGGCACGCGGCGGAGGCGAGAGAACACGGGTGGGGCCTTTCGGGGAGGGGACGGACGGCGGGGCTGCGCCGTCGTCAACCCTCCGAGGTCACCCGACCGAAGTCGACGACCCTCCGCTTGGTCAGCCACAGGTCACGCACACGGAGTCCAACCACGCGGGCGCCCAGGTCTTCCCGCCCTCAGTCGGTCCACACCGCGGGGCGCTTGCCCAGGAAGGCGGCCATGCCCTCGCGCGCGCCGTCGAGCTGGGACGCCGCGGCCATCACCTCGACGGCCTGGGTGTACGCGTCGCGCTCGGGCCGGTCGAGCTGGGCGTACATGGTCTGCTTGCCCCACGCCTTGGACGCCCGCGAGCCGCGGGTGGCCCGGGCCATCAGGTCGGCCACGGCGTCGTCGAGCTCGTCGTCGGGGACGACGCGGTTCACCAGCCCCCAGTCCAGCGCCGTCCGGGCGTCGATGACGTCCCCGGTCAGCGCGAGCTCCATCGCCCGCTTGCGGCCCACGTTGCGCGCGATCGCGACCATCGGGGTGTGGCAGAACCAGCCGCCCTTCCCGCCCGGGGCGGCGAAGCCGGCGGACTCCGCGACCACCGCCAGGTCGCAGGAGGCGACCAGCTGGGCCCCGGCCGCCGTCGCCAGCGCGTGCACGCGGGCCAGCACCACCTGGGGCACCTCGTGCAGGGTCTGCATGAGCTCGGTGCACAGCACCAGCAGCGAGCGGACGTCGGCCAGCGGCTGGTCGGCCACGTCGGCGAAGTCGTGGCCGGCGCTGAACACCGGCCCCTCGGCGGCGAGCACGATGCCGGTGGCGTCGGAGCCGCCCACCTCGGTGACCGCGGCCAGGAGCTGGGTCAGGTGCTCGCGGGACAACGCGTTGCGCCGGGCCGGCCGGGCCATGGTGATGGTGACGACGTCCTCGTGCCGCTCGACCCGCGGCGCACCCTCGGTGGTCATGTGACCGACCACACCACGCTCCGGAGGCGGTGTCGAGTCCGCCGGCGTGGGCATCCTCGACAGGTGCAGCCCGAACCCGTCACCACCACGACCCCCCGCCCGGTCGAGCGCACCCTGTTCACCCAGGGCTGGCGCGACCTGGCGTTCCTGCACTGGGCGGTCGACCCGGCACTCGTCGCCCCGCACCTGCCGGCCGGCACCGTGCCCGACACCCTGGACGGCGTCACCTACGTCGGGCTCATCCCGTTCCGGATGCGCCGCATCGGGTTCTTCGGCCTGCCCGGGCTGCCGTACCTGGGCTCCTTCGCCGAGACCAACGTGCGGCTCTACTCGGTGGACGAGCGCGGCCGGCGGGGCGTCGTCTTCGCCTCGCTGGAGGCCGACCGGCTGCTGCCGGTGGCCGCCGCGCGCTGGGCCGCGCGGCTGCCCTACGTCTACGCCCGGATGCGGGTGACCCGGGACGGCGACCTGCGGCGCTACACCTCGCTGCGCCGCTGGCCCAGCCCGATGACGGCGCACAGCGCGATCACCGTGCGGGTCGGCGAGGCCATCACCGACCCCGGCCCCGTCGAGCGGTTCCTCACCTCCCGGTGGGGCCTGCACGAGCCGTTCTACGGCCGCACCGCCTACTGGGCCAACGAGCACCCGGAGTGGCCGCTGCACCGCGCCGAGCTGGTCGAGCTCGACGAGTCGCTGACCGCCGCCGCCGGGGTGCCGGTCACCGGCGCCCCGGACAGCGTGCTGTTCTCCCCCGGCGTCGACGTCCGGTTCGGCTGGCTCAGCTCACGCTGAGCTCGTTGGCCTCGCGGACGACGTCGACGATCTGGCCCATGATGTCGGTCATCCCGAAGTCCTTCGGGGTGAAGACGCGGGCCACGCCCTGCTCGCGCAGCACGCGCGCGTCGGCGTCGGGCACGATGCCGCCGACCACCACCGGGACGTCGTCCAGCCCGGCCTCGCGCAGCCCGGCCAGCACGGCGGGGACCACCTGCAGGTGCGAGCCGGAGAGCACCGACAACCCGACGACGTGCACGTCCTCCTCGACCGCGGCCGAGACGATCTGCGCCGGGGTCAGCCGGATCCCCTGGTAGACGACCTCGAATCCGGCGTCCCGGGCCCGGACGGCGATCTGCTCGGCGCCGTTGGAGTGCCCGTCCAACCCGGGCTTGCCGACCAGGAAGCGCAGCCGGCCGCCCAGCTCCTCGCCGGTGGCCCGCACCCGCTCGCGGACGTCGGTCAGCGACACGTCGGCCTCCCCGGTGCTGGCCGCCGACACCCCGGTGGGTGCCCGGTACTCCCCGAAGACCTCGCGCAGCACCCCGGCCCACTCCCCCGTGGTCACCCCGGCGCGGGCGCAGTCCAGCGTCGCGGCCATCAGGTTGGTGTCGGTGCCCGCGGCCTCGCGCAGCGCCTGCAGCGTGGCCCGGGCGCGGTCGTCGTCCCGGTCGGCCTTCCACTGCTCCAGGGCCCGCTGGGCCGACGCCTCGACGGCCGGGTCCACGGTCTGGATCGCGGTGTCCAGGTCGGCGGTCAGCGGGTTGGGCTCGGTGGAGGTGAACCGGTTGACCCCCACCACCACGTCGTCCCCGGACTCCATCCGGCGGCGACGCTCGGCGAGCGAGCCGACCAGCTCGCCCTTCATGTAGCCGGTCTCGACGGCGGCGACGGCGCCGCCCATCTCCTGCACCCGGGCGATCTCGGCGCGGGCGCCCTCGACGAGCTCGGCGACCTTGGCCTCGACCACGACCGAGCCGGTGAACAGGTCCTCGTACTCCAGCAGGTCGGTCTCGAAGGCCAGCACCTGCTGCAGCCGCAGCGACCACTGCTGGTCCCAGGGCCGGGGCAGCCCCAGTGCCTCGTTCCAGGCCGGCAGCTGCACCGCTCGGGCCCGGGCGTCCTTGGACAGCGTGACCGCGAGCATCTCCAGCACGATCCGCTGCACGTTGTTCTCCGGCTGGGCCTCGGTGAGGCCCAGGGAGTTGACCTGCACGCCGTAGCGGAAGCGCCGCTGCTTGGCGTCGGTCACCCCGTACCGCTCGGCCGTCAGCTCGTCCCAGAGCTGGCCGAAGGCGCGCATCTTGCACATCTCCTCGACGAACCGGACCCCGGCGTTGACGAAGAAGGAGATCCGGGCGACCACCTCGCCGAAGCGTTCCTCGGGCACCTGGCCGGAGTCCCGGACGGAGTCCAGCACCGCGATGGCGGTGCTCATCGCGTAGGCGATCTCCTGCACCGGCGTCGCCCCGGCCTCCTGCAGGTGGTAGCTGCAGATGTTCACCGGGTTCCACTTGGGCATCGTGGTGACGGTGTAGGCGACCATGTCGGTGATCAGCCGCATCGACGGCGCCGGCGGGAACACGTAGGTCCCGCGGGAGAGGTACTCCTTCACGATGTCGTTCTGCGTGGTCCCGGTCAGGGCGGCCACGTCGTGCCCGTGCTCCCCGGCGACGGCCTGGTACAGCGCCAGCAGCCACATCGCCGTGGCGTTGATCGTCATCGAGGTGTTCATCTGGTCCAGCGGGATGCCGTCGAACAGCGCCCGCATGTCGCCGATGTGGCTCACCGGCACCCCGACCTTGCCGACCTCGCCCACGGCGAGCTCGTCGTCGGGGTCGTAACCGGTCTGCGTCGGCAGGTCGAAGGCGACCGAGAGACCGGTCTGGCCCTTCTCCAGGTTCCGCCGGTAGAGGGCGTTGGACTCGACGGGTGAGGAGTGACCGGCGTAGGTGCGCATGACCCAGGGGCGGTCGCGGTCCTTCGGCGCTGAAGGGAACGGCATGTCCGCGGATCCTAGGGCTACCGGCCGGTAGCGACCCTGTTGCACACGTCACGCCCAGCTCTCCCCCGGCCCGTGCACCGGTGGCACACTCGGATCGGTCCACTCCCCCGTGGACGACGAGCCCGAGGGAGCACCGCCGTGCCGATCGACGCCGGCAGCCTGCACTACGCCGTGGGACCGGCCATCGCCGGCGTCATGCTGCTGGTGCTGTCGTTCTTCCTGCGCTGGGCGTTCGCCTCGAACACCCCCAAGGCCACGAAGGCGCCCTCCGCCGACGACGGGCTGCTCACCCGGGTGGCCACGCTGAGCAGGCGGGAGTCCGCCCTGGCCCTGCGGGCCGTGCTGTCCGACGCCGGGATCCGGTCGACGGTCCGCTTCCCCGCCCCGCACCGGGCCGACGTCCTGGTCTTCCCCGAGGACGCCGGTCAGGCCCGCGTGCTGGCGAGCTCCTTCACCAACTAGTCGCGGGTGGTCCGCTCGACGGTGGCGCCCAGCCCGCGCAGCTGCTCGACGAAGTCGGGGTAACCGCGGTCCACGTGGTGCACGTCGGCGACCTCGGTGACGCCGTCCGAGCACAACCCGGCCAGCACGAGGCCGGCCCCGGCCCGGATGTCGGTGGCCAGCACCGGGGCGCTGGAGAGCTTCTCCCGGCCGCGGACGACGGCGTGGTGCCCGTCGATGCGGACGTCGGCACCCAGGCGCACCAGCTCGTTGACGAACATGAACCGGCCCTCGAAGACGTTCTCGGTGATCAGCGCCGTCCCGGTGCTGACCGCCGCCAGCGCCACCGCCATCGGCTGCAGGTCGGTCGGGAAGCCGGGGAACGGCAGGGTGACGACGTCGACGCAACGCGGCCGATCGGCCATCGCGACCCGGACCCCGCCCTCGACCTGCTCGACGGTCGCACCCGCGGTGACCAGCTTGTCCAGGGCCACGTGCAGGTGCTCCATGGCGGCGCGCTCGATGACGACGTCGCCCCGGGTCATCACCGCCCCGATCGCCCAGGTGCCGGCCACGATCCGGTCGGGCACGGTCGTGTACTCGACCGGGTGCAGCTCGGTGACGCCCTCGACGGTGATCGTCGAGGACCCCGCACCGGAGATCTGTGCGCCCATCGCGCTGAGCATCGTGCAGAGGTCGACGATCTCGGGCTCGCGGGCGGCGTTGTCGACCACCGTGGTGCCCTCGGCCAGCACCGCGGCCATCACCAGGTTCTCCGTGGCCCCGACCGACGGGAAGTCCAGCCAGATGGAGGTGCCGACCAGCCGGGGGGCGGTGGCGATGAGGTAGCCGTGCTCGCTGACGATCGTGGCGCCCAGCCGTTCGAGGCCGGCCACGTGCATGTCCAGCCCGCGCGAGCCGATCGCGTCACCGCCGGGCAGCGCCACCTTGGCCGTCCCGCAGCGGGCGACCAGTGGACCGAGAACGCTGATCGAGGCACGCATCCGGCGGACCAGGTCGTAGTCGGTCTCGCTGGAGGGCATCTCCGGGACGTCCACGACCACCCGGCCGCCCCCGCCCCCGCGGCCGTCGGTGTACCGCTCGAACGTCACGCCGCAGCCCAGCCGGCGCAGCACCTCGCTCATGATCGCCACGTCGAGGATGTCCGGGACCTCCTCCAGCGTCGTCCGTCCGCTGGCCAACAGCGCCGCCGCCATCAGCTTCAGCGCGCTGTTCTTGGCACCGGTCACCCGGACCCGTCCGCGCAGCGCCGTCCCGCCGGTCACCTGGAAGCACTCCACGCAGAGCACGGTACGTCGGCCCGCTGCAGGGTCCCGCTGCGAGCCTGCGAGGAGTGGGGGGCAGCGGGTCCTGTCACTAGGGTCGGGGCATGACCGTCCGGCTGACCCGCATCTACACGAAGACCGGCGACGCCGGCCAGACCCACCTCGGCGACATGAGCCGGGTGGCCAAGACCGACGTCCGGCTGGCCGCCTACGCCGACGTGGACGAGACCAACGCCGTCATCGGCATCGCACTGGCCGTGGGGGCACCGACACCCGAGCTCACCGAGCTGCTGCGCAGCGTGCAGAACGACCTCTTCGACGTCGGGGCCGACCTGTGCACGCCGATCACGCCGTCGCCGGAGTTCCCGCCGCTGCGGATCACCGCGGCCTACACCGAGCGGCTGGAGGCGGCCTGCGACGAGCACAACGAGGCGTTGCCCAAGCTCAACTCGTTCATCCTGCCCGGCGGCACGGCGCTGGCCGCGTTGCTGCACCAGGCCCGCACGGTGACCCGACGGGCCGAGCGGAGCGTGTGGGCCCTGCTGGAGGCCGACGCCGAGCGCACCAACGAGGAGACGGCGAAGTACCTCAACCGGCTCTCGGACCTGCTGTTCATCCTGTCCCGGGAGGCCAACCCGGGCGGGGACGTGCTGTGGGAGCCCGGCGCGCACAGCGGGGTGCACGCCCAGCGGGCCGCGATGTCCGAGCGACCGACGGACTAGCGCCCGAGCGGGGGCGCCGACTCGATCCAGGAGAGGAAGCCGGTCACGGTCGAGGTGTCCATCGCCAGCTCCTGGGGGCCGGCGCCGGTGCGGCAGATCAGCACCTGGCTGTCCTGCGGCACGGCTCCGTCCTCCGGCGTCGGGCGGCGACGGCCCTCGACGTGGAACTCGGTGCGGCACAGCCGTTGGTTGGGGCGCACCGACAACGACAGGGCCCGGTACCAGAGCAGCTGCTCACCGGAGTACCAGGCCACCCCCACCGACCAGCGGGGTGAACCGACCGGACGCAGCCACATGGTGACCGCGCCGAGGCCGGAGAGCAGGAAGTGCCGGCGGAGCAGGAACGTGGCCACCAGGGCCACGAGCAGGACCCCGGCCAGGACCAGCAGCAGCGTGGTCACGGTCGCGGGGTCCAGGCTCGGCGGGAGGGGCTCAGGCGTCCTGGCCGGCGGCGCGGAGTCGGGACTGGGCCCGGCGCGCGGCGGCGAGGGTCTCCTCGTCGTCCTCGGCAGCCTCCGCGCGGCGCAGCGCCTCGCGGGCCCGCTCCACGTCGATCTCGGTGGAGATCTCCGCGGTCTCGGCGAGGATGGAGACGCCCTTCTCGGTGACCGAGAGGAAGCCGCCGTGCGCGGCGACGACGAGCTCGTCGCCGTCGACCGGCTTGATCCGCACGACGCCGCCGGGAGCCAGCTCACCGAGCAGCGGGGCGTGGCCGGGCAGCACACCGAGCTCGCCCTCGGTGGTGCGGGCGATGACGGTGCTGGCCTCGCCGGACCAGATCTTGCGCTCCACGGCAACGAGCTCGACCTGCAGGGTCGCCACGACACTCCTCGGGGGTCCACCGGACGAACCGGTGCGCTGGTCACCAGACGGCGACGGGTCCCCCACAGCCTAGCGGTGGCCGATGGTCAGTGGCCGCGGCGGTAGAGCAGCGTCCAGCGACCCACCCGCACGAGCGGACGACGGACGATCGAGCTGGGCGCCCACTCCACGCAGTCGAACCGGCGGCCACCGGCGGGCTCGAGCGGTGCGTAGGGCGGCCAGCTCCAGTCCATCGGGTCGTCGACGTCGGCGGACGCGCTGATGGTCGCCGCCGGTGCACCCGGTTCGCTGTCGTTCCCCACGGTCGTTCCTCACCACTGTGCCCGGTCCACCCGGGCTCCTGCTGTCATGTTCGGTCGCACGGGCCCCCGAGACGCATGCGTACCGCATCATCCACCCGGAAGGGTGACACGGACCAGGCGCGCGGGGGTCTGACGGACCGCTGCACTGCGCTCCCGTACGTGCCGACCCTAGCCCCGAGGCGGGGGTCACCCCTCCCCGGCACGCACGACGGCCGGGCCCCCGTGCGGGGACCCGGCCGTCGTGGTGGGTGGTGCCTGAGCCGGTGGCTCAGCCCTTCTTGAGCTTGTCGGCGTTGCGCTCGAGGTCCTCGAGCCCACCGCACATGAAGAAGGCCTGCTCCGGCACGTGGTCGTACTCGCCCTGGGTCAGCGCCTTGAACGCCTGCAGGGTCTCGGTCAGCGGCACGTAGGAGCCCGGCTGCCCGGTGAAGGCCTCGGCCACGAACATGTTCTGGGACAGGAAGCGCTCGATGCGACGGGCCCGGTTCACGGTGACCTTGTCCTCCTCACCGAGCTCGTCGATGCCGAGGATGGCGATGATGTCCTGCAGCTCCTGGTAGCGCTGCAGGATCCGCTTGACCTCCGACGCCGTGTCGTAGTGCTCCTGCCCGACGTACTGGGCGTCGAGGATCCGGCTGGTGGAGTCCAGCGGGTCCACGGCCGGGTAGATGCCCTTCTCCGAGATGGGCCGCGACAGGTTCGTCGTGGCGTCCAGGTGGGCGAACGTGGTGTGCGGCGCCGGGTCGGTGATGTCGTCGGCGGGCACGTAGATCGCCTGCAGCGAGGTGATGGAACGCCCTCGCGTCGAGGTGATCCGCTCCTGCAGCTCGCCCATCTCGTCGGCCAGGGTCGGCTGGTAGCCCACCGCGGAGGGCATGCGGCCCAGCAGCGTGGAGACCTCGGAGCCGGCCTGGGTGAACCGGAAGATGTTGTCGATGAAGAGGAGGACGTCCTGGTCCTTCTCGTCGCGGAAGTACTCCGCCATCGTCAGCGCCGACAGGGCCACGCGCAGACGCGTGCCCGGCGGCTCGTCCATCTGGCCGAAGACCAGGGCGGTGGAGTTGATGACGCCGGACTCGGTCATCTCGGTGATGAGGTCGTTGCCCTCACGGGTGCGCTCGCCGACACCGGCGAACACCGAGACGCCACCGAACTCCTGGGCGACGCGACGGATCATCTCCTGGATGAGGACCGTCTTGCCGACGCCGGCCCCGCCGAACAGGCCGATCTTCCCGCCCTTGATGTAGGGCGTGAGCAGGTCGATGACCTTGATGCCGGTCTCGAGCAGCTCGGTGCGGCCCTCGAGCTGGTCGAACTTGGGCGCGTGCCGGTGGATGGTCCAGCGCTCGCCGTCGTCGCCGTAGCCGGGGGTGTCCATGCACTCGCCCAGGGCGTTCCACACATGGCCGGTGACGGCGTCCCCGACGGGCACCGAGATGGCCGAGCCGGTGTCGCGGACCTCGGCACCGCGGACCAGGCCGTCGGTGGGGGCCATGGAGATGGTGCGGACCACGTTGTCACCCAGGTGCTGGGCGACCTCGAGGGTCAGCGTCTTGCCCAGGTCGGCGAGGGTGACGTCGACCTTGAGGGCGTTGAACAGCTCGGGCATGGCGTCGCGGGGGAACTCGACGTCGACGACCGGGCCGGTGACCCGGACGACGCGGCCGGAGCCGGTGGTCTCGCTCGTGCTCGGACGGTCCTCGGTGAGGGTCATCGTGTCGCTCTCCTGGCTCGGTGGGTCGTGCTCGCGTGCAGCGTGGTGGTGCGGGCGGACATCAGACGTCCGACCCGGTGGAGACGAGGGCGTCGGCACCGCCGACGATCTCGCTGATCTCCTGGGTGATCCCGGCCTGGCGGGCTGCGTTCGCCTGCCGGGACAGGTTCTTGGCCAGCTCCTCGGCGTTGTCGGAGGCCGACTTCATCGCCCGGCGGCGCGAGGCCGACTCCGACGCGGCGGACTCGAGCATCGCCGCGTAGATCCGGGTGCTGATGTACTTCGGCAGCAGCGCGTCCAGCAGCGCCTCGGCCGAGGGCTCGAACTCGTAGGACGAGGTGGGACCGTCGGTGGCCTTCTGGCCGGCCGCGGCGTCCTCGCGCTCGTGCTCGAACTCGTCGACCTCCTCCACCTCCAGCGGTGCCATCCGCTTGGCGACGGGCACCTGCGCCAGCAGCGAGCGGAACTCGGTGTAGACGATGTGGAGCTCGTCCACGCCCTCGATCCCGTCGGCCCCGCCGCCGGCCTCGTCGTCGTCCAGGCCTGCGGTGAAGGCCTCGATCAGCGTGCTGCCGACGGCCTGGGCGTCGCTGTAGTTCGGCTGCTCCGAGAACCCGGTCCAGGTCTCCTCGACCGGACGGTCACGGAAGCGGTAGTACGTCTCGCCCTTGCGACCGACGACGTAGAGGACCGGGTTCTTGCCCTCGCTGCGCAGCAGACCGAGGAGCTCCTCGGTGCGACGCAGCACGTTGACGTTGTACGAGCCCGCGAAGCCACGGTCGGAGGTGATCACGAGGACCCCCACCCGACCCGGCTTCTCCCGCTCGGTGAGGAGCGGGTGGTCCAGGCTCGCCGAGGACGCCAGCGCCGAGAGCACCCGGGTGATCTCCCGGGCGTAGGGCTTGGAGGCCTCGACCCGGTTCTGGGCGCGCACGATGCGGGCACCGGCGATCAGCTCCTGGGCCGAGAAGATCTTCTTCGTCGACCGGGTGGAGCGGATGCGGCGCCGCAGCGCGCGGAGGGAAGCAGCCATCGGGTCAGGCCTTCTTCTTGACCTGGACGCGCTCCTGGCCGCGCTCGGACGCGTCCATGGCCTCGACCTCGGGCTCGTTGACCTGCAGCGACTCGCCGTCGCTGGTGGTGAACTGGCCGTAGAAGGCCTCGACGGCGTTCTCCAGGTTGCGCACCGTGTCGTCCTCGAGCTTCTTGGTGTTCCGGATCGCGTCCAGGGCACCGGAGTCACCGCGGGACACGGAGTCCAGGAACTCGGACTCGAAGCGACGCACGTCGGCGACCGGGACGACGTCGAGCTTGCCGGTCGTGCCCAGCCACAGCGAGACGACCTCGCGCTCGACGGAGAACGGCTGGTACTGGCCCTGCTTGAGCAGCTCGACCAGGCGCTGACCGCGGCTCAGGGTGGCCTTGGAGGTGGCGTCCAGGTCCGAGGAGAACGAGGAGAAGGCCTCGAGCTCACGGAACTGGGCCAGGTCCAGCCGCAGCCGGCCAGCGACGGACTTCATCGCCTTGATCTGGGCGGAACCACCGACGCGGGACACCGAGATGCCGACGTTGATGGCCGGGCGCACACCGGAGTTGAAGAGGCCGGTCTCCAGGAAGATCTGGCCGTCGGTGATCGAGATGACGTTGGTCGGGATGTACGCCGAGACGTCGTTGCCCTTGGTCTCGATGATCGGCAGACCGGTCTGCGACCCGCCGCCGAGCTCGTCGGACAGCTTCGCGCAGCGCTCCAGCAGACGGGAGTGCAGGTAGAAGACGTCGCCGGGGTAGGCCTCGCGGCCCGGGGGACGACGCAGCAGCAGCGAGACCGCGCGGTAGGCCTCGGCCTGCTTGGAGAGGTCGTCGAAGACGATCAGGGTGTGCTTGCCCTCGTACATCCAGTGCTGGCCGATGGCCGAGCCGGTGTAGGGGGCGATGTACTTGAAGCCGGCCGAGTCCGAGGCGGGAGCCGCGACGATGGTCGTGTACTCCATCGCGCCGGCCTCCTCCAGGGAGGACTTGATCGAGGCGATCGTCGAGCCCTTCTGGCCGACGGCGACGTAGATGCAGCGGACCTGCTGGGCCGGGTCACCGGTGGCCCAGGCGGCCTTCTGGTTGATGATCGTGTCGATCGCGATCGCCGTCTTGCCGGTCTGGCGGTCGCCGATGATCAGCTGACGCTGGCCGCGGCCGATCGGGGTCATGGCGTCGATGGCCTTGATCCCGGTCTGCATGGGCTCGTGCACCGACTGCCGCTGGACCACCGAGGGGGCCTGCAGCTCCAGGGCGCGCCGACCGGTGGAGGCGATCTCGCCGCCGCCGTCGATGGGCTCGCCCAGCGGGTCGACGACGCGACCGAGGAAGGCGTCGCCCACCGGCACGGAGAGGACCTGACCGGTGCGCTTGACCGTCTGGCCCTCCTCGATGGAGGCGAAGTCACCCATGACCACGACGCCGACCTCGCGCACGTCGAGGTTCAGGGCCAGGCCACGCACGCCGCCCTCGAACTCCAGGAGCTCGTTGGTCATGACCGAGGGCAGGCCCTCGACACGCGCGATGCCGTCGCCGGCCTCGGTGACCGTGCCGACCTCCTCGCGGGAGACGTCGGACTCGTAGTCACTGACGTAGTTCTGGATGGCACTGCGGATCTCGTCCGCGGAGATCGTGAGCTCTGCCATGGCCCTGGGTGTCCTCTTCCCTGCTCCGGTGCTGTCTGGGGTGGTGCCTGCGCCGTCGGGCGCGGTGATCGGTCGTGCCGGGTGCTGCCGGGTGGCTCAGCCGGTCGTGCGGTGGTCAGCCGGCGAAACGCCGGCCGGCCGCCTCCAGCCGGTGGCTGATGCTGCCGTCCACGACCTCGTCGCCGACCCGGATGACCAGGCCCCCGACGATGGCGGGGTCGACCTGCACCTGCAGGCCGATGGTGCGCCCGTAGGTCCGCTCCAGGATGCCCGTCAGTCGCTCACGCTGGGCGTCGGTCAGCTCGACCGCGCTGGTCACGTGGGCGACGGACTGACCCCGGCGCGCCGATGCCGCGACCGAGATCCGCTCGACGGCGTTCGCTGCGTTGTGCACGTGCGAGCTGGTGAGCGAGTTCCGCACCAGCTTCTCGGTGACCGGGGAGACCCGGCCGGTGAGCAGCCGGTCCAGCAGTGCCGTCTTCCCCTCACGGGAGGCGCTGCGGTCACCCAGCACGCGGGCCAGGGCGTCGTCCCCGTCGATGATCCGGCTGAAGCGGAACAGCTCGTCCTCGACGGTGTCGAGCTCCCCGCGGGACTCCGCGGCGTCCAGCGCCGTGTCGGTCGCGAGGGTCTCAACGGCCTCGACCAGGTCCAGCGGGCGCGACCAGCGCTGCCGGGCCACGGTCTCGACGACGTCGACGGCGGCGGCCGACAGCTGGGAGGAGAGCAGCCGGTTTGCCAGCCCCGCCCGGTCGTCGGGCCGCACCGAGGCGTCGGCCAGGGCCCGCCGGAGCGAGACCTGACCCTCGAGCAGGTGCGCGACGGAGAACAGCTCGTCGGCCAGGGACAGTCGCCCCTGGCCGTCGGCGGTCCCGACCCGTTCGGCCAGGCGCTCACGCGAGTGCGTCAGCGCCTCCCGGCTCGAGGCGTGCATCAGCGGTTGCCCTCGGGGGCGTAGACCGTGCTGCCACCGGTGGGTGCCTGCGACGACGTGCTGGCGGACATGCCGTCCAGCTCGTCGAGGAAGCGGTCCACGGTGCCGCGGCGGCGGGCGTCGTCCTCGAGGGACTCCCCCACCACGCGACCGGCGAGCGAGACGGCCATGGAGCCGATCTGCCCACGCAGCTCGTTCACGACCTGCTGGCGGGAGGCAGCGAGCTGCTCCTCGCCGCGGGCGGTGATCCGGGCGGACTCCTCCTGGGCCTGGGTGCGCAGCTCCTCGAGGATCTGCTGCCCCTCGGCGCGGGCGGCGTCACGGATCTGCGCGGCCTCGGTGCGGGCCTCGGCCAGCTGCGCGCGGTACTGCTCGAGCGCTGCCTTCGCCTCGGCCTGGGCGGCCTCGGCGCGCTCCATGCCGCCCTCGATCGCGTTGCGGCGGTCGTTGTACGCCTTGTCGATCACGGGGAAGACGAACTTCACCACCACGAACGCCAGGATCGCAAAGGTGATCAGGCCGACGATGATCTCGCCGACCGGCGGCAGCAGCGGGTTCGGTTCGCCTTCAACAGCCAGGATGAGCACGGACGTCACCTCCTACGGGGTCTCGCTGGTCGGCAGGATCAGGCGCCGAAGATGAAGGGGACGACCAGGCCGATGAGCGCGAGCGCCTCGGAGAGGGCGGCACCCAGGAAGGCGTAGGTACGGGTGAGGCCGGCCGACTCGGGCTGGCGGGCGGTGGCCTGGATGTAGGCCGCCCACACGATGCCGACACCGATGCCGGGGCCGATCGCGGCGAGGCCGTAGCCGACCGAACCGATGCTGCCCTGCAGCTCTGCGAGAACGTCGATCATTGCGGGGTGTTCCTCCTGTGTCGGTCACCCGGGGTCCCGGGTGGCTGGCGGGGTGGTGCGTGGTGCTGACGGGCGTCGTGCGGTGGTGCGTTCTGGGCCGCGCCGGGCGCGGGGGACCTCAGTGGTGCGGCTCGACGGCCCCGTTGAGGTAGGTGGCGGTGAGGACGGTGAAGACGTAGGCCTGCAGCACGATGACCAGGACCTCGAAGAACGTCATCGCCAGCGCCATGAGGAAGGAGAACGGCGCGAAGATGATCGAGAAGTTCCCGACCTGGAGCAGGTAGACCGTGCCCAGGGAGAACACGACCAGCAGCATGTGCCCGGCGAAGAGGTTGGCGAAGAGTCGCACCGCGAGCGTGAAGGGCCGGATGACGAGCGTGGAGAGCAGCTCGATCGGGGTCACCAGGATCAGCGCGGCGCCGGGGACACCCGGAGGGACGGCGATGCCCTTGAAGTACGGGCCGACGCCCTGCTCCCGGATCCCGACGGCGTTGTAGAGGATCCAGACGAGGACCGCGAGCACCAGCGGGATCGCGAACTTGCTCATCGGCGAGATCTGGAAGAACGGGATGATGCTCATCGCGTTGTTCGCCAGGATGAAGAAGAACAGCGCGCCCAGGAACGGGGCGAACGGACGGCCCTTGGGGCCGATCACGTCGCGGGCGATGCCGTCGCGGACCAGCCCGTAGCCGCTCTCCATCAACCACTGCGCCTTGCGCGGGACGATGGTGGGCTTGCGGGTGGCCAGCACCATGAAGGCCAGGATGGCCGCGGTCGCGATCCACATGATCACCGTGATGCGGGTGATGGAGAAGTCGAGGCCGAAGACCGAGAACTCGAACAGCGATGGCGGGTAGAACTCGGCGATGCTCGGGGCGACGAAGCCGCCGCCGGGGTCGCTCTCGACCGCGAGCACGCTGGAGAGCGCGTGGGCGCTGGAGGTCACCGTTGTCCCTTCTGCGTCCTGGGCCGGCTCCGACGGCCGCCCGGGGTCCTGCGGTACGTGCTGTAGCTCGAGGAGCTGATCTTGCTGTAGCTGGTCGAGCTGATCGTGGTCGGCTGGTCGGTGGCCCCGCCGTACTTGACGGCCACCAGGTAGATCGCGACCGCGAGGCCGACGATCCCGCCGACGACGATGAACACGCGGGTGTCCAACCAGCGGTCGACCAGCCAGCCGGCTGCACCCCACACGATCAGCCCGGACAGGAGCGTCCCGGTGATCCCCCAGCCGAGGTCGGAACCACTGGGGTGTGGTCCCTCGTCAGCAGGTCGAGCGGTGCTAGGTCGGCGGCCACCGTCACGCGTGGAGGCGCTGTCCATCGGTTCGGACACTATCAGCCGTCCTGACGCTGCTCGGCCGGGTGTTCTACGTCGTGTGGCTGAACGCCGGCTGTGTGCACCCCACCGACCTGCTGGGCCGGGGGCGCCGGTGGGGTCGTGTAGTAGAGCTGCCGGGTCCACACCCACCGGGCCTGCACGCCGCTCCACAACAGTGCGCCGGCGATGACCGTCCACGCGGCCGCGACCCGGTCCGGCCACCCGTCGGCGGGCAGTGCCTGGAGCAGGGCGAAGAAGCCGATCACCTTGACGAAGAAGGCGCCCATCGCGGCGGGCAGCGTGAACGAGTCGTCGATCTTGCCGGCCCAGGCGATGGCGAAGCCGGACAGGCAGAAGAACGCCGTGACGATCGCCGCGCCGAGCACCACCCCCAGCGCCTCGGCCCACCCGGCCAGCAGCCCCACCACCGGGACGGCCACGACGGTGCAGGCCAGCGTGACCAGCGTGCCCACGCGCAGGAAGGACAGGTCCCAGGGGCCGGCGGCGCTGCGCGGACCCGAGGGCACCCCGGGTCGGCGGGCGGCGGGCTGGGTCATCGGGGGACTCCGGTGGGGTCGGGGGTGCGGGCGGGCGTCGGCGCAGGCGTCGGGGCAGGCACGGCGGGCAGGTCGCCCCGGCGCACCGACACGGTCTCCCGCCGGCGTCGTCGTCCCCAGGGCCGGCGTCGTGCGGTGCGGGCGGCCCGGCTCTCCGAGGCGGCCACCGAGGCCGCCGTCCGATCGGCCCGGCGGGCCCGCGGGCTGAGCACCACGACCACCCCGACCACCAGCAGCGCGGAGACGACCACGAGCACCTCGACGGTGCCCCCGGTGATGGACAGCGCGATGACGCCGAAGCTGAGCAGCGCGGCCCAGAAGTACATGATCAGCACCGCTCGCCGGTGCGAGTGTCCGATGGTGAGCAGCCGGTGGTGCAGGTGCATCTTGTCCGGGCTGAACGGCGACTGGCCCTTGCGGGTGCGCCGGACGACGGCCAGCACCAGGTCGGTGAAGGGGATGAAGAGCACCGCGAGCGGAACGAGCAGCGGCAGGGCGAGCGGGAGCACGCTGGCCGCGGAGTCGAAGCTCTGGGTGTCCACCCGTCCGGTCGCCGACACCGCGGCGGCCGAGAGCATCAGGCCGACCAGCATCGACCCGGAGTCGCCCATGAAGATGCGGGCCGGGGAGAAGTTGTGCGGCAGGAAGCCCAGGCAGGCTCCGGCGAGCACGGCGGTGATCAGCGCGGGGGCCGAGGCGGTGTCGTCGTAGCCGACGAGGCCCAGGTTGTAGCTGTAGGCGAACAGGGCCAGCGCCGAGATCGCCGAGACCCCGGCGGCGAGGCCGTCGAGGCCGTCGATGAAGTTCAGCGCGTTGACCACCAGCACCGTGACCAGGATGGTCAGCGGCACCCCGACGTCCCCCAGCGACAGCGTGCCGATGTTGGCGAAGGGCAGGAAGACGAAGAGGAACTGCACCCCGAGCAGCACCATCACCCCGGCGCAGGCGATCTGGCCGGTGAGCTTGGTGAGCGCGTCGATGCCGAACCGGTCGTCCAGCACCCCCAGCAGGCAGATCAGCCCGCCGGCGACGAGCACCGCGTAGGTCTGGGAGTCCTCGAAGGTGCGTTGCAGGGCCGGCAACCGGCTGGCCACCAGCACCGCGGCCGCCACGCCCAGGTACATCGCCACCCCTCCCCCGCGCGGGGTGGGGATGACGTGCACGTCCCGGTCGCGCACGGCGGCCACGACCTTCAGCCGCACCGCGAGCATGCGGACGACCGGCGTGGTCAGGAAGGTGACCAGCGCTGCCACGAGGCAGACGACGACGTACTCGCGCACCGGTGCTCGGGCTCCTCGCGGTCGGACGTCGGGTGGGCGGTCACGTCCGGGCCGCGCGGGGCGGCCCGGACGCCGGGGTCAGCGGACGGGCTCGGGGTAGGCCGGGTGCGCGGTGACGAGCTCGTGGACGCGGCCGGCGACCTCGGCCGTGCGCGAGCCGTCGGTGTCGCGGATCGCGACGCCGATCAGCGAGGCGATCTCCTTCATGTCCGACTCGGCCATGCCCTGGGTGGTCACCGCGGGGCTGCCGACCCGGATGCCGGAGGCGATCGAGGCCGGCTGGGGGTCGAAGGGGATGGCGTTCTTGTTCAGCACGATGCCGGCGGCGTCGCAGCGCGCCTCGGCCTCGGCGCCGGTGACCCCGGTGGACTGCAGGTCCAGCAGCGCCAGGTGGGTGTCGGTGCCCCCGGCGACCGGGCGCAGGCCCTCGGCGGTCAGGCCCTCGGCGAGTGCCTGGGCGTTGGCGATGACCTGGCGGGTGTAGGCCTGGTACTCGGGCGTCAGGCACTCCTTGAGGTTCACCGCCTTGGCGGCGACGGCGTGCATGAGCGGCCCGCCCTGCATCATCGGGAACGCGGCCTTGTCGATGGCCTTGGCGTGCTCGGCCCTGCAGACGATCGCGCCGCCGCGGGGCCCGCGCAGCACCTTGTGCGTGGTGAAGGTGACGACGTCGGCGTGGGGCACCGGTGAGTTTATCGCCTTGCCGGCGACCAGGCCGATGAAGTGCGCGGCGTCGACCATGAAGACAGCGTCCACCTCGTCGGCGATCTCCCGGAACGCGGCGAAGTCGATCAGCCGCGGGATGGCCGACCCACCGGCGATGATCAGCTTGGGGCGGTGCTCGCGGGCCAGGTCGCGGACCTGGTCGTAGTCGATGTGCTCGGTCGTCGGGTCCACGCCGTACTGCACGGCGTTGAACCACTTGCCCGAGAAGGACACCTTGGTGCCGTGGGTGAGGTGCCCGCCCATCGGCAGTGCCATGCCGAGCATCGTGTCGCCGGGCTTGAGGAACGCGCCGTAGGCGGCCAGGTTGGCGCTGGCCCCGGAGTGCGGCTGCAGGTTGACGTGCTCGGCCCCGAAGAGCTCCTTGCCGCGCTCGATGCCGATGGACTCGGCCCGGTCCACGACCTCGCAGCCGCCGTAGTACCGCTTGCCCGGGTAGCCCTCGGCGTACTTGTTGCTCAGCGTGCTGCCCAGCGCGGCGAGCACCGCGGGGCTGGTGAAGTTCTCGCTGGCGATCAGCTGCAGACCGCTGCGGAGGCGGTCGAGCTCGTCGGTGACGACGCCGGCGATGTCGGGGTCGAAGGACGCCAGGGCGTCGAAGTCCGGACCCCAGTAGGGGGTGTCGGCGAGGGTGCTCATCGCGGCTGCGCTCCAGAGGGAGGGGGCGCCGCGTGCCCGGGGACGGGCACGCGGAGGTCACCCCACGGTATCGCCCTTCAGTCGGTGACCGAGGGCACGACCTCGCGGAGGCGGTCGGGGTCGATGGCGCCGACGCGGAGGACGCGCGGGTGGTCGCCGGTGCAGTCGACGATGGTGCTGGCGGCCGAGGAGTCGCGGGGGCCGCCGTCGAGGACCACGGCCACGTGCTCGCCGAGCTGGTACTCCGCCTGCTCGGCCGTGGTCGCGGCCGGGCGGCCGGAGCGGTTGGCACTGGAGACCGCGAGCGGGCCCGTGCGGCGCAGCAGGTCGCGGGTCAGGTCGTCGTCGGGCAGCCGGACGGCGACGGTGCCCTCGGCCTCGCCGAGGTCCCAGGACAGCGTCGGGGTGTGCTCCAGGACCAGGGTGAGCCCGCCGGGCCAGAACGCCTCGGCCAGCCGGTGCGCCATCGGGGGCACGACGGTGACCAGGCCGGCCAGCGTCGAGGCCTCCCCGATCAGCACCGGCACCGGCATGTTCCGGCCCCGGTTCTTGGCCGCGAGCAGCTTGCCCACCGCCTCGGGGGTGAAGGCGTCGGCGGCCACCCCGTAGACGGTGTCGGTGGGCAGGAGCACCAGGTCACCGCGGGAGAGCGCGCCGGCCGCGACCGTGAGGCCCGCGGAGCGCTGCTCGTCGTCGGTGCAGTCGTAGACGTCGGCCACGGTTGCCCAGTCTCCCCCACCTAGAGTCCCGGACGTGCGCGGGTTCCTGCTGGTGGCGGTGCTGCTGCTGGGCGCCTGCGGCTCCCCCGCGGCCGACCGACCGTCGATGGGCACCCGGGTGGACTACCAGCTGGGCGGCGCGTACGAGCCGGCCGACGACGTCACCGGCGTCGTCCGCGACCGCACCGACTCCCCCGCCCCCGGCCTGTGGTCCTCCTGCTACGTCAACGCCTTCCAGACCCAGCCGGGCGAGTCGGCCTTCCCCGAGGACGTGCTGCTGCACGACGCGGCCGGTGATCGCGTCGAGGACCCCGACTGGCCGGGTGAGTTCCTGCTCGACATCGGCACCCCGGAGCAGCGGCAGCGGGTGCTCGACGTCGTCGGCCCGTGGTTCGACGGCTGCGCCGCGGACGGCTTCGACGCCGTCGAGCCGGACAACCTGGACAGCTGGACCCGCTCGGAGGGCCTGCTGGACGCCGACGACGCGGTGGCGATGGCCCAACTCCTGGTGGACCGCGCCCACGACGCCGGGCTGACCATCGCGCAGAAGAACACCGCCGAGCTGCTGGATGCCGACCTCGGCTTCGACCTCGCGGTCACCGAGCAGTGCCAGGAGTTCGACGAGTGCGACGCCTTCACCGACGTCTACGGCGCCGACGTCATCGAGGTCGAGTACACCGACGACGCCTTCGCCGCGGCGTGTGCGGCCCGGGGCGGGGAGATCGCCGTCCAGCGGCGCGACCTCGACGTCAGCACCCCGGACTCCCCGGACCACGTCTCGCGCTTCTGCGACTAGCCCCGACCCAGTCGTGCCGTCGTGTACCGCGGCCGGCCCGCGAGGTCGGGGTGGTCGACGACGTCGGCCCACGGGCCGTGCGCCCGGACCAGCGCCGGCAGGGAGTCGCCCTGCAGGTCGGCGTGCTCGATCGCGAGCAGCCCGCCGGGGCGCAGCAGCCGGGCGGCGGTGCGCAGCAGGCCCCGGACGACGTCCAGCCCGTCGGGCCCACCCCACAGGGCCAGCGGCGGGTCGTGCTCGGCCACCTCGCGGGGCAGCCCGGCGCCATCGGGCACGTAGGGCGGGTTGGAGACCACGACGTCGACAGCACCCTCGAGCTCGGTGAGCAGCCCGGGGTCGGTCATGTCCCCCGCGGTGACGGTGACCGGGGTGTCCCCCGCGGCGGCGCGGGTGGCGGCGTTGGCCCGGGTCCAGACGATCGCGTCGGGGTCCCGCTCGACCGCGGTCACCCGGGCGCCGGGGTGCTCGTGCGCCACCGACAACGCGATCGCCCCGGAGCCGGTGCCCAGGTCGACCACGACCGACACCTCGACGCCGGCGACCTGCTCCAGCACCCAGCCGGCGATCTGCTCGGTCTCCGGGCGGGGCACGAACACCCCGGGGCCGACGGCGAGCTCGACGTGCCGGAAGGCCGCGGTCCCGGTCAGGTGCTGCAGCGGCACCCGGTCGGCGCGCTGGTCGACCAGGGCCAGGAAGCGGGCGGGGTCGGCGACGTCGTCGGCGGTGATCAGCCGGGCCCGGGAGACGCCGAGCGCGTGGGCGAGCAGCAGCTCGGCGTCCACCCGCGGGGACTCGACCCCGGCGGCGGCCAGTCGTGCGGTGGCCTGCCGGAGGAGCTCGCGCGGGCTCAGCTGCCGGCCTCGAGCAGCTCGGCGGTGTGCGCGGTGACCAGGGCGTCGAGCACGGGGTCCAGCTCGCCGTCGAGCACGGCGTCGAGGTTGTGCGCCTTGAAGCCCACCCGGTGGTCGGAGATCCGGTTCTCCGGGTAGTTGTAGGTTCGCACCCGCTCGCTGCGGTCCACGGTGCGCACCTGGCTGCGCCGGGCGTCGCTGGCGGTCGCCGCGGCCTCCTCGCGGGCGGCGACCAGCAGCCGGGAGCGCAGCACCCGCAGCGCGGACTCCCGGTTCTGCAGCTGGCTCTTCTCGTTCTGCGAGCTGACCACGGTCCCGGTGGGCAGGTGGGTGATCCGGACGGCGGAGTCGGTGGTGTTCACGCTCTGCCCGCCCGGGCCCGACGAGCGGAAGACGTCGATCCGCAGGTCGTTCGGGTCGACGGTGACGTCGACCTCCTCGGCCTCGGGCAGCACCAGCACGCCCACGGCGGAGGTGTGGATGCGGCCCTGGCTCTCGGTGACCGGCACCCGCTGCACCCGGTGCACGCCGGCCTCGAACTTCAGCCGGGACCAGATGCCCTCGTCGGTGCGCGACTTCACCGCGACCGCGACGTCCTTGTACCCACCGAGCTCGGCGTCGACGGCGTCGAGGACCTCGGTGGCCCAGCCGCGCCGCTCGGCGTAGCGCAGGTACATCCGCAGCAGGTCCCCGACGAACAGCGCCGACTCCGCGCCGCCCTCCCCGGCCTTGATCTCGAGGATGACGTCCTTCTCGTCGTCGGGGTCCTTGGGCAGCAGCAGCTCGCGCAGCCGCGCCTCCAGGCCCCCGATCTGTCCCTCGAGCTCCACGGCCTCGGCGGCGAAGGCCTTGTCCTCGTCGGCCAGCTCGCGCGCGGCGGTCAGGTCCTCGCGGGCGGCCTCGAGGGCGCGGGAGGTCTCCACCAGCGGGGCCAGCGAGGCGTACCGGCGGGCCAGCCGGCGGGCGCGGGACTGGTCGGCGTGCACGGCGGGGTCGGCCAGCTCCAGCTCGAGGGAGGCGTGCTCGGCGAGCAGGTCGGCGAGGCCGCCGTCCGGTGTGCCGCTCACGTGCGTCTCCTCATCGGTGGTGGTCTCCGGACACGACGACGGCGCCCGCTCCTCCCCCCGTGGGGGGCGGTGCGGGCGCCGTCGGTGGTGCTACTTGCTGGCTGCGGTCTCGCGCTTGCCGAACCGCTTCTCGAAGCGGGCCACGCGGCCACCGGTGTCCAGCACGCGCTGCTTGCCCGTGTAGAAGGGGTGGCAGGCCGAGCACATCTCGACCGACAGCGTGCCGCCGGCGATGGTGCTGCGGGTGGTGAAGGTGTTGCCGCAACCGCACGTGACAGCAGTCTCGTGGTAGTCGGGGTGGATGTCGGGCTTCATGTCCCTGGCCCTCTCTCTGTGGTCTGGCGGGCCGAGGTCAGTCGGCCTGTGCATGGGGGTGAACGTCGTCAGCGGGCGGGGTTGTTCCACGCGCGCCGGGGCTCGGTCGGTCAGTCTCCCACAGTCAGGAGTTGCGACCGCCCTGGGGCTGGTCCTCGCGCAGGGTCGTCTTCTGGACCTGCATGAGGAACTCGATGTTGTTGCGGGTCTTCTTCAGCTGACCCAGCAGCAGCTCGAGGGCCTGCTGCGGCTCCAGCGCTGCGAGCACCCGGCGGAGCTTGATGACGATGGCCAGCTCGTCCGGGCTCATCAGCAGCTCCTCCTTGCGGGTGCTGGAGGCGTTGACGTCGACGGCGGGGAAGACCCGCTTGTCGGCCAGCCGGCGGTCGAGCTTGATCTCGGCGTTCCCGGTGCCCTTGAACTCCTCGAAGATGACCGTGTCCATCGTGGACCCGGTCTCCACCAGCGCCGAGGCGATGATGGTGAGCGAGCCGCCGTTCTCGATGTTGCGGGCGGCGCCGAGGAAGCGCTTGGGCGGGTACAGCGCCGTGGAGTCCACGCCACCGGAGAGGATGCGCCCGCTGGCGGGGGCCGCCAGGTTGTAGGCGCGGCCCAGCCGGGTGATCGAGTCGAGCAGCACGACGACGTCGTGGCCCATCTCGACCAGCCGCTTGGCCCGCTCGATGGAGAGCTCGGCGACCGTGGTGTGGTCGGTGGCCGGCCGGTCGAAGGTCGAGGCGATGACCTCGCCCTTCACCGAGCGCTGCATGTCGGTGACCTCTTCGGGCCGCTCGTCGACGAGGACGACCATGAGGTGGCACTCGGGGTTGTTCGTGGTGATCGCGTTGGCGATCGCCTGCAGCACCATGGTCTTGCCCGCCTTGGGCGGGGACACGATGAGCGCCCGCTGGCCCTTGCCGATGGGCATGACCAGGTCGATGACCCGGGTGGTGAGGGTCGTGGAGTCGGTCTCCATCCGCAGGCGCTCCTGCGGGTAGAGCGGCACCAGCTTCTGGAACTCCGGCCGGGTCTTGGCCTGGTCGGGGTCCAGCCCGTTGACCGAGTCCAGCCGCACGAGGGCGTTGTACTTGTCCTTGCGCTCGCCCTCGCGGGGCTGGCGGACGGCGCCGGTGATCGCGTCGCCGCGGCGCAGGCCGTAGCGGCGGACCTGGGACAGCGACACGTAGACGTCGTTGGGCCCGGTCAGGTAGCCCGAGGTGCGGACGAACGCGTAGTTGTCCAGCACGTCGAGGATGCCGGCCACCGGCAGCAGGACGTCGTCCTCGGCGACCGCGGGCTCGCCCTGCTCGTAGCGGTCACGCCCACCCTGGCCGGGGGTGGCGGTGCCCCGCCGGTTGCGGTCGCGGTAGCGACGGCCCCGACGACGGCCGTTGCCGTCGAACTCGTCGTCGTCGTCGTCCTGCGCGGGGCCGGCGTCCCGGTCGGTGCGACCGGCGGGCCGGTCGTTCCGGTCGGTGCGACCGCGGTTGCCGTCGGGCCCGGAGCCGTTGCCGTTCTGCCGGTCGGTGCGGTCCTGGCGGTCCTGCCGGTCGCCCCGGTCCTGCCGGTCGCCCCGGTCCTCACGGGCCGGGCGCTCGTCCCGGTCGTCGCGGGCGGTGTCGCGCGGGGTGCGACCCCGCTGGCCGCGGTCGGCACCCTGGTCGTCCTGGGTGTCGCGCTCCCGGTCGCCGCGGTCGCGGTTCCGGTTGCGGGCGCCGCGCTCGGGGCGGTCGCCGTCCTGGGCGTCCCGGCCGTCCTGGGACCGGCCGTCCTGCGACGGGCCGCCGTCCTGGTCCTGCTGGGCGCGCTCGGTGCGGCTGCGGTCCCGGCTGCGCGGGGGACGCTCGTCCTCACGGGGCTGCTCGGTGCGGGGCTGCTCGCTGCGGGGCTGCTCGGGGCGCTCGTCCTCGCGGGCGGGCTCGTCCCGGACCTGGCTGCGGGTGCGGCTGCGTCGTCCGCGGCCCTCCTCGGCCGGAGCGGCGTCCTGCTGCGCCGCGGCCGGCTCGGCGGCCTCGTCGGAGGCCTGGACGGGCGCCTCCACGGGCGCACGGTCGCCGAGCACGGCGGCACCCGGGTGGGTGTCGGCCGGCGCGGGCGCCTCGACGTCCGGAGCGCCGGCCGGGCGGCTGGCCCCCCGGCGGCGGCGGGTCGGCGGGGCGGCCTCGGCGCGCGGCGGGGTCGCCACGGGCGCCTCGGCCGGCGTCTCGACGGTGGTCTCGGCGACCGGCTCGGTGACGGGGGCGTCCGCGACGGGAGCCGCGGCGGGGGCCGGGCTGCCGACCTGGCGCGCCTCGATGGCGCTCACCAGGTCGCCCTTGCGCATCCGGCCGGTGCCGGCGATGCCCAGTTCGGCGGCCAGGCGCTGCAGCTCCGGCAGGAGCATGCCCGACAGGCCGGTGCCGCGGCGGCGCTTGCCGGCGGCGGCCTCGGCGCCGGAGCCGGCGGACCCGGTGGGGTCGGCGGCGCCATCGGCGACGAGGGAGGTGGTCTCGCTCACGTACAGGTCCTTCCCTGCGGTGACCTGCGCCTACTGGCGCAGGGGGTGACCGGTGGTCCTCTCGGGTTCGCCACGACGTGGTCGTGGCGGGACCGAGGAGGGGTTCAGGTCTTCGGGGAGCGGGACGAAGGACGGCAGTCGCGCGTCGTCGACGTCTCGCGATCAGGCTCGCCCGAGGGCGGCTGCACGACGAGCCTAGACACCGGCCGACGCAACTCGCGACATCGGCTGTCCCCGATGCCTCCTCAGGCGGTCATGACGGTACAGCACGGTCTTCGTACCGGACCCGCGCTCCGGACGCCTCGACCGCCAGGTCCAGCACCTCCCAGCCGGCCGGCACGACGGTGCGGACCAGGGCGGCGTCCTCCGGTCCGGCATCGAGCACGAGCACGCTCGGCCCGGCCCCGGAGACCACGGCCGCGTGCCCGGCGTCGCGCAGGTCGGCGACCAGCGCAGCGGTGTCGGGCATGGCCGCGGCGCGGGGACCCTGGTGCAGGCGGTCCCCGGTCGCCTCGAGCAGGAACTGCGGTGCAGCCGTCAGGGCGTGCACCAGCAGCGCTGCCCGCCCGGCGTTGTACGCGGCGTCCTCGTGCGGGACCACCGACGGCAGCAGACCGCGGGCCACGTGGGTGGACAGCGTCGTCGTCGGCACGCACACCAGCGGGGTGACCTGGGCGTGGACCGGGAGCGACACCGCCCGCGGGCCCTCGTCACCGGACCAGGACAGCGTCAACCCCCCGAGCAGGCAGGCGGCCACGTTGTCGGGGTGGCCCTCGATCGCGTCGGCGAGGGCGAGCACGCGGTCGTCGTCGACGCCGGTGACGGCCGGGCACAACGCCCAGGCCGCCAGGATGCCGGCGACGACGGCAGCCGCGGAGGAGCCGAGCCCCCGGCCCTGCGGGATGCCGTTGCGGGCGTGCAGGCGCAGGCCGGTCGGGAGCCAGCCCAGGTCGACGCACGCCGCGCGGAAGGCCCGCACGACCAGGTGGGACTCGTCGGTGGGCAGCTCGCCGGCGCCGACGCCCTCGACGACGACCTCGAGGCCGTCGGCGACGGAGACCTCCAGCTCGTCGAAGAGGGCCAGGGCGAGGCCGGCGCTGTCGAAGGCCGGACCGAGGTTGGCGCTGGTGGCCGGGACCCGGATGCGGACCGTCCCACCGTTCACGGCGGCGCTCACAGGCCCAGCTGTGCGGCCGCGGCCTGCGCGTCGACCGGGATCGTCACCGGGGCCGGGGCCCCGGAGATGGCCCACTCCGGGTCCTTGAGCCCGTTGCCGGTCACCGTGCAGACGACCCGCTGGCCGGGCTCGAGCTCACCGGCAGCCGCCACCTGCAGCAGCCCGGCGACCGAGGCGGCCGAGGCGGGCTCCACGAAGACGGCCTCGGTGCGGGCCAGCAGCCGGTAGGCGGCCAGGATCGCCCGGTCGGTGACGGCGTCGATCCGCCCGCCGGAGTCGTCACGCGCGGTGAGCGCCTTGGCCCAGGAGGCCGGGTTGCCGATCCGGATCGCGGTGGCGATCGTGCTCGGGTTCTCCACGACCGCGCCGTTGACGATGGGGGCCGAACCGGCGGCCTGGAAGCCCCACATCCGGGGCCGCTTCGTGGCCGGGCCGTCGTCGCAGTACTCCCGGTAGCCCTGCCAGTAGGCGGTGATGTTGCCGGCGTTGCCGACGGGCAGGCAGTGGATGTCCGGGGCGTCGCCGAGCACGTCGACGATCTCGAACGAGGCGGTCTTCTGCCCCTCGATCCGGTACTGGTTGACGCTGTTGACCAGGCTGACCGGGTAGTCGATCGCGAGCTTGGAGGCCAGCGCCAGGCAGTCGTCGAAGTTGCCGGTGACCTGCAGCAGCTTGGCCCCGTGCACCAGGGCCTGGGCCAGCTTGCCGGTGGCGATCTTCCCCTGCGGCACGAGGACGGCGCAGACCAGACCGGCGCGGGCGGCGTAGGCCGCGGCACTGGCCGAGGTGTTGCCGGTGGAGGCGCAGATGACGGCCTGCGCGCCCTCCTCGACGGCCTTGGTGATGGCCATCGTCATGCCGCGGTCCTTGAACGAACCGGTGGGGTTCGCGCCCTCGACCTTGAGGTAGACGTCGCACCCGGTGCGGCGGGACAGCTCGGGGGCAGGCACCAGCGGGGGTGGCGCCCTCCTGCAGCGTCACCACCGGGGTGCTGGCGGTGACCGGCAGGCGGTCCCGGTAGGCCTCGATGAGCCCGGGCCAGAACGGTGACGCGGTCATGACAGTCCCTCCACGCGCAGCACGCTGGTCACGGCCCGGACGGCCGGCATCTCGCGCAGCCGGGAGATGGTGGCAGACAGCGCCGCGTCCGGGGCGCGGTGGGTGACGATCACCAGGGTGGCGGCCTCGCCGGCGCCGTCCTGGCGGACGGTGGAGATGCTCACGCCCTGCGCGGCGAACTCCTGCGCGACGGTGGCCAGCACACCCGGCTTGTCGGCCACGTCGAGGCTGACGTGGTACCGGGTGGGGGTGTCGGCCATCGGCGCGACCGGCAGGCCCGCGTAGGCGGTGGTGCCCGGCCCGGCGACGCCGGCGACCCGGTTGCGGGCCACCGCGACCAGGTCACCGAGCACGGCCGACGCCGTCGGCTCTCCTCCGGCGCCCTGGCCGTAGAACATCAGCTGTCCGGCGGCCTCGGCCTCGACGAAGACCGCGTTGAACGCACCGCCGACCGAGGCCAGCGGGTGCGAGGTGGGGATCATCGCCGGGTGCACGCGGACGGCGATCGCGTCGCCGTCGGCGCCGGACACCTTCTCGCAGATCGCCAGCAGCTTCACCGTGCAGCCGATCTCGGTGGCCCGGGCGACGTCGGTGGAGGACACCGCGGAGATGCCCTCGCGGTAGACGTCGGCGGCGGTGACCGGCGAGTGGAAGGCCAGCGACGCCAGGATCGCCGCCTTCGCGGCGGCGTCGAAGCCGTCCACGTCGGCGGTCGGGTCGGCCTCGGCGTAGCCCAGCTCGGTGGCCTCGGCCAGCGCCTCGGCGAACCCGGCACCGGTCTCGGCCATCCGGGACAGGATGTAGTTCGTCGTCCCGTTGACGATGCCGACCACCCGGGTCAGCTGGTCCCCGGCGAGGGACTCGCGCAGCGGGCGCAGCAGCGGGATGGCCCCGGCGACGGCGGCCTCGTAGTAGAGGTCCACCCCGGCGTCGGCGGCCGCGGCGTGCAGCGCGACGCTGTCGTCGGCCAGCAGCGCCTTGTTCGCGCTGACCACCGACTTGCCGGCGTCGAACGCGGCCAGCATGAGCGAGCGGGCCGGCTCGATCCCGCCGATCACCTCGACCACGAGGTCGACGTCGGGCGAGGTGACCAGCGCGTGCGCGTCGGTGGTCAGCAGCTCGGCGGGCACCTCGGGTGCCGGTCGGGCCGGCGGACGGCGACCCCGGCCACCTGCACCGGTCGCCCCACCCGGGCGGTGATGTCGTCGGCCTGGTCGGCGAGCAGCCGCAGCACGGCGGACCCGACCGTGCCGCAGCCGAGCAGGGCGACCCGCAGCGGGGCGCCGTTCGGGGCTGGCGAGGGTGCGGTCACGAGGGGCTCCCGACGGCGGGCTGCGAGGGTGCGACAGCAGGGGCGGGGACGTCGGCGAGGACGGCGTCGAGGGCGAACACGTCCGACAGTGTCTGCCGTCGGACGATCTCGGCCGACACCCCGTCCCGCACGGCGACCACCGGCGGCTTGAGCAGGTAGTTGTAGTTCGAGGCCATCGACCAGCAGTAGGCCCCGGTGGCGGCGACGGCGAGCAGGTCACCGGCGACCACGTCCGAGGGCAGCCACAGGTCCCTGACCAGCACGTCCCCGCTCTCGCAGTGCTTGCCGACGACGCGGCACAGCGCCGGCGGGGCGGTCGAGACGCGGTTGGCCAGCACGCAGGTGTAGTTGGCGTCGTACAGCGCGGTGCGGATGTTGTCGCTCATCCCGCCGTCCACCGAGACGTAGTTGCGCACCATCGGCGTCCCCGGGGACCCCGAGGCACCGAGCCGGACCGGCTTGATGGTGCCGATCTCGTAGAGGGTCACCGTGCCGGGTCCGGCGATGGCGCGGCCGGGCTCGACGGCCAGCCGCGGGACGGCGAGGCCGAGCTCGGCGCACTCCGCGGCGACGATGGAGCGGAGCTTGACCGCGACGTCCTCGGCGGCGACCGGGTCGTCGTCGGGCAGGTAGGCGATGCCGAACCCGCCACCGAGGTTGAGCTCGGGCAGCACCAGCCCGGTGGCGTCGCGGACGGCGCCCATCAGGCCGACCACCCGGTGCGCGGCCGCCTCGAAGCCGGCGGTGTCGAAGATCTGCGAACCGATGTGGCTGTGCAGCCCGGCCAGCTGGAGCGCGGGCTCCCCCACCACCCGCACGGCGGCGGCCAGGGCGTCGCCGGTGGCCAGCGAGAACCCGAACTTCTGGTCCTCGTGGGCGGTGGCGATGAACTCGTGGGTGTGCGCCTCGATGCCCACCGTCGAGCGGATGAGCACCGGCACCGGGGCGCCGCCGGCGGCGACCCGGGCGGCGGCCAGCGGCACCAGGCGGTCGATCTCGTCGAAGGAGTCCAGCACCACGTGGCCGATGCCGGCGTCCACGGCCAGCGCCAGCTCCAGCACCGACTTGTTGTTGCCGTGCAGCGCGATCCGGCCCGCGGGGAAGCCCGCGGCCAGCGCGATCGACAGCTCGTTGCCACTGCAGGCGTCCAGGTGCAGGCCGTCCTCGGCGACCCACCGGGCCACCTGCCCGCAGAGGACCGCCTTGGACGCGTAGTGCACGTCGGCGCCGTCGAACGCGGCGGCGAAGTCCGCGGCCCGGCCGCGGAAGTCGGCCTCGTCCAGGACGAACAGCGGGGTGCCGTGCTCCCGGGCCAGGTCGGTGACCGACCGGCCGGCCAGGTGCAGCTCGCCGTCGACCCGGGTCGCCCCGCGCGGCCAGACCTGCGCGTCGAGCTCGCCGAGGGAGGCCGGCGGTGCGCCGGCGGCCGAGGGCGGGGTGAGGTTGCCGTGCAGCGGACCTGCCGGGTGCGCCCTCACATCCGCTCCGGGGCGTGCACGCCGAGCACGGTCAGGCCGTTGCGCAGCACCGTGGCGGTCGCCGCGCACAGCCACAGGCGGGCGACGGTGGTCGGGGTGGACTCCTCGTCCCCGCGCGGGAGCACCCGGCACGAGTCGTAGAACCGGTGGTAGGTCCCGGCCAGCTCCTCCAGGTAGCGGGCCACCCGGTGCGGGGCGCGCAGCTCGGCCGCGGCGGTGACCACCCGGGGGAACTCGGCGATCGCCCGCAGCAGGTCGGTCTCCCGGGGGTGGGCCAGCGCGGTGGCGTCGACGTCGTCCGCGGTGCCCAGGGCGATGCCCAGGTCGGCAGCACCCCGCAGCAGCGAGGAGATCCGGGCGTGCGCGTACTGGACGTAGAAGACCGGGTTGTCGCTGGACTGCCGGCTCCAGAGGTCCAGGTCGAGGTCGATCTGCTGGTCGACCGAGGCCCGGGCCAGCGCGTAGCGGGCGGCGTCGGCGCCGACGGCCTCGGTGAGGTCGGCCAGGTTGATCACGGTGCCGGCCCGCTTGCTCATCTTCAGCGGCTGGCCGTCGCGGACCAGGTTCACCAGCTGACCCAGCAGGATCTCCAGGTTCTGCGCCGGGTCGTCGCCCAGTGCGGACACCAGCGCCTTGTAGCGGCCGACGTACCCGGCGTGGTCGGCGCCGAGCATGATCACGACCTTGTCGAAGCCCCGGTCCCGCTTGTCCTGGTAGTAGGCGCAGTCGGCGGCGAAGTAGGTGTAGTCGCCGTCGCTCTTGACCAGCGGCCGGTCCTTGTCGTCCCCGAAGTCGGTGGTCCGGAGCCAGGTGGCGCCGTCGGCCTCGTAGACGTGGCCGCGGGCACGCAGGGTGTCGATCGCCCGCTGCAGCGCCCCGCTCTCGTGCAGCGTCGCCTCGGAGAAGTAGGTGTCGAAGACGACGCCGAAGTCGGCCAGCGAGCTCTTGATCTCGGCGAACATCAGCTCGACCCCGCGCACCCGGAAGCGCTCCTGCTGCTCGGCCTCGGGGAGCTCGGCCACCCCGGGCTCGGCCGCGACCACGGCCGCGGCGATCTCGCCGATGTAGCTGCCGGCGTACCCGTCCTCGGGGGCGGGCTGCCCGTGCGCGGCGGCCATCAGGCTGCGGGCGAACCGGTCGATCTGGGAACCGGCGTCGTTGAAGTAGTACTCGCGGCTGACGTCGGCACCGGTGGCGGTGAGCAGGCGGCCCAGCGCATCGCCGACCGCGGCCCACCGGGTGCCGCCGATGTGCACCGGGCCCGTCGGGTTGGCCGAGACGAACTCCAGGTTGACCTTCAGCCCGGCGAAGGCATCGGTGCGCCCGTAGGCCGCACCGGCGGCGACGGCGTCGACCGCGATCTGGCCGAGGGCACCCTGGGTGAAGGTGATGTTGAGGAACCCGGGGCCGGCCACGTCGACCCGCGCCACGCCCGGCTGCTCCCGCAGGTCCGCGGCCAGCAGCTCGGCCACCTCCCGCGGCGGACGGCCGGCGGCCTTGGCCAGCTTGAGGGCCACCGTGGTCGCGTAGTCGCCGTGCTCGGGGTTGCGTGGGCGCTCCACCACGACGTCGTCCGGGACGGGCACGGCCAGGGCGCCGCGCTCCACGGCCCCGGCCACGACGGAGCGGACGAGGGCGCTGAGCTGCTCGGGTGTCACCCGGTGATCCTAGAAGAGGGGAACGACCGCATTCCCCGCGCCGTTGAGGCACACAGGCCCCCGTGGGCGGTGTCACAGCACCCGGAGAGCACAGCTCCGCCACCTACACTCGCCCGCCGAGACGCCTGGGGAGCGTGCGCGACCGCGCGAACGCCCCGGGTGCACCCCGCGCGGGCGCACCACCCGAGTCAGACGAGCCGGAACTGGAGTGGCCTTGCCCGAGGACCCGAAGCCCGAGAACGCCAAGCCCGGGGCCCGCCCGGCGAACCGGACGCCCGGCAAGGGCGCCGGTGGCCGTGCGGCCACCCCGGCAGGCAAGGGCCTGGGCGGCTCGGCCGGCAAGGGCGGCGGCAAGGGCGCGTCGGCCAGCCGCACCGGCAAGGGCCGCACCCGGCCCGCCACCCAGGCCGCCGTCGCGAAGCCCAGGCCGTGGGGCCTCATCGCCGCCGCGGTCGCCGTCGTCGTCTTCGCCGGTGCGGTGATCGGTTACGCCGTCTACGCGGTGAACCGGTCCAACGCCGACCAGGTCACCAGCGCCGACCAGATCCAGGGCGTGCAGACCTTCGACTACGCCGCCGGCCAGCAGCACGTGTCCACCCCGGTGGACTACCAGCAGTCCCCGCCGGTCGGTGGGCCGCACGACGGCGAGTGGGCCGACTGCACCGGCACGGTCTACGACGTCGACATCCGGCACGAGAACGCCGTGCACGGCCTCGAGCACGGTGCCGTGTGGATCACCTACGACCCGGACACGATCAGCGACGAGGACCTGTCCACGCTGACCGACCTGGTCGAGGGCAACTCCGGGATGATGCTGAGCCCCTACGCCGGGCTGACCTCCCCGATCAGCCTGCAGTCCTGGAACCACCAGCTGGCCGTGGACTCCGCGACCGACCCCCGCGTCGAGCAGTTCGTCGACTTCTTCGTGTTCGGCCAGGACGAGGACGGCGAGCCGCTGTACCCCGAGCCGGGTGCCAGCTGCGAGAACCCGCTGTTCGCCGAGACCCCCCTGGTCGTCGGGGACAGCAGCCGGTCCGGTGCCGCCGAGGTGCCCACCGACAGCGAGACGACGACCGCTCCGTGAGCACCGTGACGAGCGACCCGGAGACCACCCCCGACACCGACGGCGGCCCCGCCCGTGGGCCGGTCCGGTGGGTCAGCGGGTTGCTCGTCGCGGTGATCGCCGTGGCGGCGCTGCTGGCCGGCGGCGGGCTGGCGGTGGCCCTGGGCATCGGGCGCACCGACGACCCCACGGTCGGCTCGGTCGACGTCGGGTTCGCCCAGGACATGTCCCGCCACCACCTGCAGGCCGTGGAGATGGCCAACCTGGCCCCCGACCGCAGCACCGACCCCGAGGTCCGTCAGCTGGCCTTCGACATCTCGGCCACCCAGACCAACCAGGCCGGCCGCATGCAGGGCTGGCTGTCGCTGTGGGGAGCCCCGATCACCAACCGGGACACCATGACCTGGATGGGCGAGGGTGCGCACGACCACGCGATGGCCGAGGGCGACCTGATGCCCGGCATGGCCACCGAGGACGAGCTCGCCGAACTGCGGTCGCTGAGCGGCACCGCCTTCGACGTCCGGTTCCTGCAGCTGATGATCCGGCACCACCAGGGCGGGCTGGAGATGGCGACCGAGGGGGCCGACCGCGCCTCCGTCGGCGTCGTCCGCGGCCTGGCCCGGTCGATCGCGGAGACCCAGGCGGCGGAGTCCACGACCATGGCCCAGATGCTGGCCGCGCGGGGCGCCTCGCCCCTGCCCGCACCCTGAGCCCCCCGGTCGGGACACCGGTCCCCGGCTGCTAACGTCTGCACCGCTTCCCCAACCACACGAGCCCCCGTAGCTCAGGGGATAGAGCACTGCCCTCCGGAGGCAGGGGCGCAGGTTCGAATCCTGCCGGGGGCACCACCACACGCACCGGGCCGGGTCCACCAGGACCCGGCCCGACGTGCGTCGGGGGTCTGCCCAGGAGGAAGCCGTGCCGCGCTCGATGACGGTCTCGGACACCGTGCTGGTGTCCGCCCCGCCGGCCACGGTGTACGCCCTGGTCGCCGACCCCACCCGCACCGCGGAGTGGAGCCCGGAGAACCGGGGTGCCCGCACGCCCGGCGCCGGTCCGCTGGCCGTCGGGGCGGTGTTCACCGGCCGCAACGAGCGGCACGGCGCCCGCTGGACCACCGAGTGCGTGGTCACCGCCGCCGACCCCGGCGAGCGGTTCGCCTTCCGGGTGCGGGCGATCGGGCTGCGCACGCCGCGGGTGCGGGCCCGGATCGCCCGCTGGGAGCACCGGCTGGAGGCCACCTCCGACGGCGGCACCCGGGTCACCCAGACCTGGACCGACGAGCGACGCTGGCCGGACCCGGTGGCCGCGGTCGTCGACCGGGTGCTGACCCGCAGCAGCTTCGCGGCCTTCCAGCGGGAGAACCTGGCCACCAGCCTGGCCCGGCTGAAGCAGCTGGTCGAGGCGTGACCGGCCCCCGGTCGTGGGTGCCCGTCGCGGTCACCATGTTCGGGATCGGCTGGGGTGCCAACCAGTTCGTCAGCCTGCTGGTGGCCTACCGGCAGAGCGCGGGCTTCGGCGTCGTCACCGTCGACGGGCTGGTCGGGGTGTACGCCGTCGGGCTGATCCCGGCGCTGCTGGTGCTCGGCCCGGTGTCGGACCGCTACGGCCGGTCCCCCGTGCTCAAGGTCGCCGCCGTGGTCAGCCTGCTGGCCACCGTGGTGCTCATGCTCGGCGGGCTCCCGGCGCTGTTCGCCGGTCGGTTCCTCGCCGGGCTGGCCAGCGGTGCGGCCTTCGCCGCCGGGTCGGCGTGGGTGAAGGAGCTGTCCAGCCCGCCCTACGACACCACCTCCCCCGACGGCACCGGCGCCCGCCGGGCCGCGATGGCGCTCACCGCGGGCTTCGGCCTGGGCCCGGTCGTCGCCGGCCTGGTCGCGCAGTGGGCCCCGGCCCCCCTGGTGCTCTGCTACGTGCCGCACCTGCTGGTGATGGCCGCGGTGCTGGTGCCGCTGTGGCGCACGCCCGAGACGGTGGACGCCGGCCACGAGGGCGGGTCGGTGCTGCGCCGGATGCGGGTGTCGTCGGTGCGGCTCCCCCGGTTCCGGCGACTGGTCGCCCCGGTCGCGCCGTGGGTGTTCGGCGGCGCCACCGTGTCGATCGCGGTGCTGCCCGGCCTGGTCGCCCCCTCGGTCACCGGCTACGAGGTCGCCTTCAACGCCCTGGTCGCCGGGGTCACGCTGGGCACCGGCTTCGCCGTGCAGCCCCTGGGCCGTCGGCTGGCGGCCACCGACACCCGCCGCGGCGCCGGGGTCGGCGCCCTCGCGGTCACCGCCGGGCTGCTGCTGGCCGCGCTGGCCGCCGCGACGACCTCCCCGTGGGCGGTGCTGGCCGCCGCCGTGGTGCTGGGCGCGGGCTACGGGCTCTGCCTGGTCGCCGGTCTGGTGGAGACCCAGCGGCTGGCGCCGCCGCACGAGCTGGCCGGCCTGACCGCGGTCTTCTACGCGCTCACCTACCTGGGGTTCGCCGCCCCGGTGCTGCTCGCCGCGCTCTCGGCGGTGGCGCCCTACCCGGTGCTGCTGCTCGTGCTGGCGGCACTCGCAGCGGTCACCGCCCTCGCGACCCGGCGCCCAGACCCCGTCTGATCGTCGTCGGGTCGCGGCCGGCACGTCACCTCCCGGTCACCCCCGGGGTCCACGGTGGTCGGCATGAGCACCGGTCCCTGCTCGACCGCCTGCACCGCCGACGTCCACCCCACCGCCCCGGCCGCGTTGCGCCGACAGCGGTCCCTGCGACTGTCCGCGGCGCTGGCCCGGGCCACCGCCCGCCCCCCGGCCGGGGACGGACGACGCCACGGGACCTGCACCGCCGCCCGGCTGCTCACCGCCGCCGGCGTCCGGGTGCAGGTGCTCCCCCCGCCCGTCGCCTGGCCCGCCGGCCCGCGCCTGGTGGTCGCCAACCGGGTGTCCTGGGTGGACGACCTGGCGCTGCGCACCGCGGTCACCGCGCTGCCCGACGAGGACGCCGCGGTCTGGCCGGGGCTGGCCACCGTCCGCGGCGAGGACGTCACCGCCCAGCTCCGGCAGGGCCGTGGCGTGCTCGTCCGGCCCGAGGAGTCCGCCAGCTGCGGCACCGAGCTCGGGCGCTTCCGGCCGGCGTCCCTGCAGCCGGCACTGGACGCCGGGGTGCCGGTGTGTCCGGTCGCCGTCCGGGCCCGGGTCGCCGGCCGACCCACCACCGCCACCGCGCAGCTCCCCGGGGAGTCCTGGTGGCGCAGCGCCGCCCGGGTGCTGGGCGCGGTCGACCTCGTCGTCGAGGTGCACCAGCTGGCCCCGATCGACCCGCGCCGCGGGACGGCCACCGAGGTGGCCGCACTGGCCGAGTACGCGATCGCCGCGGTGCTCGAGACCGACCCGCCCCGGCCGCTGAGCCACCCTCGCCGGCCGCGCACCCACGCGCCGGCCGTCAGTCCTCGGACACCCGTCCCGCGCTGACCGTCAGCCGCCGGGTGGTGGCCACGGCCTCGAGCATCCGGCGGTCGTGGGTGACCAGCAGCAGGGTGCCGGTGTAGTCGGCCAGCGCCTGCTCCAGCTGCTCGATCGCCGGCAGGTCGAGGTGGTTGGTCGGCTCGTCGAGCACCAGCACGTTCACCCCCCGGGCCTGCAGCAGCGCCAGTGCGGCCCGGGTCCGCTCCCCCGGCGACAGGGTGCCCGCCGCGCGCAGCACGTGGTCGGCGCGCAGGCCGAACTTGGCCAGCAGGGTGCGCACCTCGGCGTCGGGCAGGTCGGGCACCTCGGCCCCGAAGGCCGCGGCGAGCGTCTCCTCCCCCAGGAACGCCCCGCGGACCTGGTCCACCTCGCCCAGCCGCACGCCCGAGCCGAGCGACCCCGCGCCCTCGGCGAGCTCCACCCGGCCCAGCAGCGCGGCCAGCAGGGTGGACTTGCCCGACCCGTTGGCCCCGGTGATCGCCACCCGGTCGCCCCAGTCGACCTGCAGGTCCACCGGGCCCAGGGTGAAGTCGCCCCGCCGGACGACGGCGCCGCGCAGCGTGGCCACCACGGCACCGGCGCGGGGCGCGGCGGCGATCTCCATCCGCAGCTCCCACTCCTTGCGTGGTTCCTCGACCACCTCCAGCCGCTCGATCCGCCGGTCGGTCTGCTTGGCCTTGGCCGCCTGCTTCTCCGAGGACGCCCGCTGAGCGGCCTTGACGTGCTTGTCGCCGTCCTTGCTCTTCTTGATCGAGTCCCGGACGCCCTTGGCCATCCAGTTGCGCTGCATCCGCCCGCGCGCCTCGAGCCCGGCCTTGGTGTCGGCGTACTCGTCGTACTCCTCGCGGGCGTGCCGGCGGGCCACCTCCCGCTCGGCCAGGTAGGCCTCGTAGCCGCCGTCGTGCACCCGCACGAGCTGCTGGGGCAGGTCCAGCTCGACCACCCGGGTCACCGTGCGGGACAGGAACTCCCGGTCGTGGCTGACCACGACCACCCCGGTGCGCAGCCCGGTGACGAAGTCCTCCAGCTGGGTCAGCCCGGCCAGGTCCAGGTCGTTCGTGGGCTCGTCGAGCAGCAGCACGTCGTAGCGGCTGAGCAGCAACGAGGCCAGCCCCACCCGGGCGGCCTGCCCGCCGGACAGACCCGCCGTGGGCGCGTCCAACGCCACCCCCGGCGCGACGGTGGCCACCACCTCCTCCGCGCGGTCCTCCAGGTCGGCCCCACCCAGGGAGAGCCAGCGCTCCAGCGCGTCGGCGTAGGCGTCGTCGGCCCCGGCGGCGCCCTCGGTGAGCGCCGTCAGCGCGTCGTCCATCACCGCCTGGGCGCGGGCCACCCCGGTGCGTCGGGCGAGGGCCTCGAGCACGGTCTCGTCGTCCCGGCGCTCGTGCTCCTGGGGCAGGTACCCGACCGTGGCCGAGGGCGGGGACACCGAGACCGCACCGGCCTCGGCGGGCAGCAGACCGGCCAGGGTGCGCAGCAGGGTCGACTTGCCCGCGCCGTTCACCCCGACCAGCCCGACGACGTCCCCGGGGGCGACGACGAGGTCCAGGTCGGCGAAGAGCACCTTGGCGCCGTGTCCGGCGGCCAGACCGCGGGCGAGGAGGGTGGCGGTCACCCGGTCATCTAACCGAGGACGTCGTCGGCGATCTCGTCGAGGAGGTCCTCCAGCGGGCCGGCGTCCTCCCCGGGCACCGGCTCGCCCGGGCGGCGACGCACCAGCCAGGGCTGCAGGTGGTCGTAGCCGCGCACCGACACCCGGCGCAGCGGCCGGACGCGGTAGGCCCGCCGTCCGCGCAGCCGGCGGGCCAGCTCCTGGTCGACGAGCAGGGTGCCCGGCCGGCCCAGCGAGGTGAGCCGGCTGGCCAGGTTGACCACCGGTGAGTAGACGTCGCCGAGCCGGGTGAGCACGGTGCCGTACGCTGCGCCGACCCGCAGCGGCGGCCGGTCGTCAGCGGCCCACTCCTCGGGCAGCCGCAGCCCGATCTCCACCGCCTGCACCGCCGACGTGCAGGTGAACAGCACCCCGTCGCCGACGGTCTTCACCACCCGCCCGTGGTGCCGGGCGACCAGGTCGGCGGTCAGGCCCTCGAAGTCCTCGACCATCGCGCCCAGCTCGCGTCCGCCCATGCCGCGGCTGCGCGAGGTGTAGCCCACCAGGTCGGCGAACCCCACCGCGAGCTCCCGGCGGTCCACGGCGGCACCGGACCCGACCGCCGACAACCGGTCGGCGTTGGCCGCCAGGTGGCGGCGCCACACGTGGTCCTGCACGTCACGCAGCAGCGGCAGCAGCACCTCGGCCGAGCGGACCGTGTCCAGCGAGGGGCCCGACCCCTCGGACCGCTCGGTGAGCAGCGCGGCCAGCATGTCGGTCTGCCAGTCGGCCAGCCGGGACAGCGACTGGCCCATGGCCCGGGCGATCGAGGCCTCGCTCTCCAGGTCGACGAACCCCGAGTCGATCAGCGCCGACAGCGAGCCGAGGGCGGCGACGTCGGAGTCGGTGAACGCCGGTTCGTCGTCCCCGACGTCGGCGAAGCCCAGCGCCCGCCACAGCCGCTGGGTGCGCTCCGGGGGGACACCGGCCTGCTCGGCGACCTGCAGCCGGGTCCACCGCCGGGGCCCGCCCAGCAGCAGCCGGTCCAGGGCGCCGGCCGGGTCCTCCGGGGGCGGTGCGTTCTCGTCCGTCGGGTCAGTCCGTGGTGTGCACGATCAGCACGTCGACGTCCGAGCGGCGGGTGGCGTCGGCGGGCACCGAGCCCAGCAGGCGGCCCTTGATCCCGGCGAGCCCCCGGTTGCCGACCACGAGCAGGTCGGCGGACTCCCGGCGGACGACGTCCAGCAGGGCCTCGACCGGCGAGCCGACGACGGCGACGGTGCGCACCTGGCCCGCGCCCGCCGCGGTGGCCCGCTCCTGCGCGGTGCGGACGGTCTCCTCGGCCGGGGAGGACCCCATGACCTGGTAGGCCTCGTCCTTGAGCACGTCGGCGGTGCGCTGGGCCTCGCGGTCGTCGAGCTCGGTGGGCAGGTAGGCGCAGGCGATCACCAGCGTGGCGCCGCAGGCCCCGGCGAGCGCCCCGGCGCGCGCGACCGCACGCAACGAGGACTCCGACCCGTCCGTGCCGACGACGACCGTCCGATAGGCAGACACGGGCGGAACCTATCCGACCCCGGCGGGCCGGGCGTGTCGGGGGTCACGCCGCCGCGAGCCGTGCGGTGTGTCCCCGGCCCCCCGGCCTGCTCCGATACGGTCGCACCCGCTGCCGTGCTGGGCTCCGACCTGGCCGTCCGACGAGAGAACGGGGACGACCCATGACCCAGCCGACCACCCCCGCAGGGCCCTCCACCGGGGAGCTGCGGGCCCTCCGGATGACCGCCCAGCGCCTGGCCGGGCTGATCGACGCCGGGGACACCGCCGCGGTCTCGGCCGCCGTCGCCGAACAGCCCCGGCTGGTCGGCATCGCGGTGGAGCGGGACGGCCAGGACGGGTGGACCCCGCTGCACCTGGCCGTGGCCTCCGGCTCCCAGGCGACCGTCGAGGTGCTGGTCGCCGCCGGCGCGGACCTCGACGCGCGCACCGAGCACGGCCGCACGCCGTTGCAGGTCGCCCTGGAGTCCGCGCCCGACCTCGTACCGGTGCTGCAGTCCCTCGGCGCCCCGGTCGACGCGGCCACCGCCTCGTTCACCGGCGACCGGGAGACCCTGCTCGCCGCCCTCGACGGCGGTGCCCCCCTCACCGACCCGCACAGCGGGGTGGACCTGCTGACCTGGGCGGCGTTCGGTGGCCGCATGGAGACCGTGCAGCTGCTCCTGGACCGGGGCGCCGACGCCGACGGCGGCGCCCTGCAGGCCGCGGCCGGTGGTGTGCACCCCGACGTCGTCGACGTGCTGCTCGGTGCCGGCGCCCGGGTCGACCGCCGCGACCCCGACACCGGGCGGACCGCACTGCACGCCGCGGTCGCCGCCGGTGCCCGGCCGCACGCACCCGACGTCGTCGCCCGGCTGCTGGCCGCCGGCGCCGACGTCGACGCGACCACGGCCGACGGCGCCAGCGCCCTGGACATCGCCCAGATCGCCGCGGCGCGCGAGCGCCCCGGCTCCGCCGGTGGCGCCACCCCGCACGACGAGCTGGTCCGGCTGCTTGAGGAGCACCGCGTCCGCGACTGACCGCACCACCCCGCGGGTGAGCCGTGCCACGTGTGGCGGCTCACCTCGCGGGGGCGCAGCCCGCCCCGGGGCCGGTAGAGTCGGCGACCGGTCCAACGACGTCCACAGACGAAGAAGGCACTCGACCCCGTGTCAAGCGTGAGCTCATCCCAGCCCTCCCCCACCCGATCCTCGTCCGCGATGGGTTTCGGCACCAACGAGTGGCTGGTCGAGGAGATGTACCAGCAGTACTTGTCCGACCCCGCCAGCGTCGACCAGGCGTGGCACGACTTCTTCGACGACTACCGGCCCGGCAGCCCGATGTCCGACGGCGCCGACCGGCCGGCCCCGGCGGCCGCCGGGGACGACACGGCCGGGGACGACGCGGCCGGGGACGACGCAGCAGCCGAGGCCGCGCCCGCCCCCGCCGACGCCGAGGGCTCGGCCACCCGGCCCAGCTCCCCCGCCGTCGCGCCGAGCACCCCGACGCCGCCCAGCCGGGCGACCGCGCCGGAGCCGAAGAGCACCGGCACCGTCGTCGCCAGGCCCGCGGAGAAGGCGGCCGACGCCCAGCCGGCCGCGAAGCCCGCCGCCGCGAAGCCCGCCGCCGAGAAGAAGGCCCCGGCGAAGCCCACGGCCGGCGCCGAGGCCGAGAGCGGTGGCCCCAAGCAGTCGGTGCTCCGCGGTGCCGCCGCCAGCGTCGTGAAGAACATGAACGCCTCGCTGACCGTGCCGACCGCCACCAGCGTGCGGGCCGTCCCGGCGAAGATGCTGGTCGACAACCGCATCGTCATCAACAACCACCTGGCCCGCTCGCGCGGCGGGAAGGTCTCCTTCACCCACCTGATCGGCTACGCGCTGGTCCGGGCGCTGGACGACTTCCCGGAGATGAACGCGGCGTTCGCCGAGATCGACGGCAAGCCGAACCTGGTGCAGCCCGAGCACGTGAACTTCGGCCTGGCGATCGACCTGCCCAAGCCCGACGGCACCCGCTCGCTGGTGGTCGCCAACATCAAGCGCTCCGAGGAGATGGACTTCGCCGCCTTCTGGGGCGCCTACGAGGACGTCATCCGCCGGGCCCGCGGCGGCAAGCTCACGATGGACGACTTCACCGGGACGACGGTCAGCCTGACCAACCCCGGCACCGTGGGCACCAACCACTCCGTGCCGCGGCTGACCACCGGCCAGGGCACGATCGTCGGCGTCGGCGCGATGGACTACCCGGCCGAGTTCCAGGGGATGAGCCCGGAGACGCTGACCGACCTCGCGGTCGCGAAGACCATCACGCTCACCTCGACCTACGACCACCGGATCATCCAGGGCGCCCAGTCCGGGGACTTCCTGCGCAAGCTGCACGGCCTGCTGCTGGGCCAGGACGGGTTCTACGACGAGGTCTTCGCCTCGCTGCGGATCCCCTACGAGCCGGTCCGCTGGGTCCCCGACGTCTCGGTGCGCCACGAGGGCCAGATCGACAAGGGCGCCCGCGTCGTCGAGCTGATCGAGGCCTACCGGCGCAACGGCCACCTGATGGCCGACACCGACCCCCTCGAGTTCAAGGTCCGCACCCACCCCGACCTGGACATCACCCAGCACGGCCTGACCCTGTGGGACCTCGACCGGCAGTTCCCGGTCGGCGGGTTCGCCGGGGAGAAGGTCATGCCGCTGCGCGACGTGCTCGGTGTGCTGCGCAACTCCTACTGCCGCACCGTCGGCGTGGAGTACATGCACATCACCGACCCCGAGGAGCGCGAGTGGCTCCAGAAGCGCATCGAGGTCAAGCACGACAGCCCCGACCGGGCGAAGCAGAAGCACGTGCTGGGTCGACTGAACGCCGCCGAGGCCTTCGAGACCTTCCTGCAGACCAAGTACGTCGGGCAGAAGCGGTTCTCCCTCGAGGGCGGTGAGTCCGTCATCCCGCTGATGGACGAGGTGCTCGTCGCCTCGACCGAGCACGGCCTCGAGGAGGTCGCGATCGGCATGCCGCACCGCGGCCGGCTCAACGTGCTGGCCAACGTGCTCAACAAGCCCTACTCGAAGATCTTCGGGGAGTTCGAGGGCAACATCGACCCGGGCACCGTGCAGGGCTCCGGAGACGTGAAGTACCACCTCGGCGCCGAGGGCACGTTCCAGCACCCGGCCCGGGACGCCTCGATCGCGGTCACCCTGACCTCGAACCCCAGCCACCTGGAGGCGGTCAACCCCGTCCTCGAGGGCATCGTGCGGGCCAAGCAGGACATGATCGACAAGGGCGAGGGCGGCTTCACCGTCCTGCCGCTGCTGCTGCACGGCGACAGCGCGTTCGCGGGACAAGGCGTGGTCGCCGAGACCCTCAACCTGTCCCAGCTGCGCGGCTACCGCACCGGCGGCACGGTGCACGTCGTGGTCAACAACCAGGTCGGCTTCACCACCAGCCCGGCCGCGGCGCGCTCGAGCCTGTACTCCACCGACGTCGCGCGGATGATCGGTGCGCCGGTCTTCCACGTCAACGGTGACGACCCCGAGGCCTGCGTCCGGGTCGCCCGGCTGGCCGTGGACTACCGGCAGGCGTTCCGCAAGGACGTCGTCATCGACCTGGTCTGCTACCGCCGGCGCGGGCACAACGAGGGCGACGACCCCTCGATGACCCAGCCGCTGATGTACGACATCATCGACCGCAAGCGCTCGGTCCGGAAGCTCTACACCGAGGCGCTGGTCGGCCGGGGCGACATCACCCTGACCGAGGCCGAGGAGGCCCTGAAGGACTACCGCGGGCAGCTCGAGCGGGCCTTCTCCGAGACCCACGACGCCCGCGACTCCTCCACCCCCGAGCCGGTCGTGGACCAGCGGCCCTCGGCGTCGGCCAAGACGGCGATCACCACCGAGGTGCTCAAGACCATCGGCGACGCGCACGTCTCGCTGCCCGGGGACTTCACCGTCCACCCCAAGCTGCAGAAGATGCTCGAGCGGCGCGCGGCCATGGTCAGCGAGGGCGGCGTCGACTGGGCGATGGGCGAGCTGCTGGCCTTCGGCTCGCTGCTCATGCAGGGCGTGCCGGTGCGGCTGGCCGGTCAGGACTCCCGTCGCGGCACCTTCGTGCAGCGCCACTCGGTCCTCATCGACCGGGAGGACGCGAAGGAGTACACCCCGATCGCCAACCTCACCGAGGACCAGGCGAAGTTCTTCGTCTACGACTCGCTGCTCAGCGAGTACGCCGCGGTCGGGTTCGAGTACGGCTACTCGGTGGCCAACCGCGAGGCCCTCGTCCTCTGGGAGGCCCAGTTCGGCGACTTCGTCGACGGCGCGCAGCTGATCATCGACGAGTTCATCTCCTCCGGTGAGGCCAAGTGGGGCCAGCAGTCGGGCATCGTCCTGCTGCTGCCGCACGGCCTGGAGGGCCAGGGTCCCGACCACTCCAGCGGTCGGCCCGAGCGTTTCCTGCAGCTGTGCGCGGAGAACAACATGACCGTCGCCAACTGCTCGACCCCGGCGAACTACTTCCACCTGCTGCGTCGGCAGGCGCTGTCGGAGACCCACCGCCCGCTGGTGGTCTTCACGCCCAAGTCGCTGCTGCGCGCCAAGGCCGCGGTCAGCGCCGTCGAGGACTTCACCGAGCAGAGCTTCCGGCCGGTGCTGCCCGACCCGGGCGTCGGCGGGGAGCCGCTCGACGACGCCGCCGTGCGCCGGGTGCTGCTGTGCACCGGCAAGGTCGCCTACGACCTGCTGGCCGGCCGGGAGTCCGAGGGCGTCGCCGACGTCGCCGTGCTGCGGGTCGAGCAGCTGTACCCGCTGCCGGCCAGCGAGCTGGTCGAGCAGCTGCGCCGCTACCCCAACGCCGACGAGGTCGTCTGGGTGCAGGAGGAGCCGGCCAACATGGGCGCCTGGCAGTTCATGGCGGTCAACCTGCCCGCCGAGCTGCCCGCCGGGAAGACGCTGTCGGTGGTCAGCCGCAAGGCCTCGGCCAGCCCGGCCGTCGGCTCGGCCAAGGTGCACGAGGCCGAGCAGAAGGACCTCGTCGCCCGTTCGCTGGCCCAGTAGCCGCGGTGTACTTCACCGACCGCGGCATCGAGGAGCTGGTCACCCGCCGGGGCCAGGAGGAGGTCTCCCTCTCCTGGCTGGGTGACCAGCTGCAGGCCTTCGTCGACCAGCACCCCGACTTCGAGGTGCCGGTCGAACGGCTGGCGACGTGGCTGGCGCGGGGCGGCACCGACGACGAGGACGACCTCGACGACTGAGGGCTCTCGACGACCGAGGGCTACGGTGCCCCGGTGACCGCCCCCGCGCTGACCCGGGGCACCCACCTCGGCTACGCAGCGGGCTCCATCGGGACGGCGGCGTTCGGCACCGTCCCGGGGCTGCTGCTGCTCTTCTACCTGACCGACGTGCTCGGCGTGGGTGCCGGTCTCGCCGGGCTGGTGGTGTTCGCGCCCAAGGCGTGGGACGTGCTGCTCAACCCGTGGATCGGTGCCCGGTCGGACGCCACCACCAGCCGCTGGGGACCGCGCCGGCCCTGGATGCTGGCCGGCGGGCTGACCCTGCCGCTGCTGTTCGTGCTGGTCTTCGCCGGCCCCGGGGCTCCCCCGGCGCTGGCCGCCGGCTGGGTCGCGGTCACCTTCCTGCTCGCGGCCACCGCCTACGGCTGCTTCCAGGTGCCCTACGTCGCCCAACCCGCCGAGATCACCACCGACCCCGGCGAGCGGGCCACCCTGATGTCCTGGCGGGTCGCGGCCCTGGCGCTGGGCATCCTGGTCGCCGGCGCCGGCGCGCCCGCGGTGGTCGAGCTCGCCGGCGGCGGCCGGGCCGGGCACCTGGCCATGGCCGCGTTCGTGGCGGTGCTGCTCGCCGGCGGGATGCTCGGCGCCGTCGTCGGCACCCGGCGGGCACCCACGCTGACGCGCACCAGCAGCGAGGGGCGCCTGCTGGCCACGCTGCGGGTCGCCGTCCGGGTGCGGCCGTTCCGGCTGCTGCTGGTCGGGTTCGTCGTCCAGGCGCTGGGGATCGGCGTGATGCTGGCCGGCGTCCCGTACTACGCCCGGCAGGTGCTCGGTGACCCCGCCGCCGGGACGCTGCTGTTCGTCGCCCTGGTCGGCCCGGCCATCCTGGTCATGCCGCTGTGGCTACGGGTCAGCCGCCGGGTGGGCAAGCGGACCGGCCTGCTCGCGTCGTCCACGGTCTTCGCCGTCGGCGCTGCCGCGCTCGCCCTCGGCGCGCCCGGCCGCACCGGCCTCGTGCTCGCCCTCGTCGTGGTGGTCGGGATCGGCTACGCCGGGATGCAGATGTTCCCGCTGGCGATGCTCCCCGACGTGGTCGCCGCCGACGAGACGTCCTCCGGCGAGCGCCGGGCCGGGGTGTTCACCGGCGTCTGGACGGCGGCCGAGACGCTCGGGCTGGCGGTCGGACCGGGCCTGCTGGGCGTGCTGCTGGGGCTCGCCGGGTACCGCTCGTCGGTCGGGGACGCCGTCGTGGCGCAGACCGCGGCGGCCGACACCACCGTGCTGCTGTCCTTCAGCCTGCTCCCGGCACTGCTGGTGCTCGCCTCGCTGCCGTTCATCGCCCGCTACCGACTGGAGCCCACCCCGTGACACCGCAGGACGTCCTGGCGGAGCTCACCGCGCTGGCCGACGGGGACGTCCCCACGCACGGCGGGGCCGCCATGGCCTACGTCTACGACTCCGGGCTCACCGAGGTGGACGCGCTGGCCGCCGGCGCTCAGGCGGCGTACCAGTGGACGAACGCCCTCGACCCGACCGCCTTCCCCAGCGTCGCCCGGATCGAGAACGACCTGGTCGCCGCAGCGGCCGCACTGCTGGGGGGCGGGCCGGACACCGTCGGCACGGTCACCAGCGGCGGCACCGAGAGCTGCCTGCTCGCCGTGCTCGCCGCCCGCACCCGGTGGCGGTCGGCCCACCCGGACGACGACCGCCGTCCCCAGCTGCTGCTGCCGGTCACCGCGCACGCCGCCTTCCGCAAGGCCGCGCACCTGTTCGACCTGGCCGTGGTCGACCTGGGCGTGGACCCCGACACCTGCCGGGTGCGCCCGGCGGAGGTCGCCGCGCTGCTGACCACCCGCACCGCGCTGGTCGTCCTCAGCGCACCGTCCTACCCGCACGGCGTGCTCGACCCGGTCGCCGAGGTGGCCGCGCTGGCCGCCGCGGCCGGGGTGCCCTGCCACGTGGACGCCTGCATCGGCGGCTGGCTGCTGCCGCACCTCGCCGACAGCACCGGCGCCGAGTCGTTCGACCTCTCGGTCCCCGGGGTGACCAGCCTGTCGGTCGACCTGCACAAGTACGGCTACGCCCCCAAGGGCGTCTCGGTGCTGCTGACCGCCGACCCGGAGTTCCGGCACGGCCACTGGTTCGCCACCGCGGACTGGCCCGGCTACCCGGTGGTCAACCCGACGCTGGCCGGCACCCGCCCCGCCGGACCGATGGCCGCCGCGTGGGCGGTGCACCGCTGGCTGGGCACCGAGGGCTACCGGCGCCTGGCGCTGGCGGCCCGGGAGGCGACCACGGCGCTGGTCGCCGGGCTGGCCGACGTCCCGGGCGTACGGGTGGTGGGCACCCCGGTGACCACCCTGGTGGCGCTCGCCGGCACCGACGGGCTCGACGTGCTGCACCTGGCCGACGAGGTCACCGCCCGGGGCTGGCTGCTGCAGCCCCAGCCGCCGTTCACCCAGCCCGACGGCAGCGTCCTCCCGGCCACGCTGCACCTGACGGTCACCGCGGCGACCACCGACCGGGTGCCCGCCCTGCTCGCCGACCTCGCCGACGCCGCCCGCGCAGCGCTGGCCCTGGACCCGCCCGTCCCCGACCCCACGCTGGTGGCCGCCGCGGCCGACCTCGACCCGGCGACCCTCACCGTGGCCGACGTCGACGGCCTGCTCGCCCTCGCCGGCCTGGACGGCGGTCGGCTGCCGACCCGGATGGCCCCCGTGCACGCCCTGGTCGCCGCCCTCCCCCGCCCGTTGGCCGAACGCCTCCTGGCCGGCGTCCTCGACCGCGTCTACCGCCCCACCCGCACCTGACGAGAAGCGCGGCGGTCTCAACGGGTGGATGCAACAGCCTCTGCAGATGATCACGGTGTCGTGGTCTGAGGGGTGGTCCGGTGAGGTCGTCGGGGTTGTCGGTGGAGCAGCAGGATCAGTTGTGGGCGCGATGGCGGGCCGGTGAGTCACTGCGTGGCATCGGCCGGTCATTGGGGCTGTCGCATGCCACGGTGCACCGGCATGTCACGGCGTGTGGTGGCAGACGGCCGGTAGCGCGGCGGCGGGGGCCGCTGGCGTTGAGCGTGGTCGAGCGGGAGGAGATCAGCCGCGGGATCGCCGCCGAGGCGTCGGTGCGGGCGATCGCGCGTGTGTTGGGGCGGGAGCCCTCCACGATCAGCCGGGAGCTGGCCCGCAACGGCGGGCGGGAGGCCTACCGGGCCGCAGCAGCCGATGCCGCGGCCGATCGTCGGGCGCTGCGACCCAAGCCGGCGAAGCTGGCGATCGACGGGCGGCTTCGCGCGGAGGTGCAGCGTGGGCTGGCCCTGGAGTGGTCACCGCAGCAGATCGCGTCACGCTTGGTCGTGGACTTCCCCGACGATGAGGCGATGCGGGTCTCCCACGAGACGATCTACCTGACCTTGTTCGTGCAGGCCAGGGGCGGGTTGGCCCGTGAGTTGACCCGGTCGTTGCGCACCGGTCGGGCGACCCGGCACCCGCGCGGGGCCAAGTTGCCTTCCGGGCGTGGGCAGCTGCGCGGGATGGTCCCGATCTCCGAACGACCCGCCGAGGCCACCGACCGGGCGGTCCCCGGGCACTGGGAGGGCGACCTCGTCTTGGGCAAGCTGCCCAGTGCAGTGGCCACCCTGGTGGAGCGCACCACCCGGTTCGTGGCGTTGGTGGCGCTACCGGAAGGCAAGAAGGCCGAGCAGGTCCACCCGGCTCTGGCCGCAGCGATCAGGCGGGTGCCAGCCCAGCTGCGCCGGTCCCTGACCTGGGACCAGGGCAAGGAGATGGCCGCCCACGCACAGTTCACCGTGGCCACCGGCGTCGACGTCTATTTCTGCGACCCCAAGAGCCCCTGGCAGCGGGGCAGCAACGAGAACACCAACGGCCTCCTCCGCCAGTACCTGCCCAAGGGCGCCGACCTCACGGCCTTCACCCAGCACGACCTCGACGCCATCGCCGCACGACTCAACGGCCGACCCCGACAGACCCTGGACTGGAAGACTCCCGCCGAAGCATTCAACGAGGCCGTTGCACACACCCGTTGAGACCGCCGCCCTTCTCGTCAGGAGTCCTGACGAGAAGGGCGCTTCTCGTCGGGGGGCGGGGGCGCCTCCCGGGGGGAGGGCGGTCCGGCGGTGACCATGGGTGGGTGCTCGGTCACTCCCACGCCCTGTCCGGCCTCGCCGTCGGCGCCGCCACCCTGCCGGTCGCCCCGCTGACCGGGACGGTCGCGCAGCTCGGCTGGGTGGCCGCCGTTGGCGGGATGGCGATGCTGCCCGACCTGGACCAGCGCGGGTCGACGATCTCGCGCATGTGGGGGCCGCTGTCCGAGGTCCCGTCCGGGATCGTCGGCCGGCTGTCCGGCGGGCACCGCAAGGGCACCCACGACGCACTGCTGGCCCCGGTGGCGTTCGGGCTGCTCGCGGCTGCCGCGTCCCGGGCGACCTGGGCCTCACTGCTCCTGCTGGCGCTGGCGATCGGGCTGGCGCTGCGGGCGCTGCACGTCGTGGTCCCCGGGAGGTTCGAGACCACGGTCGTCGGCAACCTGGTGCTGTCCTGGGGCGGGGCCTGGCTGCTGCTGGACCACAGCCCCAGCCCGACGTGGCTGCCCTGGGCGGTCGCGCTGGGGGTGCTGGTGCACGTGGCCGGGGACTTCCTGACCTGCGGCGGGGTGCCCGTGCCGTTGGTCTGGCTGGCCCGCCCGCGCGCCACGGTCGCGTTCTCCCCGATGGAGACCGGCGGGTTCACCGAGAAGGTGGTGCTGGTGCCGCTGTTCGTCGTGGCCACGCTCGTGCTGCTGTGGCTGAACACGCCGGCGGCGGCCGTCCTGGGAGGACTGACCGCCGCCGGGTGAGATCAGTCGCGCGTCACGCCCTCGGCGCGGGCAGCCGCGCCGACCGCGGCCGCCACGGCCTCGGCGACCCGGCGGTCCAGCGGCGAGGGCACGATGAAGTCGGCCCGGACGTCGTCCCCGACCACGTCGGCGATGGCGGTGGCCGCGGCCAGCTTCATCCCCTCGGTGATCCGGGTGGCCCCGGCGTCGATCGCGCCCCGGAAGACGCCCGGGAAGGCCAGCACGTTGTTGATCTGGTTGGCCAGGTCGCTGCGCCCGGTGGCCACCACCGCGGCGTACTTCGCCGCCATCACCGGGTCGACCTCGGGGGTCGGGTTGGCCAGGGAGAACACGATGCACCCCGGCGCCATGGCCGCGATGGCCTCCTCGGGCACCGAACCGCCGGACAGCCCCAGGTAGACGTCGGCGCCGGCCAGGGCGTCGACCATCGACCCGCTGCGGCCGGTGGGGTTGGTGTGCGCCACCAGCCACTGCTTGGTCTCGGTGAGGTCCTCGCGGCCGGCGTGCAGCAGGCCCTTCGAGTCGGCGACGGCGATCTCGCCGATGCCGGCCTCGAGCAGGATCTTGGTGCAGGCCACGCCGGCGGCCCCGGCCCCGGACACGACCACCCGCAGGTCGGCGAGCGGGCGGCCGACCACCTTCGCGGCGTTCCGCAGCGCGGCCAGGACGACGATCGCCGTCCCGTGCTGGTCGTCGTGCATGACCGGGATGGGGAGCTGCTCGCGCAGCCGGGACTCGATCTCGAAGCAGCGCGGCGCGCTGATGTCCTCGAGGTTGATCCCGCCGAAGGACGGCGCGATGGCCAACACGGTCGCCACGATCTCGTCGACGTCGGTGGTCGCGAGCACGATCGGCACCGAGTCCAGTCCGCCGAACTCGCGGAACAGGCAGGCCTTGCCCTCCATGACGGGCAACGAGGCGGTCGGCCCGATGTCACCCAGGCCGAGGACGGCGGTGCCGTCGGAGACCACCGCGACCACCCGTGGGGCCCAGGTGAAGCGCCGGGCGAGCTCGGGCTCGGCGGCGATCGCGCTGGAGACACGGGCTACACCCGGGGTGTACGTGAGTGCGAGGTCGGCGATCGAGGTGATCGCGCTCGTCGGCTGCACGGTGAGCTTGCCGCCCTCGTGCACCGCGAACGCGGGGTCGTCGCTGAACCGGTCTGACGTGTCGGTGCCACTCTGCACTGAGCCCATGGGACCGGGAGCGTAGAGCAGCCCCACGGCGGTCAGGGGGGCGCGGGCAGACGGCCGGGCCGGGGTGTGACGCGTCCCACCACCCGGCCGACGACGACGGCGGTCCCGAACGAGCGGCTGTCGTCGGTGACGAACGGGTTGTCGCCCTGCACCCAGTGCCCCCCGGGGACGGCGCGGACCACCCGCTTGACCACCAGCAGGTCCGGGCGGGCCGGGAAGCGGGCGAGCACCACGTCCCCGGGTGCGGCGGTGTCACCCCGGCGGACCAGCAGCCGGTCGCCGTGCCGGACGGTGGGGCTCATCGAGGGCCCGATCACCCGGGCGAGCACCCAGGGCGAGGGCAGCCCCGGGACGTCACCGGGGGGCCCACTTCTCGACGTGTCGGCTCTGATCACCGCGAGTAGTGTCCGGCACGACCCATCCCCACGAGCTCCGGAGGGACGACCATGCGTCTGTTCACCCTGTTCACCGCCGTGGAGGCCACCGCTCACTGCGACCTCCCCTGCGGCGTGTACGACCCCGCCCAGGCCCGCATCGAGGCCGAGTCCGTCAAGGCCCTGCAGGAGAAGTACCAGGGCAGCGACGACGAGGTCTTCAAGACCCGGGCGCTGATCATCAAGGAGCAGCGCGCCGACCTGGTCAAGCACCACCTGTGGGTGCTGTGGACCGACTACTTCAAGCCGCCGCACTTCGAGAAGTACCCGCAGCTGCACGAGCTGTTCAACAAGGCCACCAAGCAGGCCGGTGCCTCCGGTGCCAAGCAGTCGGTCGACCCGGCCGAGGGGCAGAAGCTCCTGGACTACATCGCCGAGATCGACACGATCTTCTGGGAGACCAAGGCCGCGGCCTGAACCTCCTGACGCACGGTGCCGGGTCGTCCCTCGTGGGCGGCCCGGCACCGTCGTCTCCACCCCACGACGAACCGGATGACCCCATGGACGACCGCCCTCGGCTGGACCTGCGCCGCCTCCTGGAGAGGGTGGAGGCAGCCGCCCCGGTCGACGCCGTCACCGTGGTCGCTGCCGAGCTGTCCGACGTCGTCGGCGCCCGGGCGGTCTCCTTCCTGATCGCCGACTTCAGCGGTCACGCCCTGGTGCGGCTGGGCACCGTGCTGCCCTCCACGGCGACGACCCGCAGCTCCGGCGTGGAGAGCGCGCACACCGTCCCGCTGGAGGACTCCCCCCACGGCGAGGTGCTGCGCACCCAGCAGACCCGGGTCCTCCCCCACCCCGACGGCGCCCTGGTGCTGGTGCCGGTCACCGACCGCGGCGACGCCCTCGGGGTGCTCGAGCTGACCCTCCCCACGGCCCCGGACGACGAGGGGCTCGCGGAGCTGTCGTCGGCCGGGCACGCGCTGGCCTACGTGCTGATCGCCAACCGCCGGCACACCGACCTCTTCGAGTGGGGCCAGCGGACGACGCCGTTCTCGCTGGCCGCGGAGATCCAGCGCCGGCTGCTCCCGGCGAGCTTCACCTGCGAGGCCGGGCAGTTCACCGTGTCCGGGTGGCTGGAACCCGCGGCGACCGTCGGCGGTGACACCTTCGACTGGTCGCTGGACCGGCACACGCTGCAGGTCTCGATCACCGATGCCGTCGGGCACGACGTCGCCGCCGCCCTGCTGGCCACGCTGCTGGTGGGCAGCCTGCGCAACGAACGCCGGCGCGGCACCGACCTCGCCACCCAGACCCGGGTGGCCAACGACGCGGTGGCCGCCCACCTGCCGCCGGGGCAGTTCGTGACCGGGCAGGTGCTCCGGGTCGACCTCACCTCCGGTCGGGCGGTGGTGGTGAACGCCGGACACCCGCTGCCGCTGCGCCTGCGCGACGGCCTGGTCGAGGAGGTCGAGCTCGAGGTCGACCTGCCCTTCGGCGTCGAGGCGGGCACCGAGTACCGGCTGCAGGAGTTCGACCTGCGGCCCGGGGACCGGCTGGTCCTGCTCACCGACGGCATGCAGGAGCGCGGGGCCGAGGTGATGGACGTGGCCGCCACCCTGGCCGCCTCCCGCGGGCTGCACCCGCGCCAGGTGGTGCACGCCCTGGGGGCCGCCGTCGTCCGGGCGACCGAGGGCCACCTCGGTGACGACGCCACCGTGGTGTGCCTGGACTGGTACGGCGGGGAACCCCGTCCGCGGGACAGCAGCAGCGGTGCCAGCACCGAGCACGCCTCCCGCTGACCGGTCGACCGCCGCCTGCCCCGGTAGCCTCGGACCTCGATGCGCATCGACCCGGCCGGCTGGCCCTTCATCACCGTGCCGCTGGCCCCCGCCCTCGCCCTGGGCGCCGCCGGACGGCTCACCGGCCGGCGCGCCGTCGGGCGGTCGGGCTGGCCCCTGCTGGGCCTGGCCGCCTACATGGCGCTGTTCTTCCGTGACCCGCAGCGCCGCTGCGACCACCAGCCGGCCGCCGCCGAGGACGTGCTCTCCCCGGCCGACGGCGTCGTCATGGTCGCCGGTCCCGCCCAGGAGGGCGTCGGCCCCGAGCCCGCCCCCGAGGGCGGCTGGCAGCAGGTCAGCGTCTTCCTCTCCGTCGTCGACGTGCACGTCAACCGATCGCCCTACCGCGGCACCGTGACCCAGAGCAGCTACACCCCGGGCAGCTTCCTCGCGGCCTACCGGGCCGAGAGCGCGCACCGGAACGAGAAGACCGAGATCTGGCTGGCCGACGGCGACCGGACCGTGGTGTTCCGGCAGCTCGTCGGGGTGCTCGCCCGGCGCATCGTCACCCGCACCGGGGTGGGCCAGCAGCTGGCCACCGGCGAGCGCATGGGGCTGATGAAGTTCGGCTCCCGGATGGACGTGTTCCTGCCCCAGGAGGCCACCCTGACGGTGACCAAGGGCAAGCGGGTGCGTGGCGGGGAGACGGTCATCGCGCGCTGGGACGCAGCAGCCGGGTCCCGCCCGTGACAGCCGACCGGCGGACCCCCACCCGGCGCACCCAGACGGTGGAGTTCGTCCGCAGCTCGGCCCGTGGCGGTCGGAGCCGGGCCCGCCTCTGGCTGCCCAGCCTGTTCACCCTGGGCAACATGCTGTGCGGCTTCGCTGCGATCCTGGTCGCCTTCCGCGGCCAGTACGACCTGGCGTGCGTGCTCATCGGCGCCTCGGTGGTGCTCGACATCGCCGACGGCGCGGTGGCCCGGCTGGTCGGCGCGGTGAGCCCCTTCGGCCTGCAGTTCGACTCCCTGGCCGACCTGGTCTCCTTCGGCCTGGCCCCCTCGCTGCTGGCCTTCGCCCTCTTCTCCGACGGCCGCGACGGCTTCGACCCCCTCGGGTGGATCGCCTGCTTCGTCTGGCTGGCCTGCGCGGCCATCCGGCTGGCCCGGTTCAACACCACGGTCGACCCGACGGCGGACAAGCGCTTCTTCGTCGGGCTGCCCAGCCCCGGCGCGGCCGGCGTGGTGATGGCCAGCGTGTTCGCGTTCTCCGACGTGCTGCAGGGCCGGGACCGGCTGTGGGTCCTGCTGGTCGTGATCGTGCCGGGGCTGCTGATGGTCTCGAACATCCGCTGGCGGTCGTTCCGGTCGCTGGTCAGCCCCAAGTCCGGCCGCCCGTTCGGGCTGGTGACGGCCGGGGTGCTCGTCGTGGTCGGGCTGGCGACGGTCCCGGTGTTCACCTTCTGCCTGGTCGCCTACCTGTACCTGTTCTCCCCGCTGCTGTTCCCGCTGGTGTCCCCCCTGGGCCGGCTGGTGCCGGCCCGGGTGCGCGAGCTGCTCTCGTGAGCGTCCGGCCGGTCACCGCGGACGACGTCGACGTCGTCGTGGGTCTGGTGCGCGAGCTGGCCGACTACGAGAAGAGCCTCGACGAGGCCCGGATGACCCCGGCGCAGCTGCGCGAGGCGTTGTTCGGCGACTCCCCGGCGCTGTTCGGCCACGTCGCCGAGGACGTCGACGGCACCGTCGTCGGGTTCGCGCTCTGGTTCCTCAACTTCTCCACCTGGCGGGGCACCCACGGGGTGTACCTGGAGGACCTCTACGTCTCCCCCGCCCACCGCGGCACGGGCCTGGGCCGCGAACTGCTGCGCACGCTGGCCGCGGTCTGCGTCAAGCGCGGCTACGCGCGGCTGGAGTGGTCGGTGCTGGACTGGAACACCCCGTCCATCGAGTTCTACCGCGCTGCCGGCGCCCGGCCCCAGGACGGCTGGTCGGTCTTCAGGCTGACCGACCGGGCCCTGCACGACTTCGCCCAGGAGAGGACGTCATGACCGAGCGCAGGCCCTCGGAGTGCTGGCTGACCGACATGGACGGCGTCCTGGTGCACGAGGGCCAGGCGCTGCCCGGCGCCGCGGACTTCCTCCGCCGCCTGGTCGAGCGGGAGCGCCGCTTCCTGGTGCTCACGAACAACTCGATCTTCACCCCGCGCGACCTCGCCGCCCGGCTGCACCGCTCCGGGCTGGAGGTGCCCGAGGAGGCGATCTGGACCTCGGCGCTGGCCACCGCGGACTTCCTGGCCTCCCAGCTGCCCGGCGGCTCGGCCTACGTCGTCGGTGAGGCCGGGCTGACCACCGCACTGCACGAGGCCGGGTACACCATCACCGACACCGAGCCGGACTACGTCGTGCTCGGGGAGACCCGGACCTACAGCTTCGAGGCCATCACCCGGGCCATCCGGCTGGTCGAGGCCGGTGCCCGCTTCATCGCCACCAACCCCGACGTCACCGGTCCCTCCCCCGAGGGCTCGCTGCCGGCGACCGGCTCCGTCGCGGCCCTGATCACCAAGGCCACCGGCGCCGAGCCCTACTTCGTCGGCAAGCCCAACCCGATGATGTTCCGCAGCGCGCTGAACCGGATCGACGGGCACTCGGAGTCCACGACGATGGTCGGCGACCGGATGGACACCGACATCGTCGCCGGCATCGAGGCCGGGCTGGAGACGGTGCTGGTGCTCACCGGCTCCACCCGGGCCTCGGACGTCTCGCGCTTCCCGTTCCGGCCCAGCCGGGTGCTCGACTCGATCGCCGACGTCATCGACCTGGTGTGAGGCGCTAGACCTCGGAGTACGCCAGCCGGGCCTCGGGGGTGGCCAGGAACCAGAGCACGCCGGCCACGCACAGCAGCACCGGGACGCCGATGTAGGGCAGCCCGGACTCGAACGCGGTCACGTAGCCGGTGAGGCCCAGCAGCAGCTGCAGGACCACGACCGGGCCGCGCGCCCACGGGGCGGCCCGGCCCAGCCCCCAGGCGCAGAACCCCAGCGCCGCGGCGGCGGTGAGGGCGTAGGCGACCTCGGCCAGCGCCCGCCCGGTGCTGTCGGCCGTGCTGGTCAGCGTCAGGACGAGCACGACGCCGGCGATGACGAGGGCCGCGACCGCCTCCACCGCCACCAGCAGCGCCGCCCGACGCAGCGCGGGGGGCGCCGCAGCCGGGTCGCGGGGCGGCCGGGGCGCGGACTCCTGCGCGGCGCCACCGAGCAGCCGTTCTGCGCGGCGGCGCGGGGTCCCCTCGTCCCGGGGGTCCCCGGCATCGGCAGCGGCGGCGTCCCGGGGTGCTGGCACGCCCGCGAGGCTACGCGGGGGCGCTGGATACCCTCGCCGGCGTGCGTGCGCTCCTCGTGACCAACCCGGCAGCCACGACCACCACCGCCAAGGTGCGCGACGTCCTGGTCCGCGCGCTGTCCAGCGACCTGTCCCTGGAGGTGGCCGAGACGACCCACCGCGGGCACGCCCGCGAGCTGGCCGTGCAGGCGGCCGCGGACGGCGTCGACGTCGTGGTCACCCTGGGCGGCGACGGCACGGTCAACGAGACGGTGGACGGGCTGCTGCAGGACGGGCCCGGACCGCACGTGCCCACCCTGGCCGTCGTCCCCGGTGGGTCCACCAACGTCTTCGCCCGTGCCCTGGGCCGCTCGCAGGACCCGGTGGAGGCGGTCGCGGAGATCCTGTCGTCGCTGCGGGCCGGCCGGACCCGCCGGGTCGGCCTCGGTTCGGCCAGCGCCCGGCTGGCGGGCGCGGACGGGTGGACCCGCCCGCGGTGGTTCGTGTTCTCCGCCGGCCTCGGGTTCGACGCCGACGTGATCGCCCGGGTCGAGGCCCAGCGGGCCCGCGGCCGCCGCTCCAGCGGCCTGCTCTACCTCCGGGCCGGCGCGGCGTCCTTCCTGCTCGGGCCCGACCGCCGGCGTCCGCCGATGACCCTGCACGTGCCGGGCGAGGAGCCCGTCCCCGGCCTCTTCCTCTGCCTGGTGTCCAACGTCAGCCCGTGGACCTACCTCGGCGAGACCCCGATCAACGTCAGCCCGGAGGCCTCCTTCGACACCGGGCTGGACGTGTTCTCCCTCGGCCGGGTCGGGCCGCTGGCGATGGTGAACCACCTCCGGCGGAGCATGGCGCGCGAACCGGACTCCCGGGGCCGGGGGGTGCACCGCTGGCACGACCTGCCCGAGCTGACCCTGACCTCGGAGCGCCCTCAGGGCTGGCAGCTGGACGGCGACCACCTCGGCGAGGCCACCGGCCTGCGGGTCCGCGCGGTGCCGCTGGCCCTCGACGTCGTCGTCTGAGGCGACCACGGGCGGGCACCGTCGTGGCAGCCGCCACGCGTCCGGGTGACCCGTGCTGGGCACCCGGTCGGGAACAGGGGTGGCGGACCTGCTAGGACCGTGGTGAGGTTGCTCATACGGAGGACGGCTGAGCGGCTGAACTGCTTGACAGTCGGTCCTCGCGTGAAAGCATCGAACCCGAACGCAACCTGCTGGTAACACCAGCGTGCGGGAGCCGGACGACATCGAACAGACGGTGTCGGGCCCTCCGGGGCACAGGGCACACCGTAGACGACACCGAGGAGCACACCGACATGGACTGGCGCCACCGCGCCCTCTGCCGGGACGAAGACCCTGAGCTCTTCTTCCCGATCGGGACGACGGGCCCTGCGGTCACGCAGATCGAGCAGGCCAAGGCCGTCTGCCAGCGCTGCCCCGTGGTGCAGTCGTGCCTCGAGTGGGCGCTGACCTCCGGTCAGGACTCCGGCGTCTGGGGTGGGCTCTCCGAGGACGAGCGCCGCGCCCTCAAGCGCCGCACTGCTCGCACGCGCGTCCGCACCGCCTGACGACGTCCCCGCACCAGCGGGCACCCGGGAGCCGGACACCTCGACGAGGTGTCCGGCTCCTGCCGTCTGCGGCCCCGGTCAGCGGCGGACGCGACCGGCCCCGGGCAGGGTGAGGACGGCGACCGTCCCCTGCCCGCCCTCGGGGGTGCTGGTGGCCAAGTGCCCGTGCAGTTCGCTGGTGACCAGGGTGCGGACGATCTGCAGGCCCAGGCCCTTGCTGGTGGCGACGTCGAACCCCGGCGGCAGGCCCTGACCGTCGTCGCAGATCCGGACGACCAGGTCGTGGCCGTCCCGCTCGGCCGTGAGCTCGATGGTCCCCGGCTGCCCCTCGGGGAAGGCGTGCTCCACGGCGTTGTGCAGCAGCTCGGTGACCGCCATGACCAGCGGGGTCGCCGCACCGGCCGGCAGCTCCCCGAAGCGGCCGATCCGGGTGATCCTGGCGGCCGGCCCGACCGAGGCGACGTCGCCCAGCATGGGCAGGACCTGGTCGAGCACGTCGTCGACGTCCACCACGTCCTCCCGGCTGCCGGCGAGGGTGTCGTGCACGACGGCGATCGACGCCACCCGGCGCACCGACTCCAGCAGCGCCTCCCGGGCGGCCGGCTCGCTGACCCGGCGGGCCTGCAGCCGCAGCAGGGCGGCGACGGTCTGCAGGTTGTTCTTCACCCGGTGGTGGATCTCCCGGATGGTCGCGTCCTTGGTCATCAGCGCCCGGTCGCGACGACGCACGTCGGTCACGTCGCGGACGAGGACCAGCGCCCCGGACTCCCCGCCCGGGGCCTGCAGCGGGAGGGCCCGGACGAGCATCGTCGCGGCCTCGCCCTCGACGTCCATCGGGTCGGGGAACCGGCCGGCGACCGCGGCGGTGATGCTGGCCGCGACCGCCTCGCCGGCCACCCGGTCGGTGGCCGCCGACCGGGTCAGCTCGGACAGCTGCCCGCCCACGACGTCCCCGGCCAGGCCCATCCGCCGGTAGGCCGACAGCGCGTTGGGGCTGGCGTAGACCGCGGTGCCCCGGCCGTCCAGCCGCACCAGACCGTCACCGACCCGGGGGCTCATCTCGGCGTCCTCGAGCATCCGCGGGGGGAAGGTGCCGGCGGAGACCATCAGGCACAGCTCACGGGCGATGTCGAGGTAGGTGAGCTCCAGCGGGGACGGCGACCGGGTGGCCGACAGCCGGGTGTCCCGGGCCAGCACGGCGACGACGGCGCCCTCGTGGCGCACCGGGATCACCTCGCGGCGGCGGGGAGCGGTGCCCGACCCGTCGAGCTCGTCGGTGACCTGCACGCCCTCGCGGTGGGTCTGCACGAACGCGGCGGCGTCGTCGCCGGCCACCTCCACCCCGACGAGGTCCTCGGGCTGGCTGGTGGGGGCGGTCAGGGGGCGCACTTGCGCCACGCACCACCAGGCGCCGCTGGCCAGCGGGACCCACAGCGTCAGGTCGGCGAAGGACAGGTCGGCCAGGAGCTGCCAGTCGGCCACCAGCCGGCGGGCGTGGTCGACCTGGGAGGGGCTGACCGAGGAGCCGCGGGCGAGCCGGTCGGAGAGGCTGCTGGGGGTGCTCGTCATGGTGGGGCGAGCCTAGGGCGAGGGCTGCCTACGCTCCTCCGGTGACCCTCGAGATCTCCCCGGCCGACCCGGCCGACTTCCCGGCCATCGGCGAGCTCACCGTCTCGGCCTACGTGTCGCAGGGCTGGGCCACCCCCGACTACGCACGGGAGCTCGCCGACGTCGCCGGCCGCGCCTCCCGCTCCGAGCTCCTGGTCGCCCGGCTCGACGCACGCCTCGTCGGCAGCGTGGCGCTCGTGCTGGACGGCGCCTTCGGGGAGATCACCGAGTCCCCGGACGAGGCGGCCTTCCGGATGCTGGTGGTGGACCCGTCCGCGCGGGGACAGGGCGTCGGGGAGGCCCTGGTGCACGCCTGTCTGGACCGCTCGCGCGCGGCGGGCAGGACGGCGGTGGTGCTCTCGACCGACCCGCGGATGCACGCCGCCCACAGGCTGTACGAGCGGATCGGGTTCACCCGGCTGCCGGCCCGCGACTGGTCGCCGGTGCCGGGGGTCGACCTGCTGGTCTACCGCCTGGGGCTCTGAGCCGCTCAGCCCTCGACGGTGGCGATGAGGTCGCCCTCCTGGAGGACCTCGCCCTCGACCACGTGCAGCTCGGCGACGGTGCCGGCGCGCTCGGTCAGCACCGGGATCTCCATCTTCATCGACTCGAGGATGACCAGGGTGTCCCCCGCGGCCACCTCGGCGCCCGGGGCCACGAGGACCTTCCAGACGCTGGAGACCATCTCGGCGTGGATCTCCTCGACCGCCACGGGTCCTCCTCCAGCTCGCCGTGCCCGCGCCGGGGCTGCTGCCCCGTCGCGGTCATCCAACCACCACGCGGGGGGTGGGCAGGTTCAGCCGTCGGCGAGCCGGTGCAGCACCGCGCAGACCGCGTCACCGTCGTGCGGCACCCCCGTCTCGGGCAGCCCGGTGAGCACGTCGGCGGCCCGGCGGGCGGCGGTCGCGGTGTCCGCCCCGGTCGCGCTGACCGTGGCCAGCAGCGCGTCGTACCAGCCGTCCAGCCGGTCACCGGGGTCGTAACCGCTCACCGCGGCCAGCTCGGCGTCCCGCTCGCTGGGCCAGACGTCGGGCAGCCGACCGGTGACGCGACCGGCCTCCCCCGGCGGCAGGGTGGACCGCAGCTGCACCGCGACCGCCGGCCGCGGCTCGCCGTCGGTGCCCGGCCGCACCCGGCCGGTGGCGCTGCGCAGCGCCAGGGCGACGGCGTCCACCCCGTGGGCGCGCTCCAGCACCGCGAGGTCCAGGGAGAAGCCGGCCGACACCTCGGCCAGCTCCCCGTCGGGGTCGATGCCCACGGTCACCAGCCCCCGCCAGCCCAGTTCGGGGAGCCGCCCGGCCGCTGCCGGCAGCGCGACGTCGTCCCCGGCGCCGGGGACCCAGGACACCCGGGCGGTGCCGGCGTCCCGGTCCCGACGCACCGGGGTGACGTGCCGCAGCCCGTCCGCGGTGACGACGGCGAGGAACCCGCGCGCGCTGGCCGGCTCGACGCCGTCGCCCCCGAGCCGCTCCAGCACGCCCGCCTCGGGACCCACCCAGATCAGCCCGGCACCGACCACGGCCGCAGCCAGCTCGCTGTTGCCGGCCAAGGCGGGGGGCACCGGCAGCACGGCCGTCACCCCGCTGCGCCGGGCGGCCTCGACCAGGCGCGGCACCGACAGGTAGGACTCGGCTGCCGGCGCCGGGCCCAGCCACACGGCGTCGTCGGCCAGCCGCACGTGCCGGGCCTCCCGCTCGGTCGCCGAGTGGACCGCCACCGTCTTCACGCCCAGCGCGGCACAGCTGCGCACCACCGCACAGGCCATCGGCCCCCGGCCCGCCACCAGCACGCTGTCGATCCCCGTGTTCCCGGTGTCCGCCACGTCCCCCACGCTGCCGCACCGGTCGGGTCGGCGCCCGCTGGGCCGGACGTGAGACCCTGGAACGTCAGCTCGGCCGGTCCGCGGGGTCCGGTCGGGCACCGGCGGGCCCAGCGACACCGGACCCGCCCGGGAAGGCCCAGCAGCACCCCGTCGGACCAGTGAGAGGAGGGCAGCGATGTCCAAGCGAGGACGCAAGCGGCGCGCCCGCAAGAAGAGCGGCGCCAACCACGGCAAGCGCCCCAACGCCTGAACCGTGCACAGCAGAGGCCCGGGACGACGTCGTCGTCCCGGGCCTCTGCTGTGCGCTGGTGGGTCGGTCAGCGGTCGGTGGTGTGCTCCACGGTGACCCGCTCGACGCTGACGGAGGTGCCGTCCTCCTCGAAGGAGACGGTCGTCAGCTGCATCTTGATCCGGTCCTTCAGGCCCAGCGGCGTGGGGTCTCCCCCGCAGCGCCGACGGACCAGGGCCTTGAACTCCTGCTCGATGCCGAACTCCCGCAGGCACGGCGAGCAGTCCTCGAGGTGCTCGGCGATGACGGCCCGACGGGCGTCACCGGTCTCCTGGTCCAGGAACTCGAAGACGTGGGACAGCACGTCATCGCAGCTGTTGATCTCGTGGTCGTCCTCGGCCGGTACCGGGCTCTCCGCGGTCATGACGCAGTCCCCTTCTCGGGTGCCCCGGCGCGGGCGAACCCGCGCTCCCGGGCGTAGTCGGCGAGCAGCTTCTGCAGACCCCGCCGCCCGCGGTGCAGCCGGGACATGACGGTGCCGATCGGCGTCCCCATGATCTCGGCGATCTCCTTGTAGGCGAACCCCTCGACGTCGGCCAGGTAGACGGCCAGCCGGAAGTCCTCCGGGAGCTGCTGCAGGGCGTCCTTGATGTCGGAGTCCGGCAGGTGGTCCAGGGCCTCGATCTCGGCCGACCGCAGGCCGGTGGAGCTGTGCTGCTCGGCGGCGAACAGCTGCCAGTCCTGCACCTGGTCGGTGGGGTACTGCTGCGGCTGCCGCTGCTTCTTGCGGTAGTTGTTGATGTAGGTGTTCGTCAGGATCCGGTACAGCCAGGCCTTGAGGTTCGTGCCCTCGGCGAACTGGTGGAACGCGGAGTAGGCCTTGACGAAGGTCTCCTGGACGAGGTCCTCGGCGTCGGCGGGGTTGCGGGTCATCCGCAGCGCCGCCGGGTACAGCTGGTCCAGGAAGGGCAGGGCGTCGCGCTCGAACCGGGCGTCGCGCTGGGCGCGCGTCTCGGCCTGCTCGGAGCGGCTGCCGTCCGCCCGCGCCTCGGGGGTCTCGGTCACCACCGGCGCACTCGCGGCGACCGTCGTCGCTGTGGTCTCGTCCGTGGTCTCGTCGGGCACCGACCGTCCTCTCTGCGGGGCCCGCAGACGGGACACCACGTCGGTCGATGCTAGTCGTGCGGTCACCGGACGGCCGGGCGGACGGCGGACGACCACGACGTCGGAGGACGCCGCGGACCGCAGGGCCCGGGTCGGTGCGGAGGAGCTGCTCACGCCTCCTACAAGGTGCCCACCCCGGCTGCTCATTCCCACACCTAGGGTGTCGGCATGGCGGCGGCGACCCCCGCGGTGCGGGTGCTGGAGAGGGCGCGGGTCCCCTTCGAACTGCGCACGTACGACCCCGACGAGCACGCCGACGGCCAGGGCTGGGGCGAGGCAGCGGTGGCGGCGCTGGGGCAGGACCCGGCCGCGGTGTTCAAGACCCTGGTCGCCCGGGTGGACGGCGCACTGACCGTGGCCGTCGTCCCGGTGGCCGGTCAGCTGGACCTCAAGGCGCTGGCCGCGGCGGTCGGAGGGCGCAAGGCCGTGATGGCCGACCCCGTCGACGCCGAGCGCAGCAGCGGCTACGTGCGTGGGGGCATCAGCCCGCTGGGCCAGCGGAAGGCCCTCCCCACGGTGGTGGACGACTCGGCACTCCAGCTGGCCACCGTGTGCGTGAGTGGTGGCCGGCGGGGGCTGCAGATCGAGCTGGCACCGGCCGACCTGGTCACGCTCACCCGGGCCCGGACGGCGCCGATCGGCCGCTGAGGACGGCTCAGCCGTAGGGCGTGAGCAGCTGGTCGACCGGGGCCAGGTCGTCGGTGAGCACCGGGGCGTCGGCGACGAACGCGTCGAGCTCCTCGCCCTCGACGACCTGCCAGTCCAGGTCCCGTTCGGCCAGCACCGCGGTGATCGCTGCGGCCGGCAGGGGCTCCCGGGACGCCACGGCCACCACGTTGCCCCCGTCGACGCCCTCGACCACGGGCTCGCGGGCCAGCAGCAGGACGTGGTCGAACACCGCGCCCATCGTGGCCAGCTCGGCCCGCACGAAGTCCAGCGGCGGGTTGTCGATCAGGTTCGCCGCGTAGACCCCGTCCGACGTCAGGGCCCGGTCGACCAGGTCCAGGGCCTCGACCGTGGTCAGCTGCCAGGGCACGGACAGGCCGCCGAACGCGTCCCCGACCACCAGGTCCCGGCCGTCGGCGGGTTCCCGGGTGAGCCCGATCCGGGCGTCCCCGACGTCGACCCGCAGGTCCGCCGACGTCTGCAGGTCCAGCAGGTCGCGGTCGATCGCCAGCACCCCGGCGTCGACCTCCAGCACCCGGCTCTGCGTCCCGGGGCGCACCTCGGCGAGGTAGCGGGGCAGGGTCAACCCACCGCCGCCGAGGTGCAGCGCGGACAGCGGGTCGCCGGCCGGGGCCATCGCGTCGGTGACCGAGGCGATCGCCTGCACGTACTCGAACTCCAGGTACGTCGGGTCGTCGAGGTCGACGTAGGAGTGCCGCAGGGTGTCCAGCACCAGGGTCCGTCCGCCCTCCCGCTCGGGGTCGGCCACCACCCGGGCGCAGTGGTAGGTCGTCTCCTCCTCGCACGGGTCTGGCGCGATCACGGCCATCCCGGTGCCGGCCAGGGTCAGCACCAGCAGGGCGCCCGGGAGCCGGGCGGCGGCGGTGGACCGACGCCGCAGGAACAGCCACAGCCCGATGCCGGTGGCCACCACCACCAGGCCGGTGCCGACCAGGATGACGGTGGTGGGCAGCACGGCGACCAGCACGAACCCGGTGCCGAAGGTGGCCGCGATGCCCCCCAGGGTGCCGATGCCCGACAGCTTGCCGACCACCGAGCCGGTCTCGCGCAGGCTGCCCAGCTGCAGGGTGACGATCATCGGCGGCACCGCCGACAGCAGGGCCGCGGGCACCACGACGGCCACCGCGGCCAGCAGCAGCACGTTGCCCGCGGCCGCACCGGTCAGCAGGGCACCGGCGAACCGGACCAGCGGCACGACCGCGACCAGCAGCGCTCCACCGGCCACCAGCAGCGGGGCGAGCAGCCCGCGCGGGTCCCGCCGGTCGGCCACGGCTCCCCCGGCCCAGGCACCGACGGCGATCGCGGCCAGCGCGAACCCGATGACCGCGGTGTTGGTCTGCAGCGTGATGCCCACGTAGGGCGCGATCAGCCGCAACCCGGCGATCTCGAGCACCAGCACCGCCCCGGAGGCCAGGAAGGTCACGACCGCGGCCACCCAGCCCGGCAGCGCCCGACTCGGGGTGGCGGGTGGTGCGTCGACGGCGGGGTCGGGCGTCGTGCTCAGCGGGTCACCTCGGGGTGGCTCGGGTACGGGGGGTCAGAACAGGGCCGGCTGGTCGGCCGGCTCGCTGACCGACTCGACGCGGGCGGTCAGCTGCGGGCCGTTGTTGGCGACGTTGCCCACCGCGGCACCGACCGGCCGGATCTCCAGGGTCTCGACGAACTCCGGCGGGGTGGGCGCGGCGAGGGCCTCGACGTCGTCGCGGGCCGGGTCCAGCCAGTCGGCCCAGCGGTCGGGCGGGAGCACCAGGGGCATCCGGTCGTGGATCTCGGCCAGTGCCCCGACGGCCGGTGCGGTGACCACGGTGCAGGAGTACAGCCGGTCCTCCCCGCGCCCCCAGACCTCCCAGAGCCCGGCGAAGGCCAGGCCCGACCCGTCCTCGGGCGTGACGAACCAGGGCTGCTTGCCCGGGGCGTGCGGTTTCGGTGACCACTCGTACCAGCCGTCGGCCGGCACGAGGCAGCGGCGGGCCCTCGCGGCCTTGCTGAACGCGGGCTTGCTGGTCAGCGACTCGACCCGGGCGTTGAGCATCCGGTTGCCGACCGAGACGTCCCTGGCCCAGGAGGGCACCAGCCCCCACCGGACGACGCGCAGCTCACGGTGCGAGCCCCCGGTGGGCGCGCCCTCGGCGTCGCGCTCCGTCGCCTGCCGGACGACGTACACGTCCTTGGTGGGGGCCACGTTGTGGTCGGCGGCCAGCGGCGGCTGCCCCGGGGCCGGCACCGCCTCGAACTCCACCGTCAGGTCCTCGGGACGACGACTGGCTGCGTAACGCCCGCACACGGTGACCTCCTGGGCTGGCCGGACTCGACAGCGACTGTAGGTGCGCCCGCCGATAGTGCGTGCTGTCGGACCCCACGGGTAGGACTGGACGGACGCACCCGTTCGACGAGAGGCACCTCCGTGACCAGCACGACACAGGACTCCCCCAGCACCGATCGCGCCTACGCCACGGTCAACCCCTTCACCGGGGAGACCGAGCGGGAGTTCCCCGCCCTGGCCACCGCCGACGTGCCCGCCGTCGTGGAGCGGGCGCACACCGCCTTCCTCGAGTGGCGCCGGCGCAGCGTCGCCGAGCGGGCCGCCGTGGTCGGGAGGGCCGCGGACCTCATGCTCGAGCGCACCGACGCCCTGGCCGCGCTGATCACCCGCGAGATGGGCAAGCGCATCCAGGAGGCGGCCGGTGAGGTGCAGCTGGCGGCCAGCATCCTGCGCTACTACGCCGACCACGCCGAGGAGTTCCTCGCCGAGCGCACGATCCAGGTGATGAAGGGCGAGGCCGTCGTCGTCAACGAGCCGACGGGTGTGCTGCTGGCCATCGAGCCCTGGAACTACCCGCTCTACCAGGTGGTCCGGGTCGCCGGCCCGAACCTGACGCTGGGCAACACGATCCTGCTCAAGCACGCCGAGAACAACCCGCAGTGCGCCCTCGCGCTCGAGGAGCTCTTCCGGGACGCCGGTGCCCCCCAGGGCGTCTACACCAACGTCTTCCTGGCCATCTCCGACGTGGAGAGCGTCATCGCGCACCCCGCCGTGCAGGGCGTGACGCTCACCGGCAGCGAGAAGGCCGGGTCCTCGGTGGCCTCGCTGGCCGGCAAGCACCTGAAGAAGTCGGTGCTCGAGCTCGGTGGCAGCGACCCGTTCGTCGTGCTGGACACCCCCGACCTGGGCCGCACGGTCAAGGCCGCCACGATGGGCCGGATGGCCAACACCGGCCAGGCCTGCATCGCGGCGAAGCGGATCATCGTGCTCGAGGACGTGTACGACGACTTCGTCGCCGGCATGACCCAGGCGTTCTCCTCCTTCACCCCCGGCGACCCGGCCGACCCGGCGACCACGCTGGGCCCGCTGTCCACCGAGAAGGCCGCGGCCGAGCTGGCCGCCCAGATCCAGGACGCCGTCGACAAGGGCGCGACCGTGCTGGCCGGCGGTGGCCGCCCCGACCACGCCGGCGCCTTCGTCGAGGCCACCCTGCTCGCCGACGTCACCCCGGAGATGCGGGCGTACTCCGAGGAGCTGTTCGGTCCGGCCGCGGTGCTCTACAAGGTCGCCGACGAGGACGCCGCCGTGGCGCTGGCCAACGACAGCTCCTACGGGCTCTCCGCGGTGGTCTACAGCGGGGACGCCGAGCGCGCCCGCGGCGTGGCCGACCGGCTGGAGTCCGGGATGGTCTGGATCAACCAGCCGTCGGGTTCCTCCCCCGAGCTGCCCTTCGGCGGGGTGAAGCGCTCGGGCTACGGTCGTGAGCTCTCCGAGCTCGGCATGTTCGAGTTCGCCAACCGCCGCCTGGTCCGCACCCTGCCGGCGACGAGGTGAGCGGCGGGCAGGGCGTCGACGGCGTCCCGGCGGCGGGCAGGATGGGCGGCATGACCAGCTGGACGACGCCGCACCACCCCGCGCCGGTCGACGCCGTCGTCACCCTGCCCGGCTCCAAGTCGATCACCGCCCGGGCCCTGGTGCTCGCCGCGATCAGCGAGGGCCCCTCCCGGCTGGTGCGCCCGCTGCGCGCCCGGGACACCGACCTGATGGCCGAGGGTCTGCGCGCCCTCGGGGTCGGGATCGAGGTCGACGGCGACGACTGGCTGGTCACCCCCGGTCCGTTGCGCGGCCCGGCCACCGTCGACGCCGGCCTGGCCGGCACGGTGCTCCGGTTCCTGCCGCCGGTGGCCGCCCTGGCCGACGGCCCGGTCACCCTCGACGGCGACGAGCGGCTCCGGGACCGGCCGAACGCCGGTCTCATCGAGGGGCTGCGCGGCGCCGGGGTGACCGTGGAGGACGGCGGCCGCGGCAGGGCCCCGTTCACCGTGCAGGGCACCGGCGCGGTGCGCGGCGGCACGGTCACCGTGGACGCCAGCGAGTCCAGCCAGGTGGTCAGCGGCCTCCTGCTGGCCGCGGCCCGGTTCACCGAGGGCCTGGACCTGCGCCTCACCGGGGGCGTGCCGTCGATGCCGCACGTGCAGATGACGGTGGAGACCCTGGCCGAGCACGGTGTGCTGGTCGACCGCACCGACACCGGCTGGCGGGTGCACCCCGGCCCGGTCGCGGCCGTGGACCGGGTGGTCGAGCCCGACCTGTCCAACGCCGCCCCGTTCCTGGCCGCCGCGCTGGTCACCGGTGGGCGGGTGACCGTCCGGGACTGGCCGCTGCGCACCACCCAGCCCGGGGCCCAGCTCGAGCACCTGCTCACCGTGATGGGCGCCGACGTGCAGCGCACCGCGGACGGGCTGCAGGTCGCCGGCGGCACGTCGGTCCGCCCGCTGGTCGCCGACCTCTCCGAGGTGGGCGAGCTGACCCCGGTGCTGGCCGCCCTCTGCGCCCTGGCCGACGGCCCGTCCCGGCTGACCGGCATCGCCCACCTGCGCGGCCACGAGACCGACCGCCTGCAGGCCCTCGACGAGGTGCTGACCGCCGTGGGGGCCCGGGTCGTCCAGCTGCCCGACGGCCTGGAGATCACCCCCGACCCGGTGCACGCCGCCGAGCTCGACTCCTACGCCGACCACCGGATGGTGATGGTCGCGGCGGTGCTGGGCCTGGTCGCCGACGGCGTGGTGGTGCGCGACCCCGGAGCGGTCACCAAGACGCTGCCCGACTTCACCGACCGGTGGGCCGGGTTGCTCGGCGCCGGCCTCGCTGCCGGCACTGCGGTGTCGTCCTGACCGGGCGGGCGTTCTGATGGCCGGCCGCACGTTCGACAGCCGCTCCGACGAGGACGACGTCCGGGTCCGCCCGGGCCGCCGCGGCTCCCGGCCGCGCACCCGCACCCGGCCCAGCCACGACGACGCCGTCCCCGGCCTGGTGGTCGGGGTCGACCGCGGTCGGATGAGCGTGCGGGTCACCGGGCCCGAGGGCGGGGACGTCGAGGTCACCGCGATGCGGGCCCGCGAGCTGGGCAAGCACGGTGTCGTCACCGGCGACCGGGTGCGCCTGGTCGGGGACACCAGCGGTCGCACCGACAGCCTGGCCCGCATCGTGGTGATCGAGCCCCGTGCCACCACGCTGCGGCGCACCGCCGACGACACCGACCCCACCGAGCGGGTCGTCGTGGCCAACGCCGACCAGCTCGTGGTGGTCACCGCGATCACCGACCCCGAGCCGCACGTCGGCTTCCTCGACCGCTGCCTGGTCGCCGCGTTCTCCGGCGGGCTGACCCCGCTGCTCTGCCTGACCAAGGCCGACCTGGGCAGCCCCGACGAGCTGCTGGCCCGCTACGCCGGGCTCGAGGTGGAGGCGATCGCGGTCTCCCAGGACACCACCCTGGCCGAGCTGCAGCCGCGGCTGGACGGGCGGATGAGCGTGTTCGTCGGGCAGTCCGGGGTGGGCAAGTCGACCCTGGTCAACCGGCTGGTGCCCGACGCCTACCGGGCCACCGGCGGGGTGAGCAAGGTCGGCAAGGGCCGGCACACGTCGTCCTCGGCGGTGCTGCTGGACCTGCCCGGCGGCGGGATGGTCATCGACACCCCGGGCATCCGCAGCTTCGGCCTGGCCGACACCGACCCCGCCGACGTGCTGGCCTCCTTCGACGACCTGGCCGAGGTCGCCCGGGACTGCCCGCCGCTGTGCGCGCACACGGCCGACGTCCCCGACTGCGCCCTGGACGAGTGGGCCGCCGAGGGCCCGCCCGCCCGGGCCGAGCGGCTGGGCAGCTTCCGCCGCCTGGTCGCGGCGGTCAGCCAGACCCCGAACTGGTAGCGGCACCGCCGGGGTGGCCCGCACGAGGGAGTAACTACCGTTTCCGGATCCGGTCTGTCCGGAAACAGCCGATGTGTCCTGCGTGTCCGCCCACCGTCGAGCCGCCCCCGAGGTGGCCACCCCCCGCGTGATGGCCCGGGTGACCGGTGGTCTCTACCTCGCCGGCGCCCTGGCCGTCCTGGTGCTGGGCTCGGCCGCCTGGCCCCGGCCGGGCGCGGGCGTGCTGCTCGCGGTCGCGGCCACGGCTGCGGTCACCGGTGCCGTGGTGAGCTGGTCGGGACGGCGCCTGCCCCGCTGGGCCTACCACGGCCTGGTCGCTGCCGGGACCGCGCTCATCACCGTCACGGTGGTCGCGTCACCCGGACCGGCGACCGCAGTGGCCGGGGCGGCGATCGGTGCGTTCGTCGCGCTGGACGCCTTCTTCTTCTTCGGCTGGCCCGGGGCGGTGGCGCAGCTCGGGTGGCTGGTCACGACCCTCACGGTCGCCCTCGCGTCCCGCCCGACGGTCCCGGTCAGCGCCGTGGTCGTGGTGGACCTGGTGCTGCTCGCCGTCGCCGTCGTGGTGGGCGGGCTCGTCCAGCGGGCGTCCAGCGCCGGCCGGGACCCGCTCACCGGCCTGGCCAACCGTCGGGGCTTCGACGAGGCCGCCACCGACCTGGTGCGGGGCTGTCGACGCTCGGGCCTGCCCCTGTCGGCCGCGCTGCTGGACCTGGACCACTTCAAGGCGGTCAACGACCGTTCCGGCCACTCGGCCGGGGACGACCTCCTCCAGTCGGTGGCGTCCCGGTGGCGGCCCGCGCTGCCCGCCGGTGCGGTCCTCGCCCGGCACGGCGGGGACGAGTTCGCCCTGCTGCTGCCCGACGCGACCGGACCGGTGGCCCTGGCCGTGGTGGAGCAGCTGCGGTACGCCGTCCCGGGGGTGGGGCTGTCCTGCGGGGTGACCCAGTGGCGTCCGGGCGAGACCGTGGCCCAGCTGATGCGGCGCGCGGACGGAGCGCTGTACCAGGCCAAGAACACCGGCCGTGGCCGCAGCGTGCTCGACGACCAGGGCCCGGACCCGCTCGTGGCCGAGCTCACCGCCGCTCTGGCCGCCGACCCCGGCGAGTCCGGACTGGAGGTGTACTACCAGGGCATCGTGGCCGTCGGGTCGGGGCAGCTCGTCGGCGTCGAGGCGCTGGCCCGGTGGGAGCACCCGACCCTGGGGGCGCAGAGCCCGGCTCGCTTCGTGCCGCTGGCCGAGGACCACGGTCTGATCGACGTGCTGGGTCGCCGGGTGCTGGACCAGGCCTGCCGCGACCTCGCCGAGCTGCACCGGCAGACCGGCCACCGGCTGCTGCTCACGGTGAACGTCTCCGGCCACCAGCTGTGCGACCCCGACTTCCCCGGCGACGTGCGCTCGGCCCTCACCGCGGCCGGCTGGCCCGCGGCGTCCCTGGTCCTCGAGGTCACCGAGAGCCTGGTCGAGGCCGACTCCGCCGCGGCGGTGGCCGCGCTGACCGCCCTGCGGGACACGGGTGTGTCCGTGGCGATCGACGACTTCGGCACCGGCTTCTCCTCGCTGGCCCGGCTGGACACCCTGCCGGCGGACTACCTCAAGCTGGACGACTCGTTCACCGCCGCCCTGACCACCTCGACCCGCCGGGCCCGGCTGATGCGCAGCATCGTCGGCATGGCCGAGGCGCTGGACCTGCAGGTGATCGCCGAGGGGGTCGAGACCCCGGAGCAGGCCGAACGCCTGCGCGCCCTGGGGTGCCGCTACGCCCAGGGCTTCCTGTTCCACCGGCCCTCCCCCGTCGCCGGCCTGCGGGAGCTCCTCCGGGAAGGGGCTCAGACGTCGACCGGGCCGCCGCTGCGCCAGTAGACGCCGGCGTCCCGGCTCAGCAGGTCGCCGTCCACGAGGTACCGGCGCAGCGCCGCGGTGTCCGGGTGCCAGACCGCGAGCAGGGCGTTGACCTCGCGCTCGGGGTAGCGGAGGCCGGGCTCGAAGACCCGGACCAGGTGCTCGAGCACGATCCGGCGCTTGGCCCGGGGCACCGGGATCGAGGTCAGCCGGCCGTCGGTGATGAAGGTCTGCAGCACGGCGTCCTCGGCCGGATCCGACGACAGCGGCTCCGGCGGCGGCGTGGCCTCGGCGGCACCGCGGGCCGCGGCACCGAAGAGCTCCCGGCGCAGCTCCAGGCCGGTGCCGTCCCGGCGGACCAGGCCGCCGCGGCCGAGTCGGCGGGCGGCCAGCGCGACCTGGGTGCCGGTCAGCCCGGTGGCCTCCGCGACCGAGCCGATGTCGGTGGCACCCAGGGCCAAGGCCGCGACGACGGCCAGCCGGGTGTCGTCGGCGAGCAGGCCGACCAGCTTGGCGGCATCGGGGGCAGGACTCACCGCCCGACGGTAGAACGAGGCCGCCAGTACGGTCGCCCCATGACGGGCTCGCGGGGTTACACCGAGGACATGCAGCTGGCCCACGTGCTGGCCGACCAGGCCGACGCGATCAGCCTCGACCGGTTCAAGGCCCAGGACCTGGTGATCGACACCAAGCCCGACCTGACCCCGGTGACCGATGCCGACCGCGCGGTGGAGCAGCAGCTGCGCAGCTCGCTGGGCCGTACCCGCACCCGGGACGCCGTACAGGGCGAGGAGTTCGGCACCACCGGGCACGGTGCCCGCCGCTGGGTGGTCGACCCGATCGACGGGACGAAGAACTTCGTTCGCGGCGTGCCGGTCTGGGCCACCCTGATCGCCCTGCTGGACGGCGACGTCCCGGTGGTCGGCATGGTCAGCGCACCGGCGCTGGGCCGCCGCTGGTGGGCCGCCGCCGGGGTGGGCGCCTACACCGGGCGGCGGCTGGAGTCCGCGACCCGCTGCCACGTCTCGGGCGTCGACAGCCTCGCCGACGCCAGCCTCAGCTACTCCAGCCTCTCGGGCTGGGAGGAGCGCGACCGGCTCGACGGCTTCCTCGACCTGACCCGCTCGGTGTGGCGGACCCGCGCCTACGGGGACTTCTGGAGCTACACGATGCTCGCCGAGGGCGCGGTCGACGTGGCCTGCGAGCCCGAGGTGTCGCTGTGGGACATCGCGGCGATCGACGTCATCGTGCGGGAGGCCGGTGGGACGTTCACCGACCTGGACGGCACCCCGGGCCCGGCCGGTGGGTCCGCGGTGGCCACCAACGGCCACCTGCACGGCGAGGTGCTGACGGCGCTCGCCCCCCGCTGAGGGCGAGCACCGCCCGGCCTCAGCGGGTGCCGGTCCCCTTCGAGCCGCCGCCCTGCAGACGACGCCGGACGTCGTCGATCTTGGCGCGGTTCTTCGGGTCCTTGGCGAACTGCTGGGCCTTGTCGGTGGCCTGCCGGATCGCTCGCTGACCCTGCGGGCTCTTGGCGAACTTCATGATCTTGTCGATGAGCGGCATGGCGCACATCCTCCTCGTGCTGGGACCCGGTCGGTCCGACCGCTGACGTCAACGTCGGTGCGGGTCGCGGCGTTCCGCCCACGTGTCGGTCCGCCGGGCTTCGGCCCGACGGCCGTCGCACGTGTCGGCCCAGGTGTGGACGAGGGGGCTGCCGATCGACCAGGGGGTGGACGCCGGGCGGGCAGACCTGCCCACCGGCGCCCCCGGCGGACGGGATGACCCTCGGGCGGAGGTCGAGACAGCAGCCGCCCCGACCGGCCACCCGGGTCAGAAGTCGAACCCGCCGGGGCGTCCGTTGCGGTCGGCGAGCAGCCCGGCCAGCGTGGACACCGCGATCTCCGCCGGGGCCCGGGAGCCGATGTTGAGCCCGATCGGCCGGTTCACCCGGGCCACCTCGGCGTCCGGCACCCCCAGGGCGGCGAGCGCGGCGACGTGCGGACCCTCGTGGTGCGGGTTGCCCATCACCCCGATCCACCGGTTGCGCACCGCCAGCGCGTCGCGGAGGACCCCGCCCAGCTCCTCGCGGTGGTGGTCGCAGGCCACCACGTCGGCGTGCGGCTCGTCGGGCACCGCGGTCAGCACGACGGTGCCCTCCGGCAGCCCGTCGACCTCCCGCCCCGCCGGGTCGACCAGCACCGGTGCGTAACCGCACTCCGCACCCAGCCGCAGCAGCGCCGCAGCGACCGGGGAGGCGAAGACCGCGACCAGCACGCGGTCGGCCGCGGGCTCGCCGGCGGAGTGCCCGTGGGCCACCCCGCAGGTCGGGTCGCTCATCGCGCCGGGCTGTCGCCGTAGGCGTAACCGGCGTTGGCGTAACGACCGCCCTCGGCGGCACCGGGCGGGGCGATCTCCTCCAGGCGCGCCAGGTCGGCGTCGGTGAGCTCGACGGCGTCCGCGCCGGCGTTCTCCGCCAGGTAGGTGCGCCGCTTGGTGCCCGGGATCGGGACGACGTCGTCGCCCTGGGCGAGCACCCAGGCCAGCGCGAGCTGCCCAGCGGTCACGCCCTTCTCCCCCGCCATCGCCGTCACGGCCTCCACCAGGCGCAGGTTGGCCTGGAACGCCTCGCCCTGGAAGCGCGGCATGTCCTTGCGGAAGTCGTCGTCCCCGAAGTCGGCCGGGCTGGTGATCGCACCGGTCAGGAAGCCCCGGCCCAGCGGGGAGAACGGCACGATGCCGATCCCGTGCGCACGCGCCTCGGCCAGCACGCCCGAGGACTCGAGGTCCCGGGTCCACAGCGACCACTCGCTCTGCAGCGCGGTGATCGGGTGCACCGCAGCGGCCCGGCGGACCGACTCGGCCGATGCCTCGGACAGGCCCAGGTACCGGACCTTGCCCTGCTGCACCAGCTCGGCCATCGCGCCGACGGTGTCCTCGATCGGCACCTGCGGGTCGACGCGGTGCTGGTAGTAGAGGTCGATGGTGTCCACACCGAGGCGGCGCAGGCTGTCGGTGCAGCGGGCGTACACGTTCTCCGGGCGGCCGTCGGTGACCATCGCCCCGGACGCGTCCCGGGACAGCGCGAACTTGGTGGCCAGCTGGACGTCGTCCCGGCGGGTGCGCAGCCGCTCGGCGAGCAGCTCCTCGTTGTGCCCGTCCCCGTAGACGTCCGAGGTGTCCCAGAAGGTGATGCCCAGGTCCAGCGCGCGGTCCAGGACGGCGAGGGACTCGTCGCGGTCGGCGGCCCCGTAGGACTGGCTCATCCCCATGCAGCCCAGCCCCTGCGCGGAGACCTCGAGCTCGCCCAGCCTGCGTCGTGCGATCGGTGCGGTCATGCCCCGATCCTGCGCCTGCCCGGCGGTGTCAGCCACGGGACAGCTCGTCCACGGCGTCCCGCTCGGCGTCGGTGAGGGCGAACCCGAGGACGTCGGCGTTGGCGCTGATCCGCGCCGGGGTGACCGACTTGGGGATGACGACGACGCCGTGGTCCAGGTGCCAGCGCAGCACCACCTGGGCAGAGCTCACCCCGTGCGCGTCGGCGATCCCGGTGAGCACCGGGTCGGCGAGGTCGGTGCTCTTGAACGGGCTGTAGCCCTCCAGCACCACCCCGCGCTGCCGGTGGCCCTCGAGCACGTCGGCGTCGAAGAGCGAGGGCGCCCAGCGGACCTGGTTGACCGCCGGCATCACCCCGGTGGCCTCGGCCAGCTCGTCGAGCATCGCCAGGGTGAAGTTGCTGACCCCGATGTCGCGGGTCCGACCGGCGTCCCGGGCGGCGACGAACTCCCGCCACACGGCGACGTCGTCCCCGCCCGTGGACCAGTGCACGAGCCACAGGTCGAGGGCCTCGACGCCCAGCGCGGCCAACGAGGCGTCCAGGGTGGCCTGCGCGGCGTCGGCCCGGTCCGGCGGCAGCTTGGTGGTCAGGAAGACCTCGTCCCGGGCGACGCCGGACTCGGCCAGCGCGCGGCCGACCTCGGCCTCGTTGCGGTACATCGTGGCGGTGTCCAGGTGCCGGTAGCCGGCCTCCAGGGCGGCCCGGACGGCGTCGGTGCAGGCGCTGCCGGTGATCTGCCAGGTGCCGAAACCGAGCAGCGGCATCGCGCCACCCCCGGGGAGAGCGGCGGTGGGCTGGGTGTGATCGGTCATGCCCGGGCCCTGCCCTGCCAGGGGTGGCCCGACACGTGGGATCGTCGGCAGGGACCGGGGACCCCGGCCGCCCCACCCCCACGCTGGAGGACCTCCCGTGCAGTACGCCGAGTCCGTCGTCGACCTGATCGGGAACACCCCGCTCGTCCGACTGACCAAGGTCACCGACCACCTGGGCCCCGACGCCCCCCTCGTGCTGGCGAAGGTCGAGTACGTCAACCCCGGCGGCTCGGTCAAGGACCGCATCGCCGTCCGGATGATCGACGCGGCCGAGGCCTCGGGT